>NZ_SSOE01000018.1:0-93854 GCF_029871175.1 Pseudomonas sp. BN607
GGGCTTGCCCCGCGAAGCATCCAACACGGTGGATGGCACGGGCTTCGCCCGTGTTCGCGGGACTAGCCCGCTCCCACAGGGGATTGCGCTAGATTCTAGAAATTGAGCAAAACAGTTGTTTCCCAGGTACTGCATCAGCCTCAGTCTTGCGGGGTACCTGTGGGAGCGGGCTCGCCCGCGAAGAGGCCAGGATAGGCAGGGCAAAAGGCTGAATTACCGCCCGCGTTTGCCTGGCAATGGCGCAAACAAGGCCTCGATCTCTTCATCCCCCATGCGCCACTGCCCAGCCTGGCCGCCATCCAGCAAGCTGGCCGCCAGCGCTGCCTTTTCCTGCTGCAGCAACTGGATCTTTTCTTCCACCGTGCCCCGGGTGATGAGCTTGAACACGAACACCGGCTTGTCCTGGCCAATGCGGTAGGCGCGGTCAGTAGCCTGGTTTTCGCTGGCCGGGTTCCACCATGGGTCGTAGTGGATCACCGTGTCCGCTGCCGTCAGGTTCAGGCCTACGCCCCCGGCCTTGAGGCTGATCAAAAACACCTCGCTGTCACCCTGCTGGAACTGCTGCACCGGTGTACGTCGGTCGCGGGTGTCGCCCGTCAGCAGGCTGTAGCGGATCTGGCGCTTTTCCAGCTCTTGCTCGATCAATGCCAGCATCGAAGTGAACTGCGAAAACAGCAGTACCCGGCGGCCTTCGCTAAGCAGCTCTTCAAGCATTTCCAGCAGCGCGCCGAGCTTGCCCTTGTCGGCCTGGTTGCCCTTGCTTTCCACGCCCTTGACCAGGCGCAGGTCGCAGCAGACCTGGCGCAGCTTGAGGAGTGCGTCGAGGATGACGATCTGGCTGCGCGCGGCGCCATTGCGGGCGATTTCGTCGCGGACCTTCTGGTCCATGGCCACCCGCACGGCTTCATAGGTGTCGCGCTGGGCGTCGCTGAGTTCGACCCAGTGCACCATCTCGGTCTTGGCCGGCAGTTCGGTGGCCACCTGTTCCTTGGTGCGGCGCAACAGGAACGGGCGGATGCGGCTGGCCAGGTGGGCCAGGCGCTCACTGTCGGCATGGCGCTCGATCGGCGTGCGGTAGTCCTGGTTGAAACGCTTGAGGTCACCCAGCCAGCCGGGCATCAGGAAGTGAAAGATCGACCACAGCTCGCCCAGGTTGTTTTCCATCGGGGTGCCGGTCAGGCAGACGCGCTGGGTGGCCTGCAGTTCGCAGATGGCGATGGCCGCCTTGCTGGTGCTGCTCTTGATGTTCTGCGCTTCGTCCAGGACCAGTACGTGCCAGGCGTGGGCGCGCAGGTGTTCGAGATCGCGCGGCATCAGCGCGTAGGTAGTCAGGACCAGATCGTATTCATGCAGCTTGGCAAAGTGCTTGCTGCGCCCCGGCCCGTGCAGGGCCAGCACGCGCAGGGCGGGGGCAAAGCGTTGGGCTTCGTCCAGCCAGTTGGGGATCAGGCTGGTCGGCATCACTGCCAGCGCCGGCGTGGCGAGGCGCCCTGACTCTTTCTCCAGCAGCAGGTGGGCCAAGGCCTGCAGGGTCTTGCCCAGGCCCATGTCGTCGCCGAGGATGCCGCCGGTGCCCATCTCGCGAAGGGCCTGCAGCCAGTTCAGGCCCTGTTGCTGGTAAGGGCGCAAGCTGGCCTGCAACCCGCCGGGTGGCGCCACTTGCAGGTCGCGGGCGTCACGCAGGCGGCGGCCCAGGTCGCGCACATGCTCGCCACCTTCCCAGTGCAGGGGCAGGCCTTCTATTTCGTTCAGGCGCGCAGCATCGGCGCGCTCCATGCGCAGGCTCGGGCCGGCCGTGGCTTCGTGCAGGTACAGTTCGCCCAGGGTGCCCATGACTGCCTTGATGCGGCCATAGGGCAGGGCTACGCGCAGGGCAGGGGCGTCCAGGCGGCCGCGGTTGAGGTCGATCAGCAAGTGCTCGTCGTCACTGCGCCGGGCCAATTCACTGGGGCGCAGCAGTTCCGGGCTGCTGCGCAGCAGTTGTAGCACGATCGGCAGCAGGCTGTGGCGCTGGCCATCGACCACGATCCCCAGCTCCAGGTCGAACCATTCATGGCCGGGGGCTTCGTCGATGGTCGCGTACCAGTCGTCCACCTCCTGCAGGTTGAAGGCGAAGTCACGATGGATGTCGATAGCCCAGCCGGCCTCACGCAGGCGCGGCAGGCCTTCGCGGGCAAAACGCAGCCAGGCTTCGTCGTCAGTCAGTTGAAACATCTCGCCGGCACTGTCGGGCAGGGCCTTGCTCTGCCGGGTGGCGGGCTTGAAACCGAAGTCGCGCAGTGTCTTGCGCAGCGCGTGTTCAGCCTGGGGCTGGCGACGAATGCGCTGGCTGGTACTGCCCATCAGGCGGGTCAATGGCTTGTCATCGCTGCCGCTGGCTTGCAGGCCGTCATAATCGAACGCCAATGCCGCGCGATGTTGCATTTGCCGTTGCATGCGCCCGGTTTTCGGCATGTAAGCGGTGTATTCGAGGCTGCCAAGGGCAAGCAGTGCCTTTGGCTGGACACCCTCGAGCAATTGTTCCTGCACCGGTGTGGGAGTCGGTACCTTGTGGCTCAGGGCATTGAGTTTGTGGCTGAGGGGTACGACCAGGTGTTCCGGGACATCGGGAGCGATGGTCAGTTGCACGGCAACGTGTGGTTCAAGGCTGTGTTCGACCTTGCCCACTTCGCTTGTCAGCGCATCGAAGTAGTACAGCGGCAGCAGAGGGATCACGCAGCGCAGCACTTCCTCGCCGCTGTACCACAGGCCCCTGTAATTACCGTTTTCCAGGCGTACCCAGCGAAACTCGGCATGGCGCACCGGGCCCTCGCGAAGTGGCGGTAAGTCGACATCGAAGAACATGCGCCCGGTTTCAAGGGCGCGCTGGAACAGTTCGCCACCTTCCAACCCCTTGAGTTTGTAGCCGCGGTCCTGGCCGCCCCCCTGATTCAGGGCCGAAAGCAACCGCAGAATGCGGGTATCTTCTTCGGTTACGAAGCGCGGTGGCTCGTAGAGAAAATCGTAAAGTGACTGAACGCGGCTGAAGCGTATACCGTCTTCACTGCGCGTCCCCTTGCGAACCAGTAACGAGCAGCCGGCATCATCGGTCAGTTGCAGCTGATAGCACACCATGCGCCCGCGTTTGTCGTCGGCTGTGCCGGCTTTGGCTGGCGTCTGTTCCAGGCCGCTCAGCCAGTGTTGCAACTCGGCAGACAAGTTGCCTGGGGTGGCCTGCGCCCCCTGAGTGCCCGAGCTGGGGTCGCTGATGCAGAACAGGACGGCGGCGCAGTGCTTGCAGTTCTGCCGTACAGGGCAATCGCACTCGCCCTGCACGTGACAGCGGCCGCCCGCTACATGCAGGTCGATGGTTTGCTGGTAGATGTTGGCGCCGCTCCCGCGGCAACTGGCTGTAATCGTCTGTTGGTAAATACCCTCCAGTTCGACACGGCCTTCCTCGGCATAGTGCTCACCGCGTTGCAGGGTTGCCTTGCTGAACGACTGGGTCCAGTTCGGGTATGTGTTCACCAGCGCGGCGGCATCTTGCGTCATCCGTTTACTGCTCCATCATCTCCGGGTCCATCACTGGCATTTTCGGCGTACCCGGTGGCGTCACCTTCAGCAGTACCGCCAGGTGCCCGCCGTCGAGGAAGGTCAGCTGGCCGCCCTTGACGTTGCTGTTGCTCTGCTTGAACTGCTCGCTTTGCAGCACGCTGCCGTTACCGTCCAGCTGGTTGACCCAGAAGTTGGCCTCGACCGCTATGAAGCGGCCTTCGGCGATGCTCAGGTTGCCTTCGATGGGGAAGTGTCCGAACTGCTCGGTGCCTTCGCCCAGGGCGACGCGGCTGGGTTCGCTGCCAACCTGCTGCTGCCAGGCCTTGTGCATCAGCACGGTGTAGTCGGCAGTGGCCTCCAGCCGGGTGACTTCGTCTTCCAGCCCAAGGCGGCGTTCGGCGTCCTTCTCCAGGCGCGGGGCGCCGGCGCTCCAGTCTTCCGGGGCGAACGGGCTGGTGAAGGCGGGCACGCTGTTCTGCCGCACCAGAATCATTTCTACCTGATACAAGCCTTCGGCGAAGGCGGCCGGGGCGAACAGCGCCAGCAGCAGGGTCAGGCAACGGATGGCACGCATGGATCTTCCTTAGGCAGGCTGTGGGGTCAGGCGCTCGAACAGCGCCTCCAGGGTATTGAATCGTTCGTCGGGGCGTTCCATCGGCACCAGGAAGCGGAACTGGGTCGCGCCTTCGAACTTGTAACGCTTGGGCTGGCCCTGGATCAGCTTGATCAGGGTCAGCGGGTCGACCGGGGTCTCCGCCTCGAACTCGAGCTTGCCGCCATTGGGGCCGGCATCGACCTTCTTGATGCCGAGCTTTTCCGCGTGCAGTTTCAGCGAAGTCAGGCGCATCAGGTTCTTGGTCGGCTCCGGGAGCAGGCCGAACCGGTCGATCATCTCGACCTGCAAGTCTTTCAGGCCCTCTTCGTCGGCGGCCGAGGCAATGCGTTTGTAGAGGATCAGCCGTGCATGCACGTCGGGCAGGTAATCCTCGGGGATCAGCGCCGGCAGGCGCAGGTTGATCTCCGGGCCACCGCCCAGCGGCTGCTCGAGGTTGGGCTGGGTGCCCTTGCGGATCGCCTTGACCGCGCGTTCGAGCATTTCCATGTACAGGGTGAAGCCCACCGCCTGGATCTGCCCGCTCTGGCCTTCGCCCAGCAGCTCGCCGGCACCGCGGATTTCCAGGTCGTTGGTGGCCAGCACGAAGCCGGCGCCAAGGTCCTGGGTGTTGGCAATCGCCTCCAGGCGCTTTTCGGCGTCGGCGCTGACCTTCTGCCGGGTGGGCGTGAGCAGGTAGGCGTAGGCCTGGTGGTGGCTACGGCCAACCCGGCCGCGCAGCTGGTGCAACTGGGCCAGGCCGAACTTGTCGGCGCGCTCGATGACGATGGTGTTGGCGCTGGGAACGTCGATACCGGTTTCGATGATGGTCGAGGCTACCAGCACGTTGAAGCGCTTGTGGTAGAAGTCACTCATCACCTGTTCCAGTTCGCGCTCGCGCATCTGGCCGTGGCCGATGCCGATACGCGCCTCAGGCACCAGCTCGGCAAGGTCGGCGGCACATTTCTCGATGGTTTTCACATCGTTGTGCAGGTAGTACACCTGGCCACCGCGCAGCAGCTCGCGCAGCAGCGCCTCCTTGACCGTGCTCTTGTTCTGCTCCATGACGAAGGTGCGCACCGACAGGCGGCGTGCCGGCGGTGTGGCGATGATCGACAGGTCGCGCATGCCCGCTACCGCCATGTTCAGCGTGCGCGGAATCGGCGTGGCGGTCAGGGTAAGGATGTCGACCTCGCTGCGCAGGGCCTTCAATTGCTCCTTCTGGCGTACGCCGAAGCGGTGCTCTTCGTCGATGATGGCCAGGCCCAGGTCCTTGAAGCGCACATCGTCCTGCAGCAGCTTGTGGGTGCCGATCAGGATGTCGATCTTGCCTTCGGCCAGGTCGGCCGCTGCGGCAGCCACCTCCTTGGCTGACTTGAATCGGCTCATCACTTCCACCGTCACCGGCCAGTCGGCAAAGCGGTCGCGGAAGCTGTTGTAGTGTTGCTGCGCAAGCAGGGTCGTGGGCACCAGTACGGCGACCTGACGGCCGCTGTGCACGGCAATGAACGCCGCGCGCATGGCCACTTCGGTCTTGCCGAAGCCGACGTCACCGCACACCAGGCGGTCCATCGGCTTGGGCGCCAGCATGTCGGCACGCACGGCCTCGATGGCGGCTTGTTGGTCGGGGGTTTCCTCGAACGGGAAGCCGGCGCTGAAGGTGGCGTAGTCGGCGGACGGGTCGGCAAACGCGTAACCCTTGCGCGCCGCGCGGCGGGCATAGATGTCGAGCAGCTCGGCCGCTACGTCGCGCACCTGTTCCGCGGCCTTGCGCTTGGCCTTCTGCCAGGCTTCCGAGCCCAGTCGGTGCAGCGGTGCCAAGGCATCGTCGCTGCCGGTGTAGCGGGCGATCAGGTGCAGGTTGGCCACCGGCACGTACAGCTTGGCGTTCTCGGCGTATTCCAGGGTGAGGAACTCGGCGGCCTGGCCGTCGATTTCCAGCGTGGCCAGGCCCAGGTAGCGCCCTACGCCATGGTCGATGTGCACCACCGGTGCGCCTTCACGCAGTTCGGTGAGGTTCTTGATCACCGCGTCATTGGCAGTTTCGCCACGTTTGTCACGGCGCCGGCGCTGCATCACCCGCTGGCCGAACAACGGGCTTTCGGCGATCAGGGCCAGGCCTGGGTCGTCCAGCAGCAGGCCTTCGTCCAATGGGGCGATGGTGATTGCCAGGCGCTCGCTGCCGGTAACGAAGTCGTACCAACCGTCTACGGTATGCGGGCGCAGTTTCAGCCGTTCAAGCAGCTCCAGCAGCACTTCGCGGCGGCCCGCCGATTCGGCCGTGAACAGCACGCGGCCGGGGAACTGGTCGAGGAAGTTGGCCAGCTCGGCCAGCGGCTGGTTGGCCTTGGCTTCGATAGCCAGGTTGGGCAGGGCGCGGGCGGGGAAGCGCTCGCGGCCCGCGCCGGGGTCCAGGTCTTCGCTGCTGACCACTACCCGCGGCCATTGCTTGAGCCGGGCAAAGCAGTCCTCCACCGGCAGGAACAGCTCGGCCGGCGGCAGCAGCGGGCGGCTGAGATCGCCGCGGCGGTCTTCGTAGCGCCCGCGCACGTCGTTCCAGAAGTGCTCGGCGGCTTGCTCCACACCGGGCAGCGAGAACACCTGGGTGTCCGCCGGCAGGTAGTCGAACAGGGTCGAGGTTTCTTCGAAGAACAGTGGCAGGTAGTACTCGATACCCGCGGGGATGATGCCACTGGCCAGGTCCTGGAAGATCGCGCTGCGGCGGAAGTCGACGTCGAACCGCTCGCGGAAGCGCGCCTTGAAACGGGTGACCTCCTCTTTCTGCATCGGGAACTCGCGCGCCGGCAGCAGGCGCACGGAGTCGACCTTGTCGATCGAGCGCTGGGTCTCGGGGTCGAAGGTGCGCAGGGTCTCGATTTCGTCATCGAACAGGTCGATGCGGTAGGGCAGCTTGCTGCCCATCGGGAACAGGTCGATCAGCGCGCCGCGCACGGCGAATTCACCGTGCTCGTAGACGGTATCGACGCAACGGTAGCCGCTGGCCTCCAGGCGCGTGCGCATCTGCTCCACGTCGATGGTCTGGCCCACATCCAGCACCAGGCTGCTGCCCAGCAAGAAACGCGTGGGTGCCAGGCGGTGCAGGGCGGTGGTGACGGGTACCACGAGGATGCCGTGGCTCAGTTCCGGCAGGCGATACAGGCTGGCGATGCGCTGGGAGATGATGTCCTGGTGCGGCGAGAACAGGTCGTAGGGCAGGGTTTCCCAATCCGGGAACGGCAGCACGGGCAGGTCCGGAGCAAAGAAGCGCAGCTCCTGTTCCAGGCGATCGGCGGCCTGGCTGTCGGCTGTCAGCAACAGGGTGAAGCGGCCAGCGCTGCTGGCGGCCTCGGCGATGGCCAGGCTAAGGGCGGCACCGGGCAGGTTGCCCCAGGTTTGTTTGCCGGCCGTGGCCGACATTTGCGGTAGGCGCAGAACTGACACGGGAGATTGCACTCCAAGCGTTGCGGCAAAGAGACCGATTGTACCGGTGACGGTGCCGGCTGTCAGGCTCGATAGGGCATGAACGCTGGCTTGCGTCGCCGCGACAGGCGCTCATTGCCGGTTCCGCGCTGGGGCGTCATAATGTAGCCCCTTTTTTCTGTCCCTACATGTGGAAGGTTCCCGTGACTCAGAAGCCCGACCAGTGTCTTGGTGAGTGGATTGATCGTGAAGCCCTGGCTGAAGCGATGATCCCGCTTATCGGTCAGCTCTACCGCAACAACAATGTGGTGAGCTCGATCTATGGCCGCAGCCTGATCAACCGTTCGGTTATCTCGATCCTCAAGGCGCACCGCTTTGCGCGTCACCGTCAAACCGACGAAACCGAGCTGTCCGTCCACGAGACATTCCCCCTGCTCAAGGCCATGAGCGAGCTGAAACTGGGCGCCGCTTCGGTCGACCTGGGCAAGCTGGCCAACAAGTTCAAGCAGGAAGGCAATGGCCGCACTGCCGAGCAGTTCGTCCGTGAAGAACTGGCCGAAGTGGTTGGCCAGCAGAACGCTTCGGCGCGCAAAGGCACCGACGTCGTGTTGTACGGCTTTGGCCGCATCGGCCGCCTGCTGGCGCGCATCCTGATCGAGAAGACCGGTGGTGGCGACGGCCTGCGCCTGCGTGCCATC
Source organism: Pseudomonas sp. BN607 (assembly GCF_029871175.1). Lineage (NCBI taxonomy): Bacteria > Pseudomonadati > Pseudomonadota > Gammaproteobacteria > Pseudomonadales > Pseudomonadaceae > Pseudomonas > Pseudomonas sp. BN607. The sequence goes on from NZ_SSOE01000018.1 coordinate 8,245, forward strand.
GTCGTGCGCAAAGGCGCCGAGAACGACCTGGTCAAGCGTGCCAGCCTGCTGCGTCGTGACTCGGTACACGGTCCATTCGATGGCACCATCACCATCGACGAAGCCAACAACACCATCACCGCCAACGGCAACCTGATCCAGGTTATCTACGCCAAGAGCCCGAGCGAAGTCGACTACACCCAGTACGGTATCGAAAACGCGCTGATCGTCGACAACACCGGCGTATGGCGTGATGCCGACGGCCTGGGCCAGCACCTGGCCTGCCCGGGCGCTGCCCGCGTGATCCTCACCGCACCTGGCAAGGGCGCGCTGAAGAACATCGTGCACGGTATCAACCACGGCGACATCGCTGCCGATGACAAGATCATCTCGGCGGCTTCCTGCACCACCAACGCCATCGTGCCGGTGCTCAAGGCCATCAACGACCAGTACGGCATCGTCAACGGCCACGTCGAAACCGTTCACTCGTTCACCAACGACCAGAACCTGATCGACAACTTCCACAAGGGCAGCCGCCGTGGCCGTGCCGCACCGCTGAACATGGTCATCACCGAAACCGGCGCCGCTACCGCTGCCGCCAAGGCACTGCCAGTGCTGAAGGGCAAGCTGACCGGTAACGCCATTCGCGTACCGACGCCGAACGTATCGATGGCCATCCTCAACCTGAACCTGGAAAAGGCCACTACTCGCGACGAGATCAACGAGTACCTGCGCCAGACCGCGATGCACTCGGAGCTGCACAAGCAGATCGACTACGTCGCTTCCCAGGAAGTGGTTTCGACCGACTTCGTCGGCTCGCGCCATGCCGGTGTGGTTGACGCTGAAGCGACCATCGCCAACGACAACCGCGTTGTTCTGTACGTCTGGTACGACAACGAGTTCGGTTACAGCTGCCAGGTGGTTCGCGTGATGGAAGACATGGCCGGTGTGAACCCGCCAGCGTTTCCACGCTGATTCGCTTGTAAGGCAATAAAAAAACGGGAACCTTCGGGTTTCCGTTTTTTTTTGCTTGCCGTGGGGTGTGTGGTGCCTATGAGATCGAGCGCCGCCCGTGCGGCGCTCGATATGCGCCATACCACAAAGCCCAAGCCAAGCACCCAGGAACCGAACCTTGCGCACAGCCATACTGTTCCTCCTCCTGCTGCTCACCGCCTGCAATCAAGGCCCCACCCTGGAGCGCCTGGGTGGGCCGACCATGGGCAGTAGCTACAGCATTCAGTATGTCCGTGAACCCGGTGGCCCGGCGCCGGCCCAGGTGCAGGCAGCGGTCGAAACCATCCTTGATGAAATCGACCGGCACTATTCGACCTACCGCGGCGATTCTATCGTCAGCCAATTCAACCAGTTGCCTGCCAACCAGTGCCTGGCCCTGCCGCCCAACATGCTCGAGCTGGTCAACTTCGGCCTGCACCTGGCCGAACAAAGCGACGGTGCTTACGATCTTACCGTCGAGCCGTTGCTCGACCTGTGGGGCTTTGGCCCCCAGGCCCGCCACGAGCAGGTGCCCGACGCGCAGGCCTTGGCCCAGGTTCGGCAGCGCGTGGGCTATCGGCATTTGCACACCGAAGGCCAGGCTCTGTGCAAGGATGCCCCGGTGCAGCTCGACTTCAACAGTGTCGCCGCCGGCCACGCGGTCGACCTGATCGCCGCCCGGCTGCAGGCCATGGGCGTGGCCAGTTTTGTCGCCGAAGCCACCGGCGAGCTGAAAGCGGTTGGCCGCAAGCCCGATGGCAGCGCTTGGCGCATTGCCCTGGAGCTGCCGCGCGAAGACCGCCAGATCGCTCGCCAGATCATCCCGGTCAATGGCCTTTCAGTATCAACCTCGGGTGACTATCGGCATTATTTCGAGGAGAATGGCCGGCGCTATTCGCACACCTTCGATGCCCGCCTCGGGCGCCCGGTCGACCACGACCTTGCTGCCGTCACCGTGCTTGATGCCTCGGCACTGCAGGCCGACGGCTACTCGACGCTGCTGCTGATCCTGGGCCCCGAGCGTGGCTGGGATTTTGCCTTGGCGCATGGCCTGGCCGCAGTTTTGGTGACTCGGGCAGAGGGTGGCTTCGTCTCCCGAGCTACGCCTGCGTTCGAACGGGCGGTGAAAGGCGAGTGAAAGCACAAGCAGGGATGATTGCCGCCAGGGAATGGGTAAAGCATATGTAGTGCGGGCGAAATTGGCCTACGACGCGACCAAGGGTTAATGTGCGCGGCGTTCACGCTTGATTAGACTGCACCCGAATTTTCTCATGACGCCCCGGCGGCATGATCGCGCCCCGCGAGCGACCGTGGCTTGCGGGCCAGTTCTGAAGGAGTACGCATGGCTGTCTACAACTACGACGTAGTGGTGCTGGGTTCCGGCCCGGCCGGTGAAGGCGCGGCAATGAACGCCGCCAAAGCAGGGCGCAAGGTGGCGATGGTCGATAGCCGTCGCCAGGTCGGGGGCAACTGCACCCATCTGGGCACCATCCCGTCCAAGGCACTGCGTCACTCGGTGCGGCAGATCATGCAGTTCAACACCAACCCGATGTTCCGCGCCATCGGTGAGCCGCGCTGGTTCTCGTTCCCGGACGTGCTGAAAAGCGCCGAGAAGGTCATCGCCAAGCAAGTGGCTTCGCGCACCGGCTACTACGCCCGGAACCGCGTTGACCTGTTCTTCGGCACCGGCAGCTTCGCCGACGAGCAGACTGTAGAAGTCGTGTGCCCGAATGGCGTGGTCGAAAAACTCAACGCCAAGCACATCATCATCGCTACCGGCTCGCGCCCGTACCGCCCGGCCGACATCGACTTCCACCACCCGCGGGTCTACGACAGCGACACCATCCTCAGCCTCAGCCACACCCCGCGCAAGCTCATCGTGTACGGCGCCGGTGTGATCGGTTGCGAATACGCGTCGATCTTCAGCGGCCTGGGTGTGCTGGTGGAGCTGGTCGATAACCGTGGCCAGCTGCTGAGCTTCCTCGATTCGGAAATTTCCCAGGCGCTGAGCTACCACTTCAGCAACAACAACATCACCGTGCGCCACAACGAAGAGTATGAGCGCGTCGAAGGCCTGGACAATGGGGTGATCCTGCACCTGAAGTCGGGCAAGAAGATCAAGGCCGACGCCTTGCTGTGGTGCAACGGCCGTACCGGCAACACCGACAAGCTGGGCCTGGAAAACATCGGCATCAAGGTGAACAGCCGTGGCCAGATCGAAGTTGACGAGGCCTACCGCACCAGCGTGCCGAACATCTACGGTGCCGGTGACGTGATCGGCTGGCCGAGCCTGGCCAGTGCCGCCCACGACCAGGGCCGCTCGGCTGCTGGCAGCATCGTCGACAATGGCAGCTGGCGCTTCGTCAACGACGTGCCCACTGGCATCTACACCATTCCGGAAATCAGCTCGATCGGCAAGAACGAGCAGGAGCTGACCCAGGCCAAGGTGCCATACGAAGTGGGCAAGGCCTTCTTCAAGAGCATGGCGCGTGCGCAGATCGCCGGCGAGCCCCAAGGCATGCTGAAGATCCTGTTCCATCGCGAGACGCTGGAAGTGCTGGGCGTGCACTGCTTTGGCTATCAGGCGTCGGAGATCGTTCACATCGGGCAGGCGGTCATGAACCAGCCGGGTGAGCAGAACAACCTGAAGTACTTCGTCAATACCACGTTCAACTACCCGACCATGGCTGAAGCCTATCGGGTAGCTGCCTACGACGGCCTGAACCGGCTTTTTTGAGCGGCTCCGACCGGTGGCCTGAGCCGGTCGGAGAGGCCGATTTCAACCCTGCCCGAGGGTGGTCTTGGCCAAACCGGGAAAGTCTGTAATCAGGCTGTCCACGCCAAAGTCAGCAAGCCGGCGCATCAGTGCCGGCTCGTTGACCGTCCACACCGACACGTGCAAACCCTGGCCCTGCGCTTTCAGCAGGCGCTCGGGGGTGCACAGCGTCCAGTTCAGGGCCAGAAGGTCGCAGCCGTAGTTCTGCGCCACTTTCAGCGGGTCGAGCCAGGCGTATTCGGCTACCAGCCCGCGTTTCACGTCCGGCACCAGCTCCAGGGCGGCACCCAGTACTTCGCGTGAGCTGGAGGTGATCGTCACCTTGTCCAGCAAGCCGTACTGCTGGGCCAGTTCGCGAATCGCCAGCACCGTGGTGGCGGCGCGGGTGCGCGAAGCGCTTTTCACTTCCAGCTGCCAGTGTTCGAACGGGCATTTCTCGAACAGTTCTTCCAGTTTCGGGATCGGGCAGGGCTGTACATGGCCCGGCCCGCCTTTGCGTGCGTCGATCTTCACCAGCTCGGCGGCCGGGTGCTCGACCACTTTGCCGCGCCGGCCAGTGGTGCGCTTGAGGGTGGGGTCGTGGATCACCATCAGCTCGTTGTCGGATGACAGGTGCAGGTCCAGCTCGCAGCGCGTCACGCCGTGGGCCAGGCATTGCTGGAAGCTCTTCAGGGTGTTCTCGGGTGCTTCGCCCTTGGCGCCGCGATGGCCGTAGATCAGGGTCACGTTCGTTCCTTCAAATCAGAGAAATATGGGCTCAAGAGGAGGGGTCGTTCTGTTCCAGCTGCTGACGCCGTTGCTGTTGCTGACGCTGCAGAATGTAGCGGGCCAGCAGTTGCCGTTGGGCGTCGGTCATGTCGATGAACTCGGTGCCAACCTCGTAGCCGCCGTCCGGGCGCGGGTCGCAATGGGTGACCTTACCGCGCAGCAGCAGGCCATGGGCGCGCGGCATCAGCACCATTTTCACTTTTACCCGGGTGTCCGGGGCGATTTGCGTGGGCTGGGCAAACTCGATGCCGCCTTCGGAGATGATCACCGGCTGGGGCTTGCCCACTTCGCCGAGCAGCGATTGCGCAACGACTGTGCTGAGCAGGTCGAGGCGTTTGTTCTGCGCACGCAGGAAGGCCGCGAGGGTACGGTCCTTGTCGCTGAGCTGGCGCAGCAGGTGCTGCGACTCGAAGTCGGACAGGTGCAGCTCGCTGAGCAGGTTGAACAGCGGGGAATCATCTTGCAATACATCTGGCTCAAGGGCTTCGGCCGCGCTGAGGGGGCTTATTTGAAGTGCGATCCGATCTTCGATGCGGTAGTATTCGCGGCGATCTTCTTCGTCTAATGTCGTCATGGCGAACCCAAGGTGGCGGCGGTGGTCCGAGTGTAAAGCCGCCGTAGGCGCCTCGCCACAAGGACGTTCCCTTTCATCCGAACAAGCCCCGACATGTTCAGACCTCTTTTCGCATTTATCGGCACGCGTTATACCCGTGCCAAACGACGCAATCATTTCGTCTCGTTCATTTCCCTGACCTCGATGATCGGCCTCGCCCTGGGCGTGGTGGTGATGATCGTGGTGCTGTCGGTCATGAACGGCTTCGACCACGAGATGCGTACTCGCGTGCTGGGCATGATCCCCCATGCCACGCTGGAGAGCGGCCAGCCCATTGGCGACTGGCAGGCCCTTGCCCAACAAGTAAAGCAGAATCCGCAGGTGCTGGCGGTTGCGCCGTTCACCCAGATGCAGGGCCTGCTGACCCATGACGGCAAGGTGCAGAAAGTACTGCTCAACGGCATCGACCCGGCCCGCGAACGCGAGGTGTCGATCATCGACAACTTCATTCTGCAGGGCCGCCTGGACCAGCTGGCGCCGGGCGAGTGGGGGATCATGATCGGCGACAAGGCGGCGGCCAAGCTGGGCGTGGCCATTGGTGACAAGCTCACCTTCGTCGCCCCCGAGGTCAGCGTGACGCCGGCCGGCATGTTCCCGCGCATGAAGCGCTTCACCGTGGTCGGTACCTTCCACGTGGGTGCAGGCGAGATCGACGGCTACCTGGGGCTGACCAACATCAGCGACCTGTCCCGCCTGCACCGCTGGAAACCCGACCAGGTGCAGGGCCTGCGCCTGAAGTTCGACGACCTGTTCCAGGCCCCGCGAGTGGCCTGGAGCATCGCCCAGCAGTTGGGTGACCAGGAGTACTACAGCCGTGACTGGACCCGTACCCACGGCAACCTGTACCAGGCAATCCGCATGGAAAAGGCCATGATCGGTCTGTTGTTGCTGCTGATCGTGGCGGTGGCGGCGTTCAACATCATTTCCACCCTGGTGATGGTGGTCAACGACAAGCGTGGCGACATCGCGATCTTGCGCACCCTGGGCGCCACGCCCGGGCAGATCATGCTCATCTTCATGGTGCAGGGCACGGTGATCGGGGTGATCGGTACCCTGATCGGCGCGGTGGTCGGCATTCTTGCGGCGCTGAATGTCAGTGCCGCAATTGCCGGCATCGAGACACTGATCGGGCACAAGTTCCTCAACGCCGACGTGTATTTCATCGATTACCTGCCGTCGCAGATCCAGGCACAAGACGTGTACATGGTCTGTGGAGCGGCGCTGGTCCTGAGTTTCTTCGCCACCCTGTACCCGGCCTGGCGTGCGGCGCGCACCCAGCCTGCAGAGGCGCTACGTTATGAGTGAGTCGCGCATGAGTGATAAAGCCGTTCTGAGTTGCCGCAACCTGGGCAAGTCCTACGACGAGGGCCCGGAGTCGGTCCAGGTACTGGCCGGCCTCAACCTTGAACTGCACGCCGGTGAGCGCGTAGCGATCGTCGGTAGCTCAGGCTCCGGCAAGAGCACCTTGCTCAACCTGCTGGGCGGCCTCGATCGGCCGACGCAGGGCAGTGTCTGGCTGGCCGGCGAAGAGCTGTCGGCGCTGGGCGAGCGTGCCCGTGGCCTGCTGCGCAACCGTGAGCTGGGCTTTGTCTACCAGTTCCACCACCTGCTGCCGGAATTCACCGCCATCGAGAACGTGTGCATGCCCCTGCTGATCGGCCGCACGCCCATTCCCGAGGCGCGTGAGCGTGCCCAGGCGCTGCTCAAGCGCGTGGGGCTGGGCCACCGGCTGAATCACAAGCCGGCCGAGCTTTCCGGCGGCGAGCGTCAGCGCGTGGCGATTGCCCGGGCACTGGTCAACCGCCCCGGCCTGGTGATGCTCGACGAGCCGACCGGCAACCTCGATCACCATACCGCCCAAGGCATCCAGGAGCTGATGCAGGAGCTGTCCAGTTCCTCGCGCACGGCGTTCCTGGTGGTCACCCACGACCTGAACCTGGCGCGGCAGATGGACCGTGTATTGAAGCTCGACGACGGCCACCTGGTGGCTATCTGATCGACTGCCCGGGGTGGCACGTGCTGCCCCGTTTTCCTGTTTTTACTGGGTGATTCCGTACATGTTCAGACCCTTGCCCATTTTCATCGGCGCGCGCTACACCCGAGCCAAGCGCCGCAACCACTTCATTTCGTTCATTTCGATGACCTCGATGATCGGCCTGTCGCTGGGCGTGCTGGCGATGATCGTGGTGCTGTCGGTCATGAACGGCTTCCAGCGTGAAATGAGCTCGCGCATTCTTGGCCTGGTGCCGCACGCCGCCATCCTTGGCGTGCAGCCGCTGGACGACTGGCACAAGGTGGCTGACGCGGCCCTGCAGAACCCGGCGGTAATGGCTGCGGCGCCCATTACCGAGATGGAAGGCATGCTCTCGTACAAGGGCGCGATGCAGCCTATTCAGGTGGGCGGTATCGACCCCGCCGAGGAAGGCAAGGTTTCGATTGTCGGCCAGCACATCGTCCAGGGCCGTCTGCAGGACCTGCAGCCGGGTGAGTTCGGCGTGGTCATCGGCGAGCTGACGGCTCGGCGTTTTCGCCTGAACACCGGCGACAAGCTGACCCTGATCGTTCCGGAAATCAGCAAGGAGCCGGGTGGTATCACCCCGCGCATGCAGCGCCTGACAGTGGTGGGTATCTTCAAGGTGGGCGCCGAACTGGACGGTTCGCAGGCCTATATCCATGTGGCCGATGCCGCCGAGATGCAGCGCTGGGCGCCAGGCCAGGTGCAGGGCGTGCGCCTCAAGTTGCACGACCTGTACGCCGCGCCGCAGGTGTCCAAGGCTATCGCCGCCGGTTTGGGCGACGCGTTCCGCGCCGATGACTGGTCGCACACCCAGGGCAGCCTGTTCAGTGCGATGAAGATGGAAAAGACCATGATCGGCCTGCTGTTGATGATGATCATCGCGGTGGCGGCGTTCAACATCATCGCCACCCTGGTGATGGTGGTGAACGACAAGGGGCCGGACATTGCCATTTTGCGCACCCTGGGCGCCACGCCGGCGCAGATCATGGGTACCTTCATGGTCCAGGGCAGCTTGATCGGTATTGTCGGCACGCTGATTGGTGGCGTGCTGGGGGTGATTGCGGCGTTCAATGTCAGCCAGATCGTCGGCTGGCTGGAGCGGGTGAGCGGGCAGCATATCTTCACTTCGGATGTGTACTTCGTCAGCAGCTTGCCGTCGCAGTTGCAGTGGGGTGATGTGGCGATGATCTGCACGGCAGGGCTGGTGATGAGCTTCCTCGCGACCATTTACCCGGCTTATCGGGCGTCGCAGGTGCAGCCGGCGATTGGCCTGGCGGTTTGAGGTAGACCACAGCTACGGCGCGGGCTCTGGGCTTGCGGCCCTGTGGTGGGGTTTGCCGACGATGGGCTGCCGGGCAGCCCCACTTTTACCGATCTTGAGCGAACTCGATCATGAATCGGGTCCACCCACCGTCGCACTCCGCTCGAATGCATCCGCCATGGGCCTGCACGATCGAGCGGGTAATCGCCAAGCCCAACCCCGCATGCTCGCTACTGCCTTCGCGCCGCGCAGGGTCCACGCGGTAGAAGCGGTCGAACAGCCGCGGCAAAGCAGCTGGCGCGATGGGCGGCCCGGTATTGGCCACGCTGATGCTTGGCCCAGGCTTCAGCGTGACCCTTATTTGCCCGCCCGTCGGGGTAAAGCGCAGGGCGTTATCCAGCAGGTTGGACAGCGCCCGGCGCAGCATATGCCGGTCGCCCAGCAACACGGCTTCACCCTCGCGCAGCATTTGGACATGGCTGTCTTCGGCCAGCGGCGCGTAGTACTCCAGCAGGGCATCCACCTCCTCATGCAGCGCCAAAGGTGCTTGGCCAGGTACTAGCAAGCCGTGGTCGGCCTTGGCCAGGAACAGCATGTCGTTGATCATCTGCGCCATCCACTGCAGTTCTTCCAGGTTGCCATGCAGTGCTTCGCGATACTCCTCGAGGCTACGTGGGCGGGTGAGGGTGACCTGGGTATGGGTCAGCAAGTTCGACAGCGGCGTGCGCAGTTCGTGGGCAATGTCGGCGGAAAACGCCGACAGGCGCTGGAAGGCATCGTCCAGGCGCTGCAGCATGGCATTCATGCTGGTGGCCAGCTCGGCCAGCTCCTCGGGCATCTGTGCCACTGGCAGGCGTGTGGTGAGTGAGCGCGCCGACACGCTGGCGGCCACCTGGCCCATCTGCCGTAGCGGGCGCAGGCCGCGGCGTACCGCCCAAGCGCCGAGCAGCGCGGTGACCAGCGCTGAAAGACCGACAGTCAGCCAGATCAGGCGTTGCATGCCCTGCAGGAAGTGCTGGTGGTGGGTGATGTCGAGGTACAACGTCAGCTGCGGCGACTGTGCCGCGCCTTGAGCCAGGTGTACGGCCAGGCTGCGGTAGTCGGTGCCGTGTGCATGCAGGGTGGCCAGCCCGGCGCGGAGCGGTGCCGGTGGCAGCCCAGCGCGGCTTTCGAACCAGGTGGTACCGTCGTTGCCGCTGATGCGCACGGCCAGGTCAGCCTGGTGGCTCAGCTCATCGCGTAAGGCGGGGAGGCGTACCTGCAGCTCGGTTGGGTTGGAAATGCCAGCCAGTTGCGTGCGCAACAGTGAAAGCCGCGAGTCCAGCAGTTGTTGGTCAAGTTCGACGAAGTGCTGCTCGCTGGCCTGGCTGAACAACAGGCCGGCGCCTAGCGAAACGGCGGCGGTGCAGGCGGCGAACAGCAGTGCCAGACGAGTGCCGAGGGAAACCCTGCGCATCATTCGGGGCGCTCTTCCATGACATAGCCCATGCCGCGTACGGTGTGGATCAGCTTGGTGGGGTGCGGGTCGTCGATTTTCAGGCGAAGGCGGCGGATCGCTACCTCGATCACGTTGGTATCGCTGTCGAAGTTCATGTCCCAGACCTGCGAGGCGATCAGCGATTTTGGCAACACTTCGCCCTGGCGGCGCAGTAGCAGTTCGAGCAGGGCGAACTCCTTGGCGGTCAGGTCGATGCGGCTGCCTGCGCGTTCGGCGCGGCGGCGGATAAGGTCCAGGCGCAGGTCGGCCAAGCTCAGGAGGGTGTCCAGGCTGGGGCTGGAGCCCCGGCGTAGCAGGCTGCGTACCCGGGCCAGCAGTTCGGAAAAGGCGAACGGCTTGACCAGGTAATCGTCGGCGCCCAGTTCCAGGCCGTGCACGCGGTCCTCGACAGCGTCGCGGGCGGTCAGGAACAGTACCGGCGTGTCCAGGCCGGCCTGGCGCACGGCCTGGAGAATCTGCCAGCCGTTTCGGCCGGGCAGCATCACGTCGAGGATCAGCAGGTCGTGGTCGCCGGTCAGGGCCAGGAACTGGCCGGTCTCGCCATCGGTGGCCAGCTCGGTGGCAAAGCCGGCTTCGCTCAGGCCCTGGCTCAGGTACTGGCCGGTGCGGGCCTGGTCTTCGACGATCAGCAGTTTCATTGGGTGGCTTGACTCCCACAGGGACCGAGTGATGTTGAAATGATACGTGACGAAGTGCCGGCTCGCCCAAGCTGACAAAGTTGTAATCTTCCCGTCAGGTAGCTGCCAGTCGCCGCTGACTAACGTGGCGTCATCCTGCTGTGTATTACCGGAGTCATCATGAAACGCCTGTTCGTCGCCGCCACCCTTGCCTTGGCCAGCCTGCCGACCTTTGCCGGCGAGGCGCAACCCTTCGCCTTCGGCGAGCCGGCGCCGGCCGCCAAGGCCACCCGCACGGTCAATGTGGTGCTCAAGGACATTGCCTTCGAGCCCAAAAGCCTGCAGGTGAAAGCCGGCGAGACGGTGCGCTTCGTGCTGGTCAACCAAGGCAAGCTGCCACACGAGTTCAACCTTGGCGACAAGGCCATGCATGCCGAGCACCAGAAGGAGATGGTCGCCATGCAGGGCAAGATGTTCACCGAGGGCATGAACCATGAAGGCATGGATCACAGCCAGATGATGAGCCACGGCCACTCGATGGCTCACGGCGGCGGCCATGGCCACGGCGGCGGCAATACCGTGTTGGTCATGCCCGGCCAGCGTGCCGAACTGACCTGGAGCTTCCGCAAGTCGGCACCCATCGAGTTTGCCTGCAACGTGCCGGGGCATTACCAGGCGGGCATGGTCGGGGCGCTGACCATCGAGTGACTGGCCCTGCAAGGCGGGGTGCAAAACCGGTAGACTAGGGGCAATTTCGAACCTCTAGGTCAGTTTCCATGCATCCTGCTGCCGAACACTCGCCGCTGGGCAAATCCAGCGAATACATTGCCACCTACTCCCCGGAGCAACTGTTCCCGATCCCGCGTACCGCCAAGTGGGCCGAGCTGGGCGTCACTGCCCAGACCTTGCCGTGGCAGGGCGTGGATTACTGGAACTGCTTCGAACTCAGCTGGCTGCTGCCGTCGGGCAAGCCGGTGGTGGCGATCGGCGAGTTCGCCATCCCGGCCGACTCGCCGAATATCATCGAGTCCAAGTCGTTCAAGCTGTACCTCAACTCGCTGAACCAGACAGTGTTCGCGTCGCTGGGCGAATTGCAGGGCTGCCTGGAGAAGGACCTGTCTGCCGCCGCCGGCAAGCCGGTTAGCGTGAAGGTGCGTACCTTGGCCGAGGTCGAGGCCCAGGGCGTGGTGGCCTTGCCGGGGCTGTGCATCGATGCGCTGGACGTTGCCATCAGCAACTACGAGCACCCGCAGCCAGAGCTGCTGCGCTGCAACCCGGAGCGAGTGGTGGAAGAAACTTTGCACAGCCACCTGCTGAAGTCCAACTGCCCGGTGACCGGCCAGCCGGACTGGGGCAGCGTAGTGGTCGAGTACAAGGGCAGGGCGCTGGACCACGCCAGCCTGCTGACCTACCTGATCAGCTTCCGCCAGCATGCCGACTTCCATGAGCAGTGTGTAGAGCGCATTTACCTGGACTTGAAGAACCTGCTGCAGCCGGAGCATCTGACGGTGTATGCGCGGTATGTGCGCCGGGGCGGGCTGGATATCAACCCGTACCGCAGTACCCGAGCGATCAACCCGGAGAACAAGCGGCTGGTCCGGCAGTAAGGTGCCAGTGGCCCGCTGTGGGGGGGGTTACCCGCCCCCGCAGCGGGCACCGGACACCTCAGATCCCCATGCTGTGCAGCGAGTTGGCAATGCTGCGCAGGGTGGCGGTGAGGTCGGGGTGGTCGGCCTCGAAGCGTTCGATGGCCAGGTTCACGCCATCCACCAGGTTATTGTCCGGTGTGGCTTCCTCGAGTTTCAGTTGCGCTTCGATCTGGCGCGCTTCTTCGTGCAGCGCAGCCAGTTCGTCTTCCGAAAGCGGTACGTTGCGGTCCAGTTGCTCGCGCAAGCTGTTCAGGCGCTCTTGCAATTCGCGGGCAGGCATTGGCATTTCTCCATCAATGGCTTGGCTAGCCATGGACCTCAGCGAAGCGGCAAAGGTTCTGGCCTGTGTTCAGCGTAATCCACCTGACGTTGCTTTGCATGATCCGCGTCAAGGCTGCTGTTTCAGGGTTTTTCACCTTTGCGCCGGCGCAGGGCGATGTCCTGCAGGCAGGTGTCCAGTGCTTCCAGATGGTCGATTACCGAGTGCACGCCCAGGCTGAACAGCTCCAGGGTCGCCTTGCCACGGGCAAGGTCCTGTTCCTGGGGGCTCAGGGCTTGCCATTGCTGGGAAGTGCGGTCGCAAAACGGGCTGCAGGCGGCCAGCCCCACTGTCCATAAGCCTGCGTTGAGGCCTGACTGCAGCAGACTCGGGTCGCCGCTGACCAGCACGCAGCCATCGAGGCGTTCGCTGTCAAGGCTCATCAATGCCTGCCAGCAGGCGTTTGGTGCCGGCCAGCGGACGCCATTGACCGAGTGGCCGGGCAGCCAGGCTGGCAGCACATGGGCCAGGCGCTTGCTTTGCGTGCTGTTCAGGTCATCCAGCCAGATGCATGGCACCTGGCGCTGGCGCAGGCTGGCGAGGGTGGCCAGGGCGCCGGGGGCGGGCGAGGGGGCGCCACCCGTGGCGGCCTGCACCAGGCAGCCACGCAAGCCGAACAACACAGCAGTGAAGGCGGGTGCAGCGTCCATGGCAACTTCCCCCAAATAGACGGCAGGCTATTCGGTGATTGTTACGGTGCTGTGACACTGCCAATCGTGCAACAGTTGTTCACAAAATATTGAGCAAACGTGTGTAAAGCTGATTATCAGCCCGCAAGGCTCTATACTGCCGCCGTACGGCAGCGCGACCCGTTGCGCTTGCGGCCGAGAATTTCGATGGAGAAACATCTATGCGTAGGATCGGTGCCAGTGTGCTCGAACGAGTCACCCAGGCCTGTGTCTGCGCCAGCATGTTGCTGGCGCCCGTGGCAGCCACCCAGGCTGCCACCGAGGAAGATCCCTGGGAAGCGGTCAACCGCCCGATCTTCCGCTTCAACGATACCCTCGACACCTATGCGCTCAAGCCATTGGCCAAGGGTTACCAAGCTGTTACCCCGCAGTTCCTCGAAGATGGCATCCACAACATCTTCCGCAACCTGGGTGACGTGACCAACCTGGCCAACGACGTGCTGCAGCTCAAGCCCCATGCGGCGGGTGTGGATACTGCGCGGCTGATCGTCAACACCACCTTCGGCCTGGGTGGTTTCTTCGATGTGGGCACCAAGATGGGCCTGCAGCGCAATGACGAGGACTTCGGCCAGACCCTGGGCTACTGGGGTGTGCCCAGCGGCCCGTACGTGGTCATTCCGTTGTTGGGCCCAAGCACCGTGCGTGACGGCGTGGCCAAGTACCCGGACGGCTACACCAAGCCCTACCGCTACATCGACCACGTACCGACCCGTAACTCGATCTTTGCCCTGGACATAGTCGATACCCGGGCCAGCCTGTTGTCGGCCGAAAAGCTGATTCAGGGTGACAAATACATCTTCATCCGCAACGCCTACCTGCAGAACCGCGAATTCAAGGTCAAGGATGGCGAAGTCGAAGACGACTTCTGATTCATCCATCAGGGGCCGCATGCGGCCCCTGCTTCAATGCATCGCCAGAATCCGTAGCCCGAATTTCTGCTGCCCGCCTGGCTGGTCGGCAATCCAGACCACTTCGGTGCTGGCATGCAGCCCCTTCAGTGCCGGGTGGTCGGAGTCGATCTGCACCTCGATCCGGTCCCCTACCTGAAAACGCGCCTGCGCCTGCACCTGCATGCCGCCGCTGGACAGGTCCAGGCATACCGCCGCAATCACCTGGTCTGCGTGCAACAGGCTGACCTCGGTGTCTATGCGCATGCGGATGAAATCGCGTTTCTCGCTGTGACTGGAGGGCGTGTGGGGCATGCTGCATCCTTCCCATCGGGTTGCGCTGATCAACTTTCTTATAACTCCCGGTGATTTGCCCTGTAAAGAGCGGCGAGGTCGACCGTTGCATGCTTGAAACCCCTGGCGGATGGGAGTACCGTCTGCGCCTTACAAGGTACCTCTGACAGTTGCCGGGCAGGTGTTCTTGTCCTACAACTCAAGTAGAGTGTGACCATAGAGAATTCCCGTAGCTGGCCGTCTGCCTTGCCGACACCGCTGCACCAACCTAAATCGGCGCCGTTCGCCCACATGCAGAAAACCAGTGCAACGCTGCTGATCATTGATGACGACGACGTGGTCCGTGCGAGCCTCGCCGCCTATCTTGAAGACAGTGGCTTCAGCGTCCTCCAGGCCGGTAATGGCCAGCAGGGCCTTCAGGTCTTCGAAGAACACCAGCCCGACCTCGTGATCTGCGATCTGCGCATGCCGCAGATGGGCGGCCTCGAACTGATCCGCCAGGTCAGCGAGCGTGCGCCGCAGTTACCGGTGATCGTGGTGTCTGGTGCCGGCGTCATGAGTGATGCGGTGGAAGCGTTGCGCCTGGGCGCCGCTGACTACCTGATCAAGCCGCTGGAAGACCTGGCCGTACTCGAGCATTCGGTACGCCGTGCCCTCGACCGGTCGCGCCTGGTGCTGGAAAACCAGCGCTATCGCGACAAGCTCGAAGCCGCCAACCGTGAGCTGGAGGCCAGCCTGCACCTGTTGCAGGAGGATCAGACCGCCGGTCGCCAGGTGCAGATGAACATGCTGCCGGAAAACCCCTGGGTAGCCGGCGAGTTCGCCTTCGAGCACCAGATCATCCCGTCGTTGTACCTGTCGGGTGATTTTGTCGATTACTTCCGCGTGGACGAACGGCGCATCGCCTTCTACCTCGCTGATGTTTCCGGGCATGGCGCGTCGTCGGCCTTTGTCACCGTGCTGTTGAAATTCATGACCACGCGCCTCATGTTCGAACTCAAGCGCAGCAGAATGCGCGAGTTCAAGCCGTCGGAAGTGCTCAGCCACATCAACCGCGGCCTGATCAACAGCAAGCTGGGCAAGCATGTAACCATGGTTGGCGGGGTGATCGACGAAGAGTCTGGCCTGCTGACCTACGCCGTTGGCGGTCATTTGCCGCTGCCGGTACTGTACACCCCCGAGCATTGCCGCTATCTGGAAGGCCGTGGCCTGCCGGTTGGGCTGTTCGACGAGGCCACCTACCAGGACTTGGTGGTGGAGCTGCCACCCCAGTTCAGTCTCAGCCTGATGTCCGATGGCATTCTGGACCTTTTGCCGGGTGATACGCTCAAAGATAAAGAAGCCGCCTTGCCGGAGATCGTCAAGGCAGCAGGTGGCAGCCTGGATGGGCTGCGTCAACGATTTGGATTGGCTACGCTTGGGGAGATGCCGGATGATATCGCCCTATTGGTGTTGAGCAGGAACCTTCAATGAGTACCGGTAGAATCCAGTTCGCCGAGCAGAGCGGTACCTTCGTACTGAAATTCGTCGGTGAAGTGCGTCTGACCCTGTGTTCGGCGCTGGATGCGACGATCGAGAAGATTTTCACTGCGCTGAACTTCTCGGCGATTGTCATCGACCTCACCGAAACCGAGAGCATCGACAGCACTACCCTGGGCCTGCTGGCCAAGCTGTCGATCTTGTCGCGGCAGAAGGTTGGCCTGCTGCCGACCGTCGTCACCACCAACCCGGACATTTCCCGGTTGTTGCAATCGATGGGCTTCGATCAGGTATTCAACATCGTCGATCGGCCGATTCCGTGCCCGGAATGCCTGACCGACCTGCCGTCGCAGGACCAGAACGAAGATGTCGTGCGTTCCAAGGTGCTGGAGGCGCACAAGATTCTCATGGGCCTGAACGACTCCAACCGTGAAGCCTTCCATGACCTGGTCAGCGCGCTGGAGCGCAGCTGACCTCTAGCCTGCACTGGCCTAGCCGCGGGTTCGCCCGCGAAAGGGCCAGCATGGGCGGCTGATTCTCCAATTCACCTATTGTTTGCCAACGAACTCGGTGGCTTCACTCCCGCCTGCATCCAGCTGATACACCCGCGTCGGCCGCCCCTGTTCATCAAAAAACACCTGCCCCAGCCCCGCGCCATTCCATAACCGTTCCCCCGCCTTGCTATGGCTCGGCGTGCGCGGCACCACTTCCATCTGCCGGCGCTTGGTGAACCAGTTCAGTGGTGAGCGCGGCGCATACAACCAGCGGTTGAGCCGGTCCAGTACATCCAGCAAGCGCCGTGGGAACTCGTTCTTGATCCCGCTACTGGTCACCTGCCACAGATGCGGGCTGCGCTGGCGGTGGCGAATCAGCACCTCATACACGAAGGAGTAATGCACATCTCCCGACAGCACCACGTAGTGCCCCGGGGTGCGCGAGTGGCGGAAGATATTGAGGATGACCTGTGCTGCACCGCGGTGGGCCATCCAGTTCTCGGCATCCACCAGCAGCGGGTAGCCCAGCCAGCTGAACACCTTCTGCACCGTCTCGATCAGCTTCACCCCGAAAATCGGCGCAGGCGACACGATGACCGCGGAGGGATGATCGAGCAGTGCTTGCTGCAATTCACTCAGCGCCTCCCAGTCAAGCAGTCCGGACGGCTTGGCCAGGTTGCTTTCGCTGCGCCAGCGCCGCGTACGGGTGTCCAGGACCAGCAACGGTGGCTCGGTAGGCAGGCTGAACTGCCAGCCCTGGAAACGCAGCAGGTCGCCGATGAGCTCATCGTGGTTGTGACGGGTCAGCGCCTGGCATTGCCCGAGCAGAGGCTTGCAGGTGTCGGGGTCATTACCCCAGGCCTGGCACAGCAGGTAGCCGAGCAGGGCATTGCCGATGATCCGCCGCGAGAACGGGTGGCCGTAGGCGGTTTCTTCCCACTGTGCCGAAAGGTTCCAGTCGTCGGTGATGTCGTGGTCGTCGAAAATCATCAGGCAAGGCAGGTGGGCCATCACCCGCGCCACCTGGCCGAGGTTGTCGGCAAAACCCTGGATCAGTGGCAGCTCCTGCCGGTAACGAGCCTGGTGCTGGTCGTTGAGCCCACTGGGCATGTCCAGGGTCACCAGTTGCCAGGGCACCGGCGACCACACCAGCAGGTACATGGCCATGACTTCGGCAAAGCTCACCAGGTGGTTGTCGGCGTTGCTGGACGAGAATATCGGCTTGCGCTTGCCGCCAAAAAAGCGTTCGCGCAGGGTGTCGTTGCGTTCCAGCGCCGGCAGCAGGTCGGCGCGGTGGTAGTAGCTGGCCGGGTGCTGGTACAGCGCCTGGCTGTCGGCTACCACCGCACCCTCCAGTTGCTCATCGAACAGGCCCAGGCGCGCGATCAGCCCATGGATGGCACGCAGCATCGGGCCTGCGACGTCGTCGGCGTACACCTGGTCGCCGGTCATCAGCAGTACGGCGGGACGATCTTCTGCGCTTGTACAGGCCTGCAGCAGGCGGTCAGCACACAGCAGACCATCGGCAGCGGGGTGGTGCGGCTTGCGGCAGGAACCGTGCAGCAAATGGTCGAGGCGCTCACGCAGTACCAGGCTCGGGCGCAGGGTGCCGGGGTAGAGCAGGTGTGGGGCCCAGCCGGCGATACCTTGGCCGTTGATCAGCAGGTCGTAGTCGAGCAGCTGGTTGCACGGCAGGGGGCTGGTGAAGTGGATGTCCAGCAGGTGGATGTAGGCGTGCCGACCTATCGGCACCACCTGGCAATCGACCTGGGCTTCGCTTGCCGGGCAGATGAATTGGGGTTGCAGTGGTTCTGTGGCGACCAGCCAGATGGCCAGGCGCTGGGGCTCCAGGCGGCGCAGGATTGGGCCGGCGAGTACGAGGGGCAAGGGGGTACAGGAAGTCATCGACAGCTCGGGTGGCTTATCGGGCCTCTTCGCGGGTAAATCCGCTCCCACACGTACAGCGCCAATTTCAGGCCTGTGGGTATGTGTGTGGGAGGGGATTTACCCGCGAAGAGGCCCTGGAATTCAATTCAAAACTGAGGCTTGGCAAAACAAAACGGGCGGAAAATGCTGAACACTTCCCGCCCGTCTGGCAAACCCGAGCTGTATCAGCCCTTTTCAGCCATCAGCTTTTCAAGCTTCTCCTGGTCCCGGGCAAACTGCCGGATACCCTCGGCCAGTTTCTCGGTGCCCATGGCATCTTCGTTCATCGCCCAGCGGAACTGGCTTTCGCTCAGTACGTGCTTGGCCTCGCCCGTATTGCCCGGCTTGAGAATGCGCGGCAGCTCGCCCTGGTCGCTGCTGAGCTTGTCGAGCAGGTCCGGGCTGATGGTCAGGCGGTCGCAACCGGCCAGTTGTTCGATCTGGCCGATATTGCGGAAGCTGGCGCCCATGACCACGGTGTTGTAGCCATTGGCCTTGTAGTAGTTGTAGATGCGCGTGACCGACTGTACGCCTGGGTCCTCGGCGCCCACGTATTCCTGGCCGGTGCTCTTCTTGTACCAGTCGTAGATACGGCCCACGAATGGCGAAATCAGGAACACCCCGGCATCTGCGCAGGCCTGGGCCTGGGCGAAGGAGAACAGCAGGGTCAGGTTGGTCTGGATGCCTTCCTTTTCCAGCTGCTCGGCAGCGCGGATGCCCTCCCAGGTGGAGGCCAGCTTGATCAGCACGCGGTCACGGCCAACACCCGCCTTGTCATAGAGGTTGATCAGCGCGCGCGCCTTGGCCAGCAGGGCCGGTTCGTCGAACGAGAGGCGGGCATCCACTTCGGTGGAGATACGCCCCGGGATGACCTTGAGAATGCCCGAGCCCACAGCGACGGCAAACTGGTCGCAGGCCAGGTCGACATTGCCCTTGGCATCGCCCTTTACCTGCTTGAGCAGGTCGGCGTAGCCTGGGATGGTGGCAGCCTTGAGCAGCAGCGATGGGTTGGTGGTGGCATCGACCGGTTTCAGGCGGGTGATGGCGTCCAGGTCCCCGGTGTCGGCGACCACGGTGGTGAACTGCTTGAGTTGTTCCAGCTTGGAGGTCATGGGCGTGCTCTGTCCTGTGCAATGACTCGACATTACCCGAGCCCCGACAGCCGCTCAAGGGCTGTCGGCGCGGGCTTGCCCGTGAAGGGCGGTGCGAAGGTGAGCATTCGAGTCGCAGGGGCGCGCGAGGTTCCGCAAACACACAAGCCGGCGCCTGCGCGACCCGCCCCCACAAAGATTCCATGACCTGGCTGGGCTGCATTAGCGCCCCTGCAGCAACTCCACCGCCTGGTCGAACACTGCCAACGGCTCGGCCGCCTTGTGAATGTCCGCCGACAGCAACTGGCGGAAGCGGCGCGCGCCCTTGAACCCCTGGGCCAGCCCCAGGATATGCCGGGTAACGTGGTGCATCGCGCCACCACCTTCCATATGCGCCACGATGTAAGGCCGCAACTGCGCCAGCGCCTCGCTGCGGCTGACCACCGGCGCCTCGCTGGCAAACAGCTGCTGGTCCACCTCGGCCAGCAGGTAAGGGTTGTGGTACGCCTCACGCCCCAGCATTACACCATCGAAGGTTTCAAGGTGGGCCTGGCATTCTGCCAAGGTCTTGATCCCGCCGTTCAGCACGATTTCCAGGTCCGGGAAGTCCGCCTTCAGCTGCGCTGCCACGTCATAGCGCAGCGGCGGGATCTCGCGGTTCTCTTTCGGCGAAAGCCCTTCGAGAATGGCGATGCGCGCATGCACGGTAAAGCTGCGGCAGCCGGCCTCGCGCACCTGGCCGACGAAGTCGCACAGCTCGCCATAGCTGTCACGGCCGTTGATGCCAATCCGGTGCTTGACCGTGACCGGGGTGGATACCGCATCGCGCATGGCCTTCACACAATCGGCCACCAGTGCCGGGTGGGCCATGAGGCAGGCGCCGATCATGTTGTTCTGCACCCGGTCGCTCGGGCAGCCGACGTTGAGGTTGACCTCGTCGTAGCCTGCGTCCTCGGCCAGTCGCGCGCAGGCAGCCAGGTCAGCCGGCACGCTCCCGCCCAGTTGCAGCGCCAACGGGTGCTCGGAAACGTCGTGGCGCAGGAAACGGTGGGCGTCGTTGTGCAGCAAGGCGCCGGTAGTGACCATTTCGGTATAGAGCAAGGTGTGGTTGGAGAGCAGGCGCAGGAAGAACCGGCAGTGGCGGTCTGTCCAGTCCATCATGGGGGCAACGCTGAAGCGGCGTGACGGCTCAGGGCGCGTGGTTTGTGGCTTGGAGCCTGATTTTGCGGTCATTTCGTTCAACGTGTTTTGTACCAATTTTTCGGGGGGGGGCGTTTTTACCAAGCGCTTGGTAACAATGTACCAACCGACAGTCGACGTGTACCAATCTCTGATGGCAACGATCAGAACGCGTAAAGAGGCCGATGGCAGCACTGGCTACCTCGTCCAGATCCGCATTAATCGCGTCAAGGTGACAGTCTACCAAGGGAGCCAAACGTTCGCCTGCAAACCAGGCTGCGGTGGCTTGGGCGAAGCGACGGGAAACCGAGTTGGCTGAGCCGCCTATTCGAAATGGATGGGGATGCCCCGCGGGTATCGAGTGTACCCGGTCATTGTGATTGGAACTCCTTGCGGCGTTATACCTATCTCGGGGGCGTGGCGATCCATCTGTCAGGAGTGGCCGCTTTCGACCCAAAGCTGCCCTTCGTGGAGGGCAGCAATCGGCCATTTTCTGCTGGTCATCACCGAACGCTTAGGGTCGATAGCGGTCATTCGCGATCGGCTACTTTCGACCCATGCTGCCCTTCATGGGGGGCAGCTTGCGGCCAGAAGCGGACATTTGTAGACCTCGTGCACGGGCGTAGAACCGCAAACTTGAAAAACTCAGAGGTCGCCGTCAATGAGGCCTATGGGTGTCCCCATTTGATCTGAGAGGAAAAAGGATGGACGATCGAGTCCCCCCATCAATGACTGTGGTCGTGGGGAGTAGAGGTAGGGCCGACGTTGTATTCCTCATCCGTCACCTTCTCCATCCAGACGACGTTCACACCGTCTAAAGCTTCTTGAATGGCGATGTGTGTCATCGACGTGGTCGCTGACGCCCCGTGCCAATGTTTATGGCCAGGCGGACACCAGATCACGTCACCGGCACGAATTTCAACGATCGGCTCGCCTTCGCATTGAGTCCAGCCGCAGCCTGCGGTAACGATGAGCGTTTGCCCCAGCGGATGGGTATGCCAGGCGGAACGGGCACCCGGCTCGAAAGTTACGCTAGCCACCGTCACCCGTGAAGGTTCTGGCGGGAAGTTCAGAGGATCGACGCGCACCGTACCAGTGAACCAGGCTTCCGGGCCTTTCATCGAAGCCTGCGAGCCAACACGTTTGAGTTCCATAAATACCCTCTTTTGATCCGTTAAGTCATTGAAGAACGCCAAGGCAGTCCACCGCTTCAGCCGTGGACTTACTCTAAGATCATTCAGGACCTATGATTAGACGGCAGAATTGGCATGCACTTATGCTCAGGAGCATCAATGCGAGAAAACCTGAATGATTTGTTCGCGTTGCTGACCGTGGCCCGCGAGCGAAACTTCACCCGCGCTGCCGCTCAGCTGGGCATTTCGCAATCGGCACTGAGCCGCACCATCAGTGCCTTGGAAACCCGGATGGGGCTGCGACTACTAACCCGCACCACACGAAGCGTCTCCCCCACCGAGGCGGGAAGGAGAGTGTTGGCCGCGATCACTCCTCGTTTTGAGGAAATCGATGCAGAACTGGAGGCGCTGAGCGACCTTCGCGACAGGCCGACCGGTACAGTCCGAATCACAACCACTGACTACGCAACACAGGCCTATGTCTGGCCGCGTCTGAAATTGCTTCTGCATGAGTACCCGGATATTCGGGTCGAATTGATCAATGATTACGGGCTGGCGAACATCGTCGAGCAAAGCTACGACATCGGGATTCGTCTGGGCGATCAAGTCGAGAAAGACATGATCGCCGCCCGTATCAGCCCGGACCTCACCATGGCTATCGTCGGCGCGCCACATTACCTGGCTGCAAACGGCCCTTGCGTGACACCCCAAGACCTCACCCATCACAACTGCATCAACCTGCGGCTGCCAACCCGGGATTCGCTGATGCCTTGGGAACTGAGCAAAGGGGGGCGCGATTTGCAGGTCAGGGTCGATGGGCAGTGGGTGTTCAACAGTACGTATCAGATGCTGGAGGCCGCACTGGAAGGCTTCGGCTTGGCTTACGTTCCCTTCGACCTGGCAAAGCCTCACGTCGAGACCGGGCAACTGGCCTGGGTACTTGAAGAATGGTTCCCCACCTACCCCGGCTATCACCTTTTCTACCCCAGCAGGCGGCAAACGTCACAGGCGGTCGCCCCTGTGGTACAGGCCTTGAAAGCCGGGAGTTCGGCAACGTAGAAACCGAAGAATTGGCCTATATCCCGCCATACAGCAAAATCTGAGATGAGAGCAGCAGAACCCTCACGGGGCAGTCAATCGCTCGCCAGCGCCAGGCTGCGCATCCAGCATCACCGGTTTGGTTTCGATCAAACGTTTGCTCAGGATCATTGTCTGAGTGACCGCGACATATTTCTGGAAGTGAGGCGAGGCGATGTGGCTGCGGTAGGCCGCGTCGCTGGCGTAGATTTCAAAAAAATGAAGTTGGTTAGGGTGATCCTTGTCGGCCACCGAATAGATGGACACCACACCCGGCTCGACCCGGATCGACTCTGCAATTTCTTCCTTGACCGCACGCTCATAGGCGGCCAGTTGCGCAGGGTCGATCTCAAGCTGGGCGATGCGGATGACCCGGCCTTGCGATTCACCGCTCACCGCCTGTTGTACCGGTAAAACCACCATCGCCATCACTCCCAAGATTGCTTTGACGTTCAACATGACCTCTCCCGTACGTACAGCATCACCAAAAAAACCACTTCACAGCCCCCCTGCCAGGTTCATTGGGGCAGTGCATACGCCACGATGTAATCGCCTTTCTGGGTAGTAGCAGAGTTACCGCCCGCGCTGATGAGCACGAACTGCCTGCCCGTCTTCGGCGAGACATAGGTCATGGGCGTGGCTTCGGCGCCAACCGGCAAGCGCCCTTTCCAGAGTTCATCACCCGTGCGTACATCGAAGGCCCGGATATAGAAATCCTGAGTGCCGGCCATGAACACCAGCCCTGTCGAAGTGGTGATCGGCCCTCCCCGCGTAGGCATGCCAATCGGCATCGGCAAATGGGTCGCGATACCCAGCGGGCCGGTCTGTTCGGTGGTGCCCAACGGCATCGACCACGCCACCTTGCGCGTCGCCAGATCAATGGCCGTGAGAGTGCCGTAAGGCGGCTCCTGGCATGGAATCCCAAGCGGCGACAGGAAGCGGCCTTGCTCGATACCCCAAGGAGTGCCCGCCTGCGGCGCGTTGCCTTCATGGCCGCCGCCACTGAGGGTTTTCTCGTCGTAGGCGGCGCGTGGAATCATGCGATTCCAGATGGCAACGCGGGTGTCGTTGACGATCATGTAGCCAAGGTTCTCAGCGATGGAAACCGAACCCCAGTTCATGCCTCCCAACCAGCTCGGATATTGAATCGTCAGACGCTCGCTCGGCGGCGTGAATTCACCCTCATAGCGCGCCTTGCGAAAATCGATTCGGCATATCAACTGATCTAGCGGCGTGAGGCCCCACATGCGTTTTTCACTGAGCGGCTCGGTGCCAATGGACGGCATGCCCACGGAGTAAGGCTGCGTCGGCTCCGTGTGATCGTCTGCCACGCCGCCCTGTGGAACCGGTCGCTCCTCGACCTGCGCTATCGGGGTGCCGGTGCGACGGTCAAGCATGAAAATCTGGCCGCGCTTGGTGGTCTGGATGAGCGCCGGGAGCACGCCGCCATGGCCATCCGGAACGTCGTAAAGCGCCGGTTGCGAAGGTACATCGTAGTCCCACAGATCATGATGAACGGTCTGGAAACGCCAGCGTTCGCGGCCGGTCGCAATGTCCAGCGCGACGACGGAAGATGAATACCGATCATCGGCTTCGGTGCGATGGCCGCCCCAAAAATCCGGGGTCGCGTTGCCGGTGGGCAGGTAGATCAAACCCAGCGCATCGTCGAAGGCAGGTGTGGACCAGACATTAGGTGTGCCAGGGGTGTAGGTTTGACCTTCTGGCGGCTCACGTGTAATCGCCGGATTACCCAGATCCCAAGCCCAGGCGAGTTGCCCGGTTTGCGCATTGAACGCGCGGACTACGCCAGACGGTTCGCCGGTTTTCTGGTTGTCCCACACCAGCCCGCCGACAACGATCAGATCACGAACCACTGTGGGTGCCGCAGTCGGAAAATACAGGTCCTGATCCTGGCCTCCCATGCCAATGCGCAAACTCACGCTGCCATGGCCGCCAAAATCAGTGCAGGCCTGCCCGGTCTGCGCATCCACTGCGACCAGTCGTGCATCGACGGTGGTGGCGATGATCCGTCGTGTACAGGCTTGTGGGCCTGCAACCGTGGCAGAGGCGGCTTGCTCAGGTGTCGCGTCGTAGTAACCCACGCCGCGACAGCGCGGGTAGGTGTTGTTTGCCTGCACCTTGGGATCGTGATGCCAGATCTCCTTGCCCGTGTCGGCGTCCAGCGCGAACAACTGACTGGACTGGGTGCAGCCGTAGACCATGCCGTTGACATGAAGCGGCGTCACAACATGGCCTTGGCTGCCTGCGGGAATTTCGCCTGTCCGGTAGGTCCACGCCACCTTCAGACCCGATACGTTTTGCGGTGTGATCTGGTCGACCATGGCATGGCGTGTGCCCGATGGTGTGTGGCCGAAATAGCGCCAGTCGGTCTCAGGCTCGACCGTTCCGACTGCCTTGCCCGGCACGGGCGCTGGCGTTCCGTCAGCCATCTGGATGGGCTGCGGTTGCAGCGCGGTGTAAAAGGTCACCCCCAGACCGACCGTCACCCCTGCCGCTGTAAGGTACGCCAGCGGAGCCGGGGCGGGACGTCGGCGGGCCCGCAGATGCGGGGCCGCCATCAGCACGAAAACCAACGCCACGCCCAGCGCGAACAGCCGGGAAAACAGTGGCCAGAATGCCAGACCTACATCCCACACCGACCAGACGACAGACGCCGCGAACACCAGCAGATACACGACCGCACCCGGTAATCGCTGCCGTATCAGAAACAGGCCGCTGACAACCAGTCCCGCTCCCGCCAACGCGAAATACCATGATCCGCCCAGCACGACGAGATACCCGCCCCCCACAAGCAGCGCCAGGCCAACGAGTAAGACGACGATACCGAGGATGATCAGCAGTGCAGTAGTTAACCTGGGAGTGCTCGATGGCGGCATGGATCTGGGTTCCTTTCAGATGATGTTCAGGCAAAGCCTGGCCATGACTTCAACAAAGTTGAAATCTGAAGTCTGGGGTTTTGTCGTGAGGCGTCAGGTGTATGTGGCTGCAATCACATCAGCGCATGATGAATCCGCCGTCCACCGAGATGGACTGGCCAGTGACGTAGCTCGAGGTCGAACTGCTCAGCCAGAGCACGGCATCGGCGATCTCTTCAGGTTTGCCGTGACGCCCCATCGGAATCATCTGGGTCATGCCTGCCAGCGCTTCGCCTTGACCGCTTGCGACCATTTGATCGGCCATCGGCGTCCAGATCAGGCCTGGACACACGGCGTTGACCCGAATGTTGCGAGCGGCGTATTCAAGAGCTGCGCTCTTGGTCAGGCCGATCACGCCATGCTTTGCTGCGTGATAATTGGCACGTTCGGCACCACCCACCAAACCACCCAAAGACGAGCAATTGACAATGGTGCCGCTGCCTTGGCGGCGCATGTGTTCCAGTTCGAACTTCATGCAACTCCAGACGCCGCGCAGGTTGACCGACATGACCTTGTCGTAGTCCTCGACCGTCGCATCGGCGATTTCCGCCAGTTTGTTCTGGATACCGGCGTTGTTGAACGCCGCGTCCAGACGGCCAAAAGCGGCGACGGTTTCCTTGACCATGGCTTCGACCTGATCCATGTCAGATACGTCGCAACGAATCCCGATGGCGCGATGACCTTCGGCGATCAAAGCCTCGGCAGCCGCCTGCGCGGCTTCGCCGTTGACGTCGGCCAATGCCACAGCGGCACCTGCACGGGCAAAGGCCTGCGCAGTTGCCAGACCGATACCGGACGCAGCGCCGGTGACCAGCGCGACCTGATTCTCGAATGAAAAGCTCACGGGTGTGTTCCTCAGTTCCAATGGTTCAAGTTTTAAAATGGTTCAATAATCGTCAGGGGCGCGCAGCACCAATACCGCGCTGATAAGGCACCCCACTCCGCAAACGGCCAGTACCAACCCCATCGGCCAGGGTGTGCCGTCAGCGAAAATAGCTACGAGCGCCGAGCCGAAAATGCCCGCGCCGTATTGCAGAGCACCGGCCAGCGCAGAGGCTGAGCCTGCGAACTGCGGCATACAGCCGAGCGCGCCCGATATCGAGTTCGCCAACACCAGCCCCGTAGCTGATACGAATAAAAGGCAGCCGCAGATCATCAGAGGCAGTCCGCCCAGATCGGCCCACGTATTGATGGCGAGCACCAGTCCGGCCACGCAAGAGACCAACCCGCCCACGGTCATCATCGTGTCGCTGGTGTAGCGGTTGAGCAGCTTGGCGTTGATCTGATTGGTGAGCATCAGCCCGACGATCCCAGCGCCAAACAAGGCGCCATACCATTGGGGGGTGACGTGGTGATAGGTGATGTAGGCAAACGGAGAACCGGCGATGTACGCGAATGTTCCGGCGTAAAAGAACCCACCCGCAGCGACATAACCGATGAATTTGCGGTGGCTTAGCAAACTTCCGTAGCGCATCACGACTGCACGGGGTGATGTAAGCGTTCGACGGTGAGCTGGGAGGGTCTCGGGCAGCCACAGCAGACTGGCCAAGGTCGTCAGCGCAACCAGCACCAACGTCCAGAAGATCGCCTGCCAGGACAACCAGTGCAGAATCTGCCCACCCACAGTCGGACCCGCCAATGGGGCAATTGCCATGATGGTCATCAGCGTCGACATCTTCTGCGCAGCACGCTGGCCTTCGTACAGGTCACGCACCATCGCTCGTGCCAGGACGACATTGGCGCACGCTCCCAATGCCTGAATAACTCGCCAGAAGATGATCGTCGAGCCGTCGGCAGCAAGCGCGCAGCCGCTGGAACCAATGATAAACAGCAGCAACCCCAAGGCGACTGGCAGGCGCCGCCCGAAGCGATCACTGAACGGCCCCCAAAACAGCTGGCCCAGACTGAACCCCGCCAGATAACCGCTGACCGTCAGTTCCATCATGCCGCTGGTGGCATGCAGCGACGTCGCCATGACCGGCATCGCGGGCAGGTAGAGATCAGTGGAAATGGAGGCAAACGCCAGTAACGCACTGAGAATCAGCAGAACCCGCAACCCATGCTCAACAGTATTTGTCGATACTTCGGCCAGCGCGACGTCACCACGCGACGCAATCACCTCCAGTTTGCTCACTGTGTGTTCTCTCGGGGGAAAATACGAATGCTTGCCGCGTGGGATCATTCTCCTGGACCCTTGATCTTCAATGCTGGAAAGGGGCAACGCGACGCCATTGTTCGGTGGGGTTACGGTAATCAACCTCGACTGAGACAAGTACCCGCCTAAAGCGGGATGTTCCTGTGAGTATTACTCATCAATCACCCAAGCAGCGTTGACGTTGTTCGGCTGGCTAATTGATGAGCATTGCTCATCGCTTCATGCAGGATTTGTGGGGTAGTTCTGCCGAAGATGTTCCACTAGCGTTTCAGCTCTTCCGTTTAACGAGCAGGAGCTTACCGATGAGAGCACTCGCCACCCTATCTACGCTGGCCGCGACATTGATGGCCACGATGTCTGGCTACGGCGCCGACATTCCCGCCGAGAAAACCATGAACGTGATTCGCAATGGCGAGCAGGCCTCCATCATGGGTGCACCCGGAAATTTTGTGGGTAGCGCCCGAATTGATCCACTGATCGCGGTACGTGCGCCCTCGAAGGTGTCGGCAGGTGCGGTTACCTTTCAGCCCGGCGCGCGCTCGGTGTGGCACACCCATCCCTTGGGGCAGACGTTGGTCGTCACGGCTGGCATGGGCTGGATACAGCAGGAAAACGGCGAGAAAATCGTCATCAAGCCTGGCGATGTGATCTGGACGCCACCCGGCGTCAAACATTGGCATGGCGCGACTGCAACGACCGGGATGAGCCACATTGCGATCCAGGAATCCCTGGATGGCAAGAATGTGGAGTGGCTGGAGCCTGTCACTGAGGCACAGTACGAGGCCTCACGATGAAGTTGGTGAAGCTAGGACTGGCCTCTCTGTCATTGCTGCTGGCAGCGTGCTCCAACCACACGCCCGGCGACTCGGCTCAAACACCTCCTGTTCCAAGCCTGGATGACATGCGTGCCGTGTCTCCAACGCTGGCACACAACACTGAATCGATGCTGCTCGGGGAAGTGTGGAAACGCCCAGGGTTGTCTCCTCGCGACCGCAGTCTGGTTACCCTCGCAGTGCTGATTTCCAAGCAGCAAACCGTCGAATTGGCGTACCACCTGAACCTGGCCCTGGATAACGGCGTCAAGCCTTCGGAAATTTCCGAAGTCATCAACCATCTGGCCTTCTACACCGGTTGGGGCAATGCCACCGCAACCATTCTGGTGACCAAGCAGGTGTTCGCCCATCGCGGCGTCACAGCGGATCAACTCCCCCCCGTATCCCCCCCGCTGCTACCTATCGACCAAACATCAGAGAAAGTGCGCACGACCTTCGTCGACAAGACAGTCGGTCCGGTATCACCGGGTGTGGTGCATTACACCAGCGCTGCTCTCTTTCACGACTTGTGGCTACGACCCGGGCTCGCTCCACGGGATCGAAGCCTCATAACGGTCAGCGCTTTGATCGCCACCGGGCAGGTCGCACAGCTCGGCGCGCACCTCAACCGAGCCATGGACAACGGGCTGACTCAGGGAGAAGCCTCTGAGGTGCTGACACAACTGGCGTTCTACACCGGATGGCCGAATGTGTTTACCGCAGTGCCCGTAGTCAACGATGTATTTGCTGGCCGCAAGAAAACCTGAGGAGCGAAGTTGCATGAGTGAAGAGAAGACATCCGACGCGACGCCTTCGGCCATGAGTCGGCGCAAAGTATTGATGGCGGGAGCAGGACTGGCGGCTGCTCCCTTGCTGAGCGGAGCAGGCGAGTCAGTAGCCCAGGCTTCGGAACCTGCACAACTCAAAGGTCCGTTCAGCGTCCGTGCCTACGGCACGAAAGGGGTCCGGGCGGGCTTTGCACCAATGCAGATCCAGCGCCGGGCCGTGGACCCCAAAGATGTGTTGATCGATATCGAGTACGCAGGCGTCTGCCACTCGGATATCCACATCGCACACAGCGAATGGTCCGAGACACCCTACCCCTGCGTTCCTGGCCATGAAATTGTCGGTAAAGTCTCAGCCATTGGAGCGCAGGTCACCAAATTCCAGGTGGGTGATTATGCAGGCGTCGGGTGCATGGTGGACGCATGCGGCACCTGCGAAAATTGCCTGGCAGACCGCGAACAGAACTGTCTCAAAGGGACGACATTCACCTACGCATCCCCAGACAAGGTGTTGGGAGGGATGACGTATGGCGGCTACTGCGAACGCATCGTGGTGGCCGAGCATTTTGCGATCCGAATGCCTTCGGGCGCCAACCTGGCAGCCATGACGCCACTGCTTTGCGCGGGCGTCACGACCTTCTCACCGATGCAGCACTGGAACCTCAAACCCGGGCAAAAAGTCGCCGTCATCGGCCTGGGAGGATTAGGACATGTTGCAGTGAAACTGGGTGCCGCTCGGCGAGCCGAGGTGACGGTCTTCACCACCACTGCCAGCAAAGTTCAGGACGCCAAGCGCTTGGGTGCGCGTGAGGCGATCTTGTGGAGCGATGAAGCAGCCTTTGATCGACTCGCCAACCACTTCGACCTGATCATTTCCACGGTGCCGCAGGCCTACCCCATGCAGCGCTTCGTCAACCTGCTGAAACTAGATGCGACCTTCGTTAACGTCGGCGCTCTGGATGACCTGCAAGGATTAAGCGGAATGCTCATGGCGTTTGGACGCAAAACATTCGCCGGTTCCCTGATTGGCGGGATCGCCGAAACTCAAGAAGTCATCGATTACTGTGCGGCACGTAACATCTCCGCGGATATCGAATTGATCAAGCCAGACGAGATTGACCAGGCCTATGCACGAGTTATCGATAAGGATGTGCGCTATCGATTCGTCATC
Organism: Pseudomonas sp. BN607; assembly: GCF_029871175.1. Classification (NCBI taxonomy): domain Bacteria; kingdom Pseudomonadati; phylum Pseudomonadota; class Gammaproteobacteria; order Pseudomonadales; family Pseudomonadaceae; genus Pseudomonas; species Pseudomonas sp. BN607. The sequence continues at coordinate 38,843 of NZ_SSOE01000018.1, forward strand.
GATATAGCCGCCTCGAAACGAGTCTGAGAAAGCCAGCCGCATCGAGGTCTGATGCGGCTACGGCAGGCACTCCCCCATTGGTTTAAGTTCCCTGATCAGGTCGATCAACAGCGTCAGGCCCATCGGGACCTGCCTGTGGCTCGAAAAGTACATGTGGAATCCCGGTGCCACGCTGGCCCAGTCATCGAGCACCCGGATCACCTCCCCGCGCTCCACCAGAGGAGCAATCGCAGGCTCCGGGGCGTACATCAGACCAGCTCCCTGGCGCACCAGCGAAAGCCCGACGCGTGTCTCGTCGATGGTGATGCAGCCCGGAACAGCAATTGCCAACTGCTCACCGTCCTTTTCGAATTCCCAGTCATACATTGCGCCATTCCCCAGGCGAATGCGCAGGCAACGATGTTGCACAAGATCGTTCGGATGCTGCGGCACGCCGAAACGTTTGAGATAGTCCGGACTGCCTGCCACGACCCAACGGATGTCTGGTGACAGACGCTGGGCGATCATGTCTTCGGGCACCGTGCCGCCGTAACGAATACCAGCATCGTGCCCGCCGCCGATGACGTCTACGATCAAGTTGGTGACTGTCAAATCGACTTGCATGTCCGGGTAGCGGTCGTTAAAGACCGGGAGAACCGGGCCCAGCAAGAGATCGGCAGCGTCACTGAGAAGATTAAGACGAATACGCCCGGTAGGCTCATCCCGATAACGATTCAACGCTTCGGCTGCTTGAGCGATTTCGTCCATAGGCTTGCAGATAAAGCCGTGCAACTCCTCGCCTGCCGCCGTCAGCGTGACACTGCGAGTGGTGCGGTTGAGGAGACGAACGCCGAGACGCGTCTCAAGCCCCTTGATGGCATGGCTCAACGCGGACGCACTGATGCCAACCTCCTTGCCCGCCCGGCTGAAGCTCTGGTGCCGGACAATGGCCAGGAAATAAACGAAATCGGCAAAGTTTGCACGGTTAAGATTCATGTTCCATGGTCCGCTAGTGATGGAGAAGGCCCCATTAGCCATCCAAAGTGGCCGCCATTCTACGGGTGATTGAGCCGCCGACTAATGAGTATTAATCAGTATATAAGCATAAATTTCTCATCAATATCCTTAGGGTCGATGTTGCGCGTGTTATGGGCTCACCTTCACGAATCTGCTTAATGCATTGCGAATCACATGACTAGTCAGTGATCGACATAGGTTCTGATTCGCGAATAGCCGTAACGAACGTCCCAACGATTCCTCTCGAGATTCTGTCGAAGATGAGGGCTTGGTATGTCACCTGGCGGCTAACAACCAGATGTGAGGCGATCTAGGGAACTAACCTAGGGATGACCGCTTTGGGTCGATAGCGGCCGGTCGCGACTACCCGCAATCGACCCATTGCCGACCTTCACAAGTGGATATCTCCGGGTAGAACCACGCCAGCAAGCACTGCCAAGCCAGCCATAAGGCTACCGCTCTGGCCGGCTCATTGCTTTTGCACAACCAGTGCATGCGTCAATGCAAACAAGAGAAGCTGGTTTGGAGCCACACTGAGCGCGCAAGATTACAGTGCTAACGCGAGAGGAGCGGATCATCTTCTGGGCATCTTTCAACACAGGAGTGACGATGAAAGAACACAATTATGCTGTCACCATCAAGTGGACAGGCAACACCGGTGAGGGTACTGCCAGCTATACGGCTTATCAGAGAGACTTCACTGTTGAGTCGCCAGGAAAAGCGTCTATCCCTGGTTCCGCCGACCCTGATTTTCGTGGTAATCCCGAATGCTGGAACCCTGAAGACATGCTGCTGGCATCGATCTCGGCCTGCCACAAGCTCTGGTATCTTCATCTCTGTGCCGTTAACAACGTGTGCGTGCTGGAATACGTCGATCACCCGGTGGGCCTTATGATCGAAGGCGATGGCCAGCGCAAGGGCCATTTCAAGGAAGCTGAGCTAAGACCTCAGATCATCATTAGTAGCCAATCAGATAGCGATCTTGCAATGCGCTTGCATGACGATGCTCACCACGAGTGTTTCATTGCCAACTCGGTCAACTTCCCTATCAAATGCAGGGCTGTTATCAACTATCGAGACTAATCCCTCAAGGGCTCTAGCATCGGTATCGGCCCGGACAACTAAATGTCTGCATGGGGTCGTATTGCGACGGTCATACCTCGGCCGTCGCTATACGCTTTCAAACCTCCGTCTGCTCCGCCATTTCCAATGCGTCAGTGATTGCAGCATTGATCATTGTGGGAGCGGGCTTGTCCCGCGAAGAGGCCGGCCCAAAAAATGGAGATGTCTGCCACGGGCTATGCCCGTGTTCGCGGGGCGAGCCCGCTCCCACAGAGACCTTGCCTGGCCTGTTAATGACAGGGCGAGCCAACCAGCATTTCAGAGACCGCCATGGATCGAAAGTGGTCGCACATTGATCTCCTCGGCCAGCACCTTGCGTAGCGACTGATGGTTTAGATCTTATGCAATCCACTGTCTAGAGTAAGTCCTGTATTTGCGCCTTTCGCAGATACTCCCCACCCATGGACTGGAGAAAAGACATGCCGGCTTGTCCTCTACCGACTGACGAAGCGCTGCGCCAGCGTACCCTCGACGAAATGAATGTGCTGGATACACCGGCTGAGCATTACCTCGATACCCTGGTGCGGCTCACTCAGGAAGTGGCGCACGTGGACACTGTGCTGATCAGCCTGATCGATCACGATCGGCAATGGTTCAAGGCCAGGGTTGGGCTGGACGTAAGCGAGACCCCGCGCAATGTGTCGTTTTGCGGCTACGCCATCTTGGGTGACGACACCCTGCTAGTGGAAAACGCCGAGGACGATTCGCGGTTCTCGGATAATCCGCTGGTCGTTGGTGCACCCTATATCCGTTTCTACGCCGGGCACCCCTTGCGTGCTGGCAATGGCAAAGCGATCGGAACCTTATGCATGTTCGACCCTCGCCCACGCCTGCTGAGTGAGGCCGAACAGGCCACCTTCAGAGACTTGGCCACGCTGGCAGAGGGTTATCTGCAACTGCGCAGTCTGACGCAGGCCAACCACGACTTGCGGCTTGAAATGGACCGTGAGCAACGCAAGGCTTTGGTTGATCCGCTGACTCAGCTCTGGAACCGTGGCGCGTTGGTCGCCTTCAAGGATCGTGAACGCCGTTTGGCTACGGAAAAAGGTCTGTGGCTGGGTGCTCTGTATGCAGACCTTGACCACTTCAAGTCTGTAAACGACAAGTACGGTCATGCTGGCGGCGACCAGGTGCTTTGCGAGTGTGCGCGTCGCCTGCGAGCTGCTCTTCGCCCCGATGATTTGCTGGTACGCCAGGGCGGTGAGGAATTCGTCGCATTGCTGCGTGTAAAGGACGGTGACGAGCTTATGCGAATCGCGGAGCGCGTGCGCCAGCTTATCGGCAGCAGACCGATGGAGCTCCTTAGCGGCCCACTGCGGGTGAGCCTCAGTGTGGGGTGTACGCTAGTCGCCGAAAGCGAGCAAATAGAGGATGCATTGCGGCGCGCCGACAGCGCACTTTACGCCGCAAAAAAGGGAGGGCGAGACCAGGTTGTGTATGCACCGCCGACCTTGTGAGCTTCGCCCTCGGTCATCTCTTACCCGATACCTTCCCTTCGTGAATGCAGCTTCGTGTCATGTTTCTGTTCGGCCAGCCAGGCATCTTTCGATTCAGATCGAACGTTGGTTGACGCGAGCCGATAGCTGTTCAGCGCTTTCTTTGCGCTCCGAATAACGGTCTACCAGGAATTCCTTGCGGTCGCGCAGCAGCAAGGTGAACTTCACCAGCTCCTCCATGACATCAACCAGGCGGTCGTAGTACGGCGACGGTTTCATGCGCCCGGCTTCATCGAACTCCAGGTAGGCCTTGGGTACCGACGACTGGTTCGGCACAGTGAACATCCGCATCCAGCGGCCAAGCACCCGCAACTGGTTGACGACGTTGAACGACTGCGAGCCGCCACACACCTGCATCACCGCCAGGGTTTTACCCTGGGTGGGACGAACGGCGCCTAACGCCAGGGGAATCCAGTCGATCTGTGCCTTGAACACCGCAGACATCGCTCCATGGCGCTCCGGCGAGCACCAGACCTGGCCCTCCGACCATTGCACCAGCTCACGCAACGCCTGCACTTTGGGGTGCTCCACCGGCGCATCGTCAGGCAGCGGCAGGCCTGAAGGGTCGAAGGTACGGGTCTCGGCGCCGAAGTGTTCCAGCAGGCGTGCGGCTTCTTCCACCAGCAAGCGACTGAAGGAGCGTTCGCGGGTGGATCCATACAACAGCAGGATGCGTGGTTTGTGCTCGCTGGCAACGGTGGCCGTCGGTGGCAGGTCGAACAACGCGAGGTCGATGTTAGGGAGATGCTCGGACATTGCTGACTCCTGCTTATTGCGTGCCGATACGATCCAGCTCGTGCTTGAGCTGATCACGGTCGAGGCTAGCGAACGGAAGGGCGAAGAAGGCCCGGCAGCGCGATTCGATGTGGGCCAGCGTGGCGTGGAAAGCCGCGTTGACTTGGGCCTCGTCACCCACCACATCCGATGGGTCTTCCAGCCCCCAGTGCGACTTCAGCGCGGGCCCGAAATACACCGGGCAGGCTTCGCCAGCAGCCTTGTCGCAGACGGTAATGACAATGTCCGGTGGGTTGCCCTCGAATGCGTCGTTGCCCTTGCTGCTCAGGCCAGCAGTCGAAATACCGGCTTGCTCCAGGGTGCTCAGGCTACGGGGCAATACCTGCCCCTTGGGGAAGCTGCCCGAACTGATCGCTTCGAAACCTGCCGGAGCGAGGTGGTTGAACAGGGCCTCGGAAAGGATGCTGCGGCAGCTGTTGGCCGTGCACATGAACAGGACTCGCATGGAAGACTCCTCCGCTTCTTGGTGGATCTTAGAGGCTCAGGCGCAGGGCCAGGGCCGAAAGGGTAATCAGCAAAACCGGCAGGGTCAGCATGATCCCGACTCTGAGGTAGTAGCCCCAGGTGATGCGCATGCCTTTGCGCTCCAGCACGTGTAGCCAGAGCAGCGTGGCGAGGCTGCCGATGGGGGTGATTTTCGGGCCGAGGTCACAGCCAATGACGTTGGCGTAGATCATCGCCTCACGCACCAGCCCCTGCGCCTCGCTGGCCTGGATTGACAACGCGCCAACCAGCACGGTGGGCATGTTGTTCATGACCGAGGACAGCAGCGCGGAGATCAACCCTGTGCCAATAGTGGCGCTCCACAGTCCCTGTTCGGCCAGCCGGTCGAGCAGGTGGGTGAGCGTGTCCGTGAGGCCGGCGTTCTTCAGCCCGTACACCACCAGGTACATGCCGAGGGAGAAGATCACCACCTGCCACGGCGCTTCCCGCAGCACTCGGCGGGTTGAGATGCGGTGGCCGCGAGCGGCAACGGCGAAGAGAATTGCTGCACAGACGGCAGCCACCGCACTGATGGGGATACCCATAGGCTCCAGTGCGAACAGGCCTGTCAGCAACCCCACCAGTACCCACCAACCGACTTTGAAGGTGGCGGGGTCATGAATCGCCTCGCTCGGTTCCTTCAGCGCATCGAGCGCGTAATGTTTCGGGATATCACGGCGGAAAAACAGCAAAAGGACCAGCAGGGTGGCCGCCACGCTGGCGATATTCACCGGCACCATCACCGACGCGTATTCAGCGAAACCCAGGCCGAAGTAATCGACCGACACAATGTTGACCAGGTTGGAGACCACCAGCGGCAGGCTTGCGGTGTCGGCAATAAAGCCCGCGGCCATGACAAAGGCGAGTGTCGCAGCAGGCGAGAAACGTAGCGCGAGCAGCATCGACATGACGATGGGGGTCAGGATCAGCGCCGCACCATCGTTTGCAAACAGCGCCGATACCGCGGCGCCGAGCAGCACGCAAAAGGCGAACAGGCGGTAGCCGCTGCCGTTCGCCCAGCGTGCCACGTGCAGCGCGGCCCACTCAAAGAACCCGGCCTCGTCCAACAGCAAGCTGATGATGATGACCGCGATGAAGGTCGCGGTGGCATTCCAGACGATGGCCCACACGGTTGGAATGTCTTGCAGCGAAACGGCGCCGACAATCAACGCGATAATGGCACCTAGCGCAGCACTCCATCCGACGCCCAGGCCCTTGGGCTGCCAGATAACCAGAACGAGTGTGAAAACAAAGACGGCAATTGCGACCAGCATGAGAAATCTCGCTTGGTGAAAATTAGCAGCAGGCGAGATCACGGACGGGGCGGCCGTCCATGTTCTTCAGCCGAAGGGAGTTGTCTGCCAGCCACTGCGAGTTGGCCAGCAAGGTCACCTGCAACATGTCGTGCACCCACGCAGGCAGATCCGGGTTGAGGCGGTAATACACCCATTGCCCCTGACGACGGTCCAGCAGCATGCCACTGCTGCGCAGTTGTGCGAGGTGGCGGCTGATCTTGGGTTGGCTATCGTCCAGTGCGCACATCAGTTCACAGACGCACAGCTCTCCCAGGCTGAAGATCAGCAGGGTGGCGCGAGCGCGGGTCTCATCAGACAGGCTCTTGAAGACATCAGGTGGAGAGATCATGGCGGCACCAAGATATATGGAAAATCGAATATACGTATTTCCATATGTTTCGTGCAAGCACGTCTGCGCAATAAACGGCTATCTGGAGCCGGTCAGGTATTGGGTCACTGCCTGTGCGAGGCTAATGGTAAAGGCAGCCAGCTGACCTCATGGTTTCACGGAGCGCTATTCAACAGCGCCCCCAGCACGCCGCTGCCGAGCACGACCAACCACGCTGGTAGCTTCCAGAACAGCAGGGCGATCAGTGCAATCAACGCCAGGCCAAAGTCTTGTGGAGCGTGAATTGCACGCGTCCAGACCGGTTGATAGAGCGCGGCGAGCAATAAACCTACGACAGCAGCATTGATGCCCTGCAGGGCCGCTTGAGTACGTGCATTGCGGCGTAAATGCTCCCAAAACGGCAAGGCGCCGGCCACCAGAAAAAATGAAGGCGCGAAAATCGCCAGTAGGCAGATCAGCCCTCCTGACCAGGCATTGGGCGCCTGGTTCATAGAGGCGCCAAGAAAGGCCGCGAAGGTGAATAGTGGCCCCGGAACAGCCTGCGCGGCCCCATAGCCAGCCAGGAAGGCATCGTTATCGACCCAGCCAGAAGGCACAACTTCCGCCTGCAACAACGGCAGCACTACATGCCCGCCACCGAAAACCAGCGATCCGGCGCGGTAGAAGGCATCGATCATCGACACTAACGGGGATGTATGCCAACCCGCCAGGATCGGCAAACCCAACAGCAACGCAAAGAACAGGCAAAGCCAGAAAACACCGACGCCACGCCGAATGCCAATGGGCAGTGGCTCATGAGCGCCACATGACTGCGGTTTGAACAGCAACAGCCCCGTTGCTGCGGCCATAACAATGACCCCGACTTGCGCCAAGGCCGAGGGGAACAGCAGCATGAAGCAGGTCGCCACTGCCATGAGCGTGATACGAGGCGCATCCGGACACAGGCTGCGCGCCATACCCCACACCGCCTGAGCGACGACCGCCACGGCCACAACTTTCAAACCGTGCAGTGCGCCAGCAGGCAGGGCGTCGCCATGGTTGGCGATACCCTGCGCGAAGAGTATCAGTGCGACCGCGGAAGGTAATGTGAACCCCACCCATGCAGCCAGTGCGCCGCCGTAGCCTGCACGCGCCAGCCCAACCGCGATGCCAACCTGACTACTGGCGGGGCCCGGTAGAAACTGGCAAAGGGCGACCAAATCGGCATAGCAGCGCTCGCTTAGCCACTGTCGACGTACCACGAATTCATCCCGGAAATAGCCGAGGTGGGCGATTGGGCCGCCGAAGGATGTCAGCCCCAGGCGCAAAAAAATCAGGAACACTGCCCAGGCGCTGCGGCTGGTCTGGAGGGAAACGGACATGCTCATGGGCTCACCATTGGATGCGGCCGTCCGCCGCCCGACTTGCACGTTACAGCTTCTGCCATTCGGCTGAGACTATCAATCGGGTACGTGATGCGGCACCTCATGTTTTACGCCTGTAGTTGTTTTCACGAGCAATAAGCATTCTGTCGGGATGCCAGAACTTAAATGCTTGCCTCAGGTCAGAATGCGACGCTGTATATCCCCGCGCCTTTGGAGCCGAATAAATTGAGAAAACCCTTGGTTGCTGTCTTTGCTTGTGCACTGGCACTTGGGCTGACGGCATTCTTGCCTGCCGATATCTCCCCAATCAGTTCAGCCTATGCCAAAGGTGGTGGCGGTGGCGGTCATGGCGGAGGTAACGGCGGTGGGCACGGAGGAGGCAAGGGCGGACATAGCGGAAATGGTAAAGGCCTCGCAAGCGATCACGCTGGAAAGGCGACACGCGATCATGGCGTAAGCGGCAATCGGTACGGCAGCTCGCGCAACAGCGACAACGGTCATGGAACCACCACCTCGGGTATCGCTCACTCCAAGGATACTCGCGGTTTGTCCAAATCCACGGCCATCTCTGGCACGACTCCAGGCGATCATAATGCAAAAGGTCTCAGCAACGCTGTCGGCTCATCTTCAAAGAATGATCGATGATTTGAAAGCCTTTATGCGGTACCCGCTTTAGTGTGCAGAAAGCCCAGCGTGTGCTGGGCTTTTTTGTGCCCGCGATGGCCTGGCGTCGACTGCGAATAGACAGGGCCCGATCATCAAAGGTGCACGGGCCACACGAGGGGGCTTTGCACTGTCAGCCAGGCTGAAGGGCAGGGCTGCAGGGGGTATGCCATGGGGCAGCGGAATCGAGGTGTATATGTTTCTGCTTCCTGGGCAGGAACGGTGTATCAAGCGTACCCAGCGCTATGGAAACCCAGCCGGCAAACTCACCTTGGGAGCGTGACCAGAACAAGCTAGAGCCGCACGCTGTGCAGAACTCGCGCACGACTGCTGGTGAAGAGGCAAAGCGCTTGATGCTGGTGGCACCGCGCACAATGCGCAGCATGTTGCGCGGTACGCTGCCGTACGAGGCGAACGCGGCTCCGTGGCTTTTGCGGCACTGGCTGCAATGGCAATGGCTCACTGCTTTGGGTGGGGTGAGTAACAGGTAACCGACCGCTGCGCACAGGCAGCTTCCTTGGTATGTCTCGCTCATTGGCGCTTCCGTGCAGGAGGGAAGGGCCAGCGTAGCTGACCTGGCTTGGGTAGTCGACTGGCTGCTCGCGAGCCAGGGGAAGTTGCGGGCAAAAGAAAGCCCGCTGCTAGGCGGGCAAGGTCTATCACACGTAGGGGATGTAGCTAATGTCTCGCACAGCGTGTGAAAAAAGGGTCAAAAATGTGCAAACAGCTTATCAACGTCATGATGCGTGGGTATGGCGAGGCTGAGACCCCAGTGCGGCGGCGAATGCCTCGGGCGTCGGGCTTTCCTCCCATTGCGCAGTGGCTGGCGGCAACACCAGCCACGGTTGCTTGCGTCGTGTCCAGATGTGCGCAACCGGCTCGAAATGCTCTGACCCCTCCAGCATCCCGGCCCGCACCACACGCATGCCGGGCGCTGCTGTGGTCTCATTGAACAGCCGGGTGTGACACACGCCACAGGCATGCTGCCTGGACGTGTGCCCTTGGTGCTCACGCACGTAGGTCGCCGTTTCGCCCGCCACCCCCACTGCTGACGCTGCGCATAGCATATGCAAGGCGAATGAACTGCCGCTCCAGCGCTGACAGTTGAGGCAATGGCAGGCATACAGCGCGGGCAGTTGCTGCGCTGCGATTTCGACCTTGACGAGCCCACATTGGCATTGACCGGTGAATCTCATGCGTCGACTCCTTACAATGGCGCACGGAAAAGTACAGGGCACATGATCCCCTGTTCACACGCTTGGGCAGAAGCGCAAAAAAGGAGCAACCGTTGGTCAGGAATGTATGAACACCCTTGAATGGGAAAGCCAGCAGGTGTTCCTCGCGGTGTTGCGCTCCGGCAGCCTGAGCGGTGCTGCGAAGCTGTTGGGGATAGCACAAGCGACGGCTCGCCGACGCCTCGACAACCTTGAGCAGGCTCTGGGTTTTAGCCTGTTTACCCGCACGCCCACGGGCTTGACAGCCACCAGCGGGGCGCGGCGCCTTATTGACCATGCCGAAGCCATGGATCTCGCTGCGCAAGCCTTCAACCGCGCGGCCAGCGCTGAAACATCGATGGACCACGGCACGGTAAGGCTGACCTGTGGCGAATTGCTGGGGGTAGAGGTGCTGCCCGCTCTACTGCAAAGCTTCCACTACAGCCACCCGGGGCTGAAGCTTGAGCTAAGCATTGGGGACGCACTGGAAGACATCGCCAGGCTGCAGTCGGATATAGCCGTACGCCTGATGCGCCCTGTAGAAGCGGATATCGTGGCTCGGCGCGTCGGCAGCTTGCGGGTCGGTATTCATGCCAGTGCTGCCTGCCTGGCGCGTTACGGCGACCCCGAGAGCCTGATGTCGTTGCGCCAGCGGCCGCTGATCGGGCCGGACAGACGCTCAGCCGACCTTCGCCGCCTGGTGGATGCCGGGCTGTGTGAAGCCGGCCAGCATTTCGTGATTGCCACCGATCACCACCTCGCGCAACTGGCTGCGCTGAAGGCGGGGTTGGGCTTCGGTCTGTGCCCGGCGCCCATCGCCCGAAGCCACGGGTTGGTACACGTACTGCCAGACAGTTTCGGCTTTGACGTCGATGTGTGGATCGCGATGCACAGTGACCTTCGCAAGATAAAACGGATCGTCAAAGCGTTCGAAGTGTTGGGTGACAAACTGCATCACTATCTGGAAGCAGATAGTCGCGGGAGCAAGCTCGCTTCCGGCTTGACTACCAGGTAATAGCGACGCCCTGCGCTCCCGTTCAATCAGACGCTGCGTGTTACGCCGCCATCGACCTTGATGTTCTGCCCGGTGATGTAGGCAGCACCTTCGCTGGCCAGAAATGCGATGGTGGCAGCGATTTCGTCGCTGGTGCCGTAGCGCTTGAGCGGCACGCTGTCACGCCGTTGGTCGGTGGCCGGCAGGCTATCGATCCAGCCGGGGAGGATGTTGTTGATGCGCACGTTGTCCGCTGCGAAGTTGTCGGCGAAGATCTTGCTGAATGCGGCCAGGCCTGAGCGGAACACCGCCGAAGTCGGGAACAGTTCGCTCGGCTCGAACGCCCAGGCGGTGGAAATATTGATGATCACACCGCCCTTCTGGCGTTGCATGTACGGCGTTACCAGACGCGTCGGGCGAATGACATTGAGCAGGTAGGTCTCCATGCCCTTGTGCCAGTCCTCGTCGCTGATCTCCAGGATGGGGGCGCGTGGACCGTGGCCGGCACTGTTGACCAGCACGTCGATACGGCCCCATTTTTCCACCACGGCCTCGACCAGGCGCTGCAAGTCTGCAACCGACTGGTTGCTGCCGGTTACCCCAATGCCGCCAAGCTCGGCAGCCAATGCCTCGCCTTTGCCGGAAGATGAGAGGATGCCAACCTTGAACCCGTCGGCGGCCAGGCGGCGGGCTGCCGCTGCGCCCATGCCGCTGCCACCGGCGGTGATGATCGCTACTTTTTCTACTGACATGCTGCCTCCCAAAAATTGAATGCCGTTACGTGAGTGCATTCACATTAGCAGTAGCTCTTGCAGCGAGGGAGGTAGCTGAAATTGTCCGTGGCAGTAGATTAACTATCGGCAACTTGCTGTTTCAGCCACCGCTGTACCACGGTCAACGAATCTGGCTGCTGCATCTTGCGTGGCCATACCAGGTAGAACGACTTGTCGAGCCTCATCTGCTCAGTGAAGACCTGGGTCAGCCTGCCCGCGGCGATGTCATCACGGACGAATGCCAGGCTGGCCAGGGCAATGCCCTGGCCACCGATGGCTGCATCGATGGCCAATGAGGTCTGGTTGAACCGCAGATGCCTGGCTGTCGGTTGAGCATGCTGCGTAAACAGCTGTGCAAGGAACCTAGGCCAGAAATCATGGGCATCGTGAAGCATGACGAAGTCCTGCAGTTGCTCGAAGCTGACGGGACCTTCGTGCCTTTCAAGCAACCTGGGGCTGGCCACGGCAACGATGCACTGTTCCATCAGGAGCTCGCTGTTCAGGCCCGCTCCAACTTCGGGCTGGCCATAGCGTACAGCGATGTCCACGCCATCGGTGTTGAAGTGGGAAAGCCTGTCCGTGGCCAGCACACGCAGATCGATGTCCGGGTGGCTCTGGGCAAAGTTGCCCAGCCTGGGAATGAGCCATTTCGAGGCAAAGGTCGGGGTAACGCTGACCGTAAGGTGCGCAGCTTGCGGCCTTAGCAGGCGGGTTGCCTCATCGATCATGGCCAAGGCACTGCGAATGCTGCCGCTGTAGCCCACACCCGCATCGGTCAACGCCAGACCGCGGGGCAGGCGCTGGAACAAACGAAGCGCCAAACTCGCTTCCAGCCCTCTTATCTGTTGGGCGACAGCTGCCTGGGTCACCCCCAGTTCCTCGGCAGCAAGGCGGAAGTTGAGGTGGCGGGCAACCACTTCAAACACACGGAGTGCATTGAGCGAAGGCAGTGCTGGGAAACCGTTTGGCATGACGATGGAGGGCCGGGCTGGGAAGTCTCACCGGCGAGGCTACTCCTTGAAACGCTGTAAAGAAACCCGTGTCGGCCCCCGGTTCGGGTGTGCGCATTTCAGGTGGGCGGCTTGACTAGTGAAATTTTCCGTGTAATTTTTCATGAAAAATAACTCTAAAAATTTCACGGCAGTCCGAAGCGATGAAGATGCACGAAGAGGTCGAAGCCCTCGCGATCCTTTTTCTGTCCCAGGTCGAACGCGCAGTGTCGCGCCCGACCGTTGCCGACCTGACTGCGATCAGCGAAGCGCTCGGCGTATCGACCGCCTACTTCTACAACCTGAGCAAACCCCGCAGCATCCGACTGCTTCCAGCTGCAACCCCACGCGCAGTTCCGTTACGCCAACCTGACGGCAAAGCCCACCCGCGTGCTCTGGGTCTTCAATTGAATTCGTTCACCTCACAAGGATAAGAAGATGAGTGTCATCTTTCCGGATCTGCTGACTGAAGTGCGTTCGTTCCGGGCGCAGCACCCGGCGATACGCTATGTCGACCTGATTGCGCTGGACATTCCCGGGCACTTCTACGGCAAGCGTTATCCCATGGACATGCTGGAAAAAGTCGCAGCCGGCGCGCCGCTGAAGCTGCCGCAAAACTGCGTGCTGCTGGGGACCCAGGGTGGCCTCTACCCGATCGGTGACTACTGCTTCGCCGATGGCGACCCGGATGCCGCGCGGCGACTGGTCCCAGGTACTTTGAAGCCGGTGCGCTGGGAGAAGGAAGTGGTCGCCCAGATGCTGATCACCTCCGATGGCACCGCCGAGCCGATCGAGTTCGAGCCCCGTGAGGTGCTGGCCCGCGTGCTACAGCGCCTGGCCCGGCGCGGGATCCACCCGGTAGTGGCGTTCGAACTGGAGTTCTACCTGTTTGACCGCAAGCTGGACAACGGCCTGCCACAGTACCCCCGCGACACGGCGACCGGCGACGAAGACGACCAGCCGAACATGCACATCGAGCGCCTGTCGCGATTCTCGTCGGTGCTGCACGAAATGGTCGATGGCGCCAACGAGCAGGGCGTGCCGGCCAACGTCATCACCGCCGAACTGGGCCCAGGCCAGTTCGAGATCAACTTCTCGCACAGTGAAGATGCCCTCAGTGCGGCGGACTGGTCAGCGCTGTTCTGCCGCAGTACCCGCGGTATCGCGATGAAGCACGGCTATCGCGCCAGCTTCATGAGCAAGCCGTATCTGGATGCACCGGGCAGCGGCATGCACGTGCATGTCAGCCTGTATGACAGCGAAGGCAACAACATCCTGGCGAGCGCAGAACAACGCAAGCTGCGCCATGCGGTGGCGGGTTGCCTGGAGCTGCTGCCGCACTGCATGCCGATCTTTGCCCCCAACCACAATGCCTACCGCCGCTATGGGGCCATGGTCAATGCGGCAAGCAAGGCCAGTTGGGGCTTCGAGGATCGCGATGCGTGCATTCGCATCCCCGAGTCCGACCCGCGGAACCTGCGTATCGAACATCGCCTGGCCGGCGCGGACGCCAACCCGTACCTGGTGCTGGCGGCCATCCTGACCGGGATGGAGCACGGCCTGGACCGCGGCGTCGAACCCATTGCGCCACTGAATGACAACCGCCAGAGCGGCATCGATTTCCCCAAGGATGCCCTCAGTGCCTTGGCCGCGATGCGCCACCACCCGGTGCTCAACCAAGGCCTGGGCAGTGAGTTCGTGATGGTCTATTGCGAGAACAAATACCAGGAGCAACTGGACTTCATGCGCCACATCGATGCCCGCGAATACCGCTGGTTCCTGTAGCTGCAGCGTTCGGACGACACCGTCAACCCCACGTTTTCAACACCACGCGCAATACCGATTTGCCGGAGGAAGATATGCCACGTGTGCCCGTTATTGGCATTACCGCATGCACCAGCATGATTGAGCAGCATGCCACCCAGACCATCGCCGAGAAGTACGCGCGCGCGGCAGCCAAGGCAGCGTGTGGCCTGCCCATCGTAATACCCAGCCTGGGCGAACTGATGGACAGCGCCGATATCCTCGACGTAGTGGACGGGCTGATCTTCACCGGTTCGCCGTCCAACATCGAGCCGTTTCACTACAACGGTCCGACCAGTGCCGAGGGTACCCGGCACGACCCGCTGCGAGATGCCACCACGTTGCCGCTGATGCGTGCGGCTATCGCCGCCGGCGTGCCGGTACTGGGCATTTGCCGAGGTTTTCAGGAAATGAACGTGGCGCTGGGGGGCACCCTGCACCAGAAAGTTCACGAGGCTGGCGTGTTCATGGACCACCGCGAAGGCAAGGGCGAGCCGATCGAAAAGCAATATGGCCCTCGCCATACCATGCACGTACAGCCTGGCGGCCTGCTTGACCGCATGGGTTTGCCGGCGATCTTCGACGTCAATTCCATCCACGGCCAAGGCATTGATGTACTGGCCCCTGGGCTGAGGGTGGAAGCGTTGGCGCCGGACGGCCTGGTAGAGGCCATTTCGGTCGACAACGCCAAGGGCTTTGCCTTGGCCGTGCAGTGGCACCCCGAGTTCCAGGTCATGGATAACCCGCAGTACCTGACCCTCTTCCAGTCGTTTGGCAAGGCCTGTCGGCAGCGCTCGGTGCTGCGCCAGCGGCTGTTGCTGAGCGCCTGAGCCGCGGCATTTCCAACCACAAGAAAGTACCCGCGTAGCACGGCTGCGCAAACTGATGGAGTGAAGACAATGAGTGAACAGAATTCGCAGACCCAGGCCTGGCAGGCGCTGAGCCGTGACCATCACCTGGCCCCCTTCAGTGATGTGAAACAGCTGGCCAAGAAGGGCCCGCGCATCATCACCTCGGCCAAGGGCGTGTACCTCTGGGACAGCGAAGGCAACAAGATTCTCGACGGCATGGCTGGGCTGTGGTGCGTGGCGGTCGGCTATGGCCGCGATGAGCTGGCCGAGGTTGCCAGCCAGCAGATGAAGCAGTTGCCTTACTACAACCTGTTTTTCCAGACCGCGCACCCTCCTGCGCTGGAGCTGGCCAAGGCAATTGCCGACGTGGCCCCGCAAGGCATGCGGCATGTGTTCTTCACCGGTTCCGGCTCCGAAGGCAATGACACCGTACTGCGTATGGTCCGGCATTACTGGGCACTGAAGGGGCAGGGCAGCAAGAAGGTGATCATTGGCCGTGTCAACGGCTACCACGGCTCCACCGTGGCAGGCGCCGCGCTGGGTGGCATGAGCGGCATGCACCAGCAAGGCGGGGTGATCCCGGATATCGTGCACATCCCGCAGCCTTACTGGTTCGGTGAGGGCGGCGACATGACCGAGGCCGAGTTCGGTGTGTGGGCAGCCGAGCAGCTGGAGAAGAAGATCCTCGAAGTGGGCGAAGACAACATCGCTGCCTTCATAGCCGAACCGATCCAGGGCGCCGGCGGCGTGATCATTCCGCCGCACAGCTACTGGCCGAAGGTGAAGGAGATCCTCGCCAGGTACGACATCCTGTTCGTTGCCGACGAAGTGATCTGCGGCTTCGGCCGTACCGGCAAGTGGTTCGGTAGCGACTACTATGACCTCAAGCCTGACCTGATGACCATCGCCAAGGGCCTGACTTCTGGCTATATCCCCATGGGCGGGGTGATCGTGGGTGACGAGGTGGCCAAGGTCATCAGCGAGGGTGGCGACTTCAACCACGGCTTCACCTATTCCGGCCACCCGGTGGCGGCGGCAGTGGCGCTGGAAAACCTGCGCATCCTGCGTGACGAGCAGATCATTGCGCAGGTACAAGAGAAGACCGCGCCCTATCTGCAGCAGCGCTTGCGCGAACTGGCCGACCACCCGCTGGTCGGCGAAGTGCGCGGGCTTGGTATGCTCGGTGCGATCGAACTGGTGAAAGACAAGGCCACCCGCACCCGCCATGAAGGCAAAGGCGTGGGCATGATCTGCCGCCAGCACTGCTTCGACAACGGCCTGATCATGCGCGCGGTGGGCGACACCATGATCATCGCGCCGCCACTGGTGATCAGCACCGAAGAGATCGACGAATTGGTGGAAAAGGCGCGTAAGTGCCTGGACCTGACCTACGAGGCTGTTCGCTAAGGACGGGCCTATCGTCCAGCCCCCGCGCGGCCGCTCCGGCGGGCGACCGCGTCGAGTGCTGTGTGAAGCACTTGCTTTGCGAATTGAATCCTGTACTTTTCAGGGCATTATTTTCCCGTCCGAAAGTCGCGATTCAACTATGAAAGTGCACGAAGAGATCGAAGGCCTGGCCGTACTGATTCGCGACCTGCGCAAGTTCAAGGGCCTGACCTTGGGCGAGCTGGCTCAGCGCATCGGCCGGTCGGTGGGCTTTCTGTCCCAGGTCGAGCGCGGAGTATCGCGCCCGACCGTGGCAGACCTGACGGCAATCAGCGAGGAGCTCGGCGTCTCCACGGCCTATTTCTACAAGCTGGACAAGCCCCGCGAACTCGACTGGGTCACCCGCCCTCACGAACGCCGTACCCTGCACCTGGCGGGTGGCATCACCGATGTACTGGCATCCCCCACGATCAGTGGCGCGTTCTCCATGCTCGACAGCCACCTCGACCCGGGGGCGAGCAGCGGCGAGGAGTACCTGGATGATAGCTCGGAGCAAGGCTGCTTCGTGCTCGAGGGCGAACTGACGGTGTGGCTGGACGGCGGTGAACCGGTAACGCTGCGCGCCAGTGACAGTTTCCAGTTGCAGCCTCATGCCAGCTTTCGTTATGCCAACCTCACCGACAAGCCCACGCGTGTGCTTTGGGTGTTCAGCTGATGGAAAGATGACCTGCAAACACTGTAGGGGCTGCATTTGTTATCCTTGCACCACGCAATCAACTTCAAGCAGTGAATTGAACGATGGGTTTTGAACAACTAGCAGAGCTACGCGACCGCCTGCGGGCGGAAAAACAGCAGGTAAAGGCCGAGAGCGCGAAACAGCCAAAGCGCAAGCCGTCCTCGCAGGCGAAGCCGCGTGAGCAGGATCCGGCGGTGGCTGCGATCTGGCCTTTGCAGAAGCATTTTCCGTTGGCCTTCCCGGTCAACCCGGCCCCCAAGGTGCCGCTCAAGGAGGGCATTTTCAAGGATGCCGAGCAACACCTTGAACTGCTCGGCCTAACCCGCGAACAGCTGAAGCTGGGTATTTCCACCTGGTGCCGGGGCTCCCGCTACTGGGCGAGCATGCAAGAGAACGCACCGCGCCTTGATTTGGCTGGCCAGGTTGCGGGTACCGTGACCGCCGCCCAGGCACTGCATGCCAAGCAACAAGCTTCGCGGCAGCGTAGCCAGGACCGCCGCAATCGGGCGAAGGCAAAAGCGCAGGCCCCGGTGGCCGACACCGCAGCGGTGCAGGCGGCCGACTGAATCCAGTCGCACGCTGCCCTTCGCCTGCCTGGACTGCCGCCGCTCGATGGAGCTGTCTCCAACGTGCGGGGGCAGTCCAGCCTGTGCAATCCAGCGCGGTGTCGCCTTCGTGGCCCCGCTCTGACACACATTACCTGGTGCTTCAATACTTCCACGTCACCGAAGCCGTCAGGTTGCGCGGAGCACCATAGCTGGCTGTGGTCGCGTTGTTATACAGCGACAACAGGTACTTGCGGTCAGTGACGTTATTCAGGTTCAGCGACGTGCTCCAGTTACTGTCGATGTCGTAGCTGGCCATCAAATCAACCAGGCCGTAGGCGTTCTGGTGGATGGCGCTGTTGCTATCGTTCTCGACTGCAGTCTGCCAGCTGAGGCGGGTGCCGACTTTCATCTGCGGCAGGCTCGGCAGCCGATAGGTGACCATGCCACGGAAACTGTGGGTGGGCACATACTTGCGCGCCCGTTCGCCATTGTCATCGTCGATGCGCACATAGGTGTAGCCGCCTAGCACGTCCAGGCCGGGCATGACCTCGCCAGAGGCCTGCAGCTCGACGCCATGGCTCTTGTAGTCTTCGCCTGTGTAGATTTCCTGAATGCCGTTGTACCCCGCATCCACCGCCACGTTGCGTTGCTCGGTCTTGAACAGCGCTGCCGTCAGGTGCAGGCGCTCATCCATCACGCTGCCCTTGACACCCACCTCCATGCTTTTGCCTTCCAGCGGGTCGAGTACCGAATTATCGCTGCCCGACACGTATTGCGGGTTGTAGATCTTGGTCCAGCTACCGTACACGCTCCAGGCGTCGTTCAGGTCGTAGACCAGGCCTGTGTAGGGCGTGATCTTGCCGTGCTCGCGCGTGTCGTGCGCCGTGCCATAGCTATCGCCCTTGCCGTCGGCGCTGAGCATGCGTGCACCGGCGATCCAGTGCAGGTCATCGGCAAGGCTGAAGCGTGCCCCGGCGTACAGACTTTTTTGCGTGTCCTGAAAATTCTGCCCCAGGGTTTCGCTGGTGACGCCGAACGCGGGCATGGGCGTAGTACCCGCCAGAATCCCTGGGAACGAGGTCTGGAAGGCGCTACCGTGCTCCAGGTCTTCGTCGTACTCCTGGCCTTTCTGGTGCGTGCGGCCATAGGCGGCGCCGAAGGTCAGCTGATGCTCGCGTCCGAACAGGCTGAACGGGCCCTGCACTTTGGCCTCGCCCAGCAACTGGTGGGCTTCGCTGCGCGTATGGTTGGCATAGGCGTCGGCGACATCACCGGTGACCGAGCCAACGTAGAGCATGTTGGTGTTCTGTTTTTCCTGCACCCCGGTGGCGGTGAGCGTGGCGTTCCAGTCATTGCCGAAATCATGCTTGAGCTCGACGAAGGCCCGCTGGGTGTGCAGGTTCCAGTAGGTCCAGGGTTGCCCGATGCTGTTGCTGCGCCCACTGTAGTGGATGGCATTGCCGTTGCTGTCCACCAGTGGCAGGTTGCCCCAGGTGCTGCCATTGGAGTCACTGTTGTGCTGGGAAAAGCCCACCGTCACGGTGTCGGCGTCGGACACGTCGAATGCCAGCAGGCCAGCGGCCACATTGCGCTCGTGGCTGTAGCGGTCCATCCACGAGTTGCCTTTGTCGTGGGAATAGATGAAGCGGCCACGCACATTGCCGCTGTCGGTCAGCGGGCCGCCCACGTCGATGTCGATGCGCCGGCTGTCCCACGAGCCGACGCTGGTGTCGACTTGAGCCTGGAAGGTGTCGGTGGGCCGTTTGCGCACGAAGTTGACCGTGGCAGACGGGTTGCCGGCACCGCTCATCAAGCCGTTGGCGCCGTGCAGCACATCGATCTGCTCGTATTCCGCCAGGTCCTGGTCGCCCACCAGCGTGCTGCTGACGAAAGGCATGCCCATGCCGTCGTACTCGAAAGTGCCTATATCGAAGCCGCGCGAGGTGAACTCGGTGCGGTCGGTTTCGGTTTGCTCGACGGTTACCGACGGTGCTGCCCGCAAGGCGTCCTTGATACCGGTGATCTTGAAATCGTCCAGTGCCTGCCGGGTAATGGTGGTCACGGCCTGTGGCGTCTGCCTGTCGGTCAGGCCTAGCTTGGTGGTGCTGGAAGAAGCCCGGCCCTCGTAGCCTTGGCTGGTGCCATCAACAGGTTCGCGGGTGCTGTCGATCTGGGTCGCGGGCAGGGTCAGGTTGTCGGCTGCGTGAACGACGGGCAGGGCGCTGCATGCGCCGGCCAGCAGCAGGCGGGCGGGAAGGTGACGTTTCAAGGGGCGAGTCCTGGGGCGGGAAGTGATTGTGGCGTGTGCTCGCGATGATAATGAGAATTCAAACCAAATGATAATTCATCTTGATAAATAATTTTTCATGCTTGTTCACGTATCGCTAAGACGGGACGTGGCTGGCGTGGCCGAGTGGCATGTGTTTACCCGCGAAGCAGGAAACGGCCAAGGCGGTGGAGGGCAAGGGCACGCCGTGATCCTGACGGGGTGGCGCCTGGTTCATGGTCACCTCGAACCTCACGGCGTGCACTTGGCACCCCGACTGGCGCTCCATCGATAACCAACGGTCGGTTTCAGAATGCGCCTGGTCGCTCGCACACAACCCCCCGGCCCCACAAGTGCCATGCTTGCAGGATGCCTTCGGACCAGCGCACACAGATGCGCGGCCGGGGGCGAGGAGGCCGCCGCTACCGCGCAACCGTGACGTGGTCGGCGTGCCGCAGCAGAACACGCCGGACATCTGCCCGCACAATGATCGGGCAGGGTCCGTGATGCCGAGGTCCGCTGTATGCCTGATGAATTGCTCCACCTGCCCGTTATCCAACGCATTCTGGCCCGCGACCAGGGTACCCCCGGCGCCCTGTTGCCGATCCTGCATGCCATCCAGCAGGACCTGGGCTACATCCCCGATGCCGCTGTACCTGAAATTGCCCATGCCCTCAACCTCAGCCTGGCCGAGGTGCGCGGGGTTATCAGCTTCTATCACGATTTCCGGACTGCGCCACCGGCACGCCACACCTTGCGCCTGTGCCGCGCCGAGTCATGCCAGAGCCGTGGCGCCGAAGCCCTGGCCGCGCAACTGCGCGAGCAACTGGCACTGGACGACCATGGCACCAGTGCCGACGGCGCCATCAGCCTGCGCCCGGTTTACTGCCTGGGCGCCTGCGCCTGTTCGCCGGCGCTGGAGCTCGATGGCCAGCTACACGCGCGCCTGACCCCGGAGCGGCTGCGTGCCCTGGTCGACGGTTGCCGGGAGGACGCGACATGCTGAAGCTGTACATCTCCTGTGATTCGGTTGCCCGCGCCGTGGGTGCCGATCAGGTTGTCGATGCCTTGCAGCGCGAAGCCGAGCGCCGCCAGTTGCCACTGGAAATCCTGCGTACCAGCTCCCGTGGGCTGTACTGGCTGGAGCCGCTGATCGAAAGCGACAGCGCGCAAGGTCGCCTGGGGTTTGGCCCGGTCACGCCGCAGGACGTGCCGGGGTTGCTCGATGCCTTGGCTGGCGAACCTGGCGGCCACTCGCTGGCCTTGGGGCCAGTTGAAGCCATCCCCTACCTGAAGACTCAACAACGCCTGCTGTTCGCCCGCGCCGGCATAACCCGCCCGTTGTCGCTGGACGACTACCGCGCCCACGGTGGCTTCGCCGGCCTGGAGGCTGCGGTGGCGCTTGAGGGTGCCGATGTGGTCGCTGCCGTGCTCGATTCCGGCTTGCGCGGCCGTGGCGGTGCAGCGTTCCCTGCCGGCATCAAGTGGCGCACTGTGCGTGATGCCGGGGCGGGGCAGAAGTACGTGGTGTGCAACGCCGACGAAGGCGACTCCGGTACCTTTGCCGACCGTATGCTGATGGAAGGCGACCCTTTCCTGCTGATCGAAGGCATGATCATTGCCGGCCTCGCCGTGGGTGCCGACAAGGGTTACATCTATGTGCGCTCGGAATACCCAGACGCCATCCGTGTGCTCGGCCAGGCCTGCGCCATCGCCCGCGAAGCCGGTTATCTCGGCACCAATGTCGGCGGCAGCGGCCGGGCGTTCGACCTGGAAGTGCGCGTGGGTGCCGGTGCCTATATCTGCGGCGAAGAAACCGCACTGCTCGAGTCCATCGAAGGCAAGCGCGGCATTGTCCGCGCCAAGCCGCCGCTGCCTGCACTGCAAGGCCTGTTCGGCTTGCCGACGCTGGTGCACAACGTGCTCACCCTGGCTTCGGTGCCAATCATCCTGGCCAAGGGCGCAGCGTTCTATCGCGACTTCGGCATGGGCCGCTCGCTGGGCACCATGCCGTTTCAGCTGGCCGGCAATATTCGCCAGGGTGGCCTGGTGGAACGGGCCTTCGGCCTGACCCTGCGCGAACTGGTGGAAGCGTATGGCGGTGGTACGGCCAGCGGTCGGCCCTTGAAGGCCGCGCAGGTCGGCGGCCCGCTCGGCGCCTGGGTGCCGCCCAGCCACTTCGACACGCCACTGGACTATGAAGCTTTCGCTGCCATGGGCGCGATGCTCGGCCATGGCGGCGTGGTGGTGGCCGACGACACCCTGAACATGGCCAGCATGGCGCGCTTTGCCCTGCAGTTCTGCGCCGAGGAATCCTGTGGCAAGTGCACCCCGTGCCGCATTGGGTCGACCCGGGGCATGGAAGTGGTCGACCGGCTGATCGCCAGCAGCGAGCTTGGCGAGCGTCACGACCAGGCCCTGTTGCTGCGCGACCTGTGCGACACCATGCAGTACGGCTCGCTGTGCGCCATGGGCGGCATGACCGCCTACCCGGTGGCCAGCGCCCTCAAGTACTTCCCCGCCGATTTCGGGCTGACCACCACGGAGGCCGCACAGTGATCAATTTCTTCGACCCCGCTTCTGATAAAAGCAGCGACCTCGGCACCCCGGCCCGTGACAGCGACGTGCAGGTCAGCCTGAGTATCGACGGCCGCGCCATCAGCGTGCCTGCCGGCACCTCGGTGATGCGCGCGGCGGCCATGCTTGGCACCAGCATCCCCAAGCTATGTGCCACCGACAGCCTCGAAGCCTTCGGCTCGTGCCGCATGTGCATGGTGGAAATCGAAGGCATGCGCGGTTACCCCGCGTCCTGCACCACGCCGGTCAGCGAAGGCATGGTGGTGCGCACCGAAACCCCACGCCTGGCCGGCCTGCGCCGCAATGTGATGGAACTGTACATCTCCGACCACCCGCTGGACTGCCTGACCTGTTCCGCCAACGGCAACTGCGAATTGCAGACCGTAGCCGGCCAGGTGGGCCTGCGCGAGGTACGTTATGGCTACGACGGCGCCAACCACCTGGGCGAGAAAAAGGACGTTTCCAACCCGTATTTCGACTACGAGCCGAGCAAGTGCATCGTTTGCAGCCGTTGTGTGCGCGCCTGCGAAGACATCCAGGGCACCTTCGCCCTGACCATCACCGGGCGCGGTTTTGACTCTCGGGTGTCGGCAGCGGGGGGTGACAACTTCCTGGCCTCTGAATGCGTGTCGTGTGGTGCCTGCGTGCAGGCCTGCCCGACCGCGACCCTGACGGAAAAAAGCCTGGTGCAGCTGGGCCAGCCGGAACGTTCGGTGATCACCACCTGCGCCTACTGTGGTGTGGGCTGCTCGTTCCGTGCAGAAATGAAGGGCGACCAGCTGGTGCGCATGGTCCCGGACAAGAACGGCGGCGCCAACCACGGCCACGCCTGTGTCAAAGGCCGCTTCGCCTGGGGCTACGCGACCCACCCGGACCGCATCACCAAGCCAATGATTCGCAAGCACCTGGAGGACCCGTGGCAGGAGGTCAGCTGGGACGAAGCGGTTACCTACGCTGCCAGCGAATTCCGCCGCATCCAGCTCAAGTACGGGCGTGACTCTATCGGTGGCATTACCTCCAGCCGTTGCACCAATGAAGAAGCCTACCTGGTGCAGAAGCTGGTGCGCACGGCATTCGGCAACAACAACGTCGATACCTGCGCACGGGTGTGCCATTCGCCCACCGGCTATGGCCTGAAACAGACCTTGGGTGAATCAGCCGGCACGCAAAGCTTCGATTCGGTGATGCAGGCCGACGTGGTGTTGGTGATCGGCGCCAACCCCACCGACGCCCACCCGGTGTTTGGCTCGCAACTCAAGCGCCGTTTGCGACAGGGGGCGCGGCTGATCGTGATCGATCCACGGCGCATCGACCTGGTCGACTCGCCACATGCCCGCGCCGAGCTGCATTTGCAGCTTCGCCCTGGCACCAACGTGGCCATGCTCAACGCCCTGGCCCATGTGATCGTCACCGAGGGCCTGCTGGCACAGCGTTTCATCGATGACCGCTGCGAAACCCAAGACTTTGCCCGCTGGCGCGACTTCGTCAGCCTTGCAGAAAATGCCCCGGAAGCCCTCGGCCCGGTGTGTGGTGTCCCCCCGGAGCAGATCCGCGCCGCCGCCCGGTTGTATGCCACCGGTGGCAATGCGGCCATCTACTACGGGCTGGGCGTGACCGAGCACAGCCAGGGCAGCACTGCGGTAATGGGGATTGCCAACCTGGCCATGGCCACTGGCAATATCGGGCGTGAAGGGGTAGGGGTGAATCCGCTGCGCGGGCAGAACAACGTGCAGGGCTCGTGCGACATGGGCTCGTTCCCGCACGAGCTGCCCGGTTACCGGCATATTTCCAACGAGGGTGTGCGGGCCGAGTTCGAGCGCGCCTGGGGCGTGACCTTGCAACCCGACCCGGGCCTGCGCATCCCCAACATGTTCGAAGCGGCGCTGGACGGTAGCTTCAAGGCGCTGTACTGCCAAGGCGAGGATATTGCCCAGAGCGACCCCAACACCCAGCACGTGACCGCGGCATTGCTCGCCATGGAGTGCGTGGTGGTGCAGGACATCTTCCTCAATGAAACCGCCAAGTTCGCCCATGTGTTCCTGCCGGGCAGCTCGTTCCTTGAAAAGGATGGCACCTTCACCAATGCCGAGCGGCGTATTTCGCGGGTGCGCAAGGTCATGGAACCGCTGGCCGGCAAGGCTGACTGGGAAGCCACTGCGGCCCTCGCGGGCGCCCTTGGCTACCCGATGAACTACCGCCACCCGTCCGAGATCATGGACGAGATCGCCCGCCTGACGCCGACCTTCCGCCGGGTCAGCTATGCGGAAATCGACCGCCACGGCAGCTTGCAATGGCCCTGCAACGACGCCGCGCCGGATGGCACGCCTACCATGCACATCGACCAATTCGTGCGCGGCAAGGGCCGCTTCATGCTCACGGGTTATGTGCCCACCGACGAGAAGGTCAACAACCGCTACCCGCTGCTGCTGACTACCGGCCGTATCCTCAGCCAGTACAACGTCGGCGCCCAGACCCGCCGCACTGCCAACGTTGCCTGGCATGATGCCGACCGCCTGGAAATCCACCCTGCCGACGCTGAAAGCCGAGGTATTCAGGACGGCGACTGGGTCGGCATCGGCAGCCGTGCCGGGCAAACCGTGCTGCGCGCCAAGGTCAGTACGCGGGTGGCGCCGGGAGTGGTGTACACCACCTTCCACTTCCCCGAGTCGGGGGCCAACGTAATCACTACCGACAATTCCGACTGGGCCACCAACTGCCCCGAATACAAGGTGACAGCGGTGGAGGTGGTGAAGGTGTTCCAGCCATCGCAATGGCAGAAGCGCTACCAGGACTTCAGTGACGAGCAGCGACGCCTGCTGCAGGAACGGCGTACAGCGAAAAAAGCCGAGGTACGCCAATGAGCAGCGACAACCTGGTCAAGATGGCCAACCAGATTGCCCATTATTTCGACAGCGAGCCCGATCGGGTACTGGCGGTGCAGGGCGTGCGCCAGCATTTGCAGAATTTCTGGACGCCGGCGATGCGCCGGCAGCTGGCGGAGTGGGCGGCAGCCAATGAAGGGGAGGGGCTGGACCCGAAGGTGCGTGAGGCGTTGGCCTAGCTGAACCAGGTCTCAAGACCTTGCTCGATCGCTGTGGGGGCGGCTTTGTGGCGCGAAAGAGCCGCTCCCACCCTGATCGCGTCAGCCGCGGGCCAGTTCCGCCTGATGGGCAATGGCTTCCTCGCTCTTGAGGACCAGCACATCCCCTTCAAGGGCATCCAGCACCACCTCTGAGGTGTTGCCAATCAATGCCCCGGAAAGCCCCCTGCGGCCCACCGTACCAATCACCGTCACCACCGCAGCCAGCTGCTTCTCGGTATGCGGAATCAGCACGTCCGCCGGCCCTTCGGCAACATGCAGGCACGCTTCGCTGATGCCGTACTCGGCCTGGAACGCCTTGCACGCCTCGCGGTAGCGCTGCTCGATGGTATCGCTTAGCTGGTAGGTGGGGTCCGAGGCCGACAGCATTGGCGATGGGTGGGCGCTGATGACATGCAGCTCGCCTTTGGCCAGTTTGGCAATCTCAAAGCCATGGTCGATGATGCTGGCATGCAGCCGGCGATGATCTTCATCCTGGTTGCCTACATCTACTGCGGCAAGGATCTTGCCGCCGGTCCACGATCGTTCGCTCTTGACCATCAGCACCGCGCACGGGCACTGGCGCAGCAGCTTCCAGTCAATGGGCGTGAGCAGGGCCTTTTTAAGCGGGTTGTCCGGGCGGTGTTCCTTGATCACCAGTTCACAGCCTTCGGCCTGCTGCACGTGAATGATGGTGTCGTGCAGGTTGTCGCGCCAAGCCTCTTCGTGGGTGACATTGTCGTAACCGTCATCGTGCAACTGACTGCTCAATAGGCTCAGTAGCGCGCTGTGGTCATGCCGTTTGTCGCACATCAGCAGGTGCAGGCGCGCGCCGGTGACACCAGCGATCAGCTTGGCCCGGGTCAGCGCCCGGCTGTGGGCGTGCTCGGGGTCGAGGACGACGAGGATGCTGCGAACGGCTTGCATGGGCGTGCTCCCTTTGAAAGATGTGGCAGATGCCGGCTTAAACTGGGGCTGCTGCGCAGCCCATCGCCAGCAAGCCAGCTCCTACATCGATCGCGGCGACTCCAAGCCTGGCGCTGCCTTGTGGGAACTGGCCTGGCCCAGACTATAGTCGGGACTGGCCTCACTGCCGCTTGATGTGCATCAAGCATAGTCACTGGCGCCGCCCGCCGCCGCCGGTATAATCGCCGGCCCTGCCTGTTCTGTGTGGTTGCACGCTTATGTCCCTGACTCCCGAAATCGACGCCTTTCTTGGCTGCCCGACCCCAGACGCCTGGATCGAAGCAGCCCTGGCCGACCAGGAAACCTTGCTGATCGACCACAAGAACTGCGAATTCAAAGCCGCCAGCACCGCCTTGAGCCTGATCGCCAAGTACAACACCCACCTTGACCTGATCAACATGATGTCGCGCCTGGCCCGTGAGGAGCTGGTGCACCACGAGCAGGTGCTACGCCTGATGAAGCGCCGCGGGGTGGCGTTGCGCCCGGTGTCGGCGGGGCGTTATGCCTCCGGGTTGCGTCGCCTGGTGCGCGCCCATGAGCCAGTCAAGCTGGTGGATACGCTGGTGGTGGGGGCGTTTATCGAAGCGCGCAGCTGCGAGCGCTTTGCCGCGCTGGTACCGCACCTGGATGATGAGCTGGGCCGCTTCTACCATGGCCTGCTGAAAAGCGAAGCGCGCCACTACCAGGGCTACCTGAAACTGGCGCACAACTACGGTGATCAGGCGGACATCGCCCGCCGGGTGGAGCTGGTGCGCGCTGCGGAGATGGAACTGATCCAGTCACCGGACCAGGAACTGCGCTTCCACAGCGGCATCCCGCTGGCCCAAGCCGTCTGATTCGCGGCAGCCGGCCCAAGCCCAACGCACTGTGTGAGAAACCGTCTCAAGGCTTTTCACACGGCGCTTGGTGTCACCTGAGCCTAGTTACGCCGGCCCAGCAGCAGGCCCACCACCAGCCCAAGGCCGGCAGAAATGGCTACGGTCTGCCATGGATGGCCGCCGATGTAGTCCTGGGTGGCATTCACCACCGGTTGCGCCTTTTCACGCACGCTGCCAGCGGCCTGGCGTGCCTGCTTGAGTTTCAGGCTGACCTGCGCGCGCAGGCTGTCTGCTTCTTCGCCAACCAGGGCAGCGCTGTCATTCAGCAGCTTTTCCGATTCCTCGATCAGCGACTGCAACTCGCTGAACACCTGGTCCTTGATCTGATCGCTGTCGGCCAGCGCGGCGTTTTTCCGGGCCATGAACTCGTCCTCGTCGATGGGGGGTTAGAAAAATGGATGCCGCCGCGTCGGGAAAGTTGCGCCGGCTTAGCGATGTTGCGTTGCCTGGGTGTAAGATAGCGGCCATTTTCAAACATGCAGGTATCTTCATGAGTTTCAACCTGGCCAACATGAGCTTCGAGGAACGGGCACAGATCGAGGCAGAGAAGGCCCGGCTTTTCGAGATGTGGCAGAACAACCTGGGCAAGGCCAAGGGTGAAGCGGCCCGGTTGATTGCCGAAAAACCTCGGCGCAAGGGCAAGTGGGCCGAATGGGTACGCGCCGAGCTGGACGGCATGACGCCACCCGAATACGCCAGCATGGTGCGCAGTGAGGTCAACAAGCTGATGGCAGCGGCCAGCGCCGGCCGCTGAGTACCCCGCCGGGCGCTTACCAGTAGGCGCCCTTGGGCAGGTCCAGCTTGCCCTCGTCAGTGAAGCGCACGGTACCCAGCGGCCCGCTGGCGAGCTTGCCGCGCAGCTTGTACGGCAGGCCCTGCAGTGAGTCCAGCTGGCCCAGCCCGTAGGCCTGGCGCAGGAAAGAAAACGCCGTGATGCTGACAGGCACCACGATCACTGCCTCGTCGTAACGGCCAATGTGCCCTTGCTGGTCACTGACCCCGGCGGCCAGCGGCTGGCCGTTGACTTCCAGGTTTAGGGCGATGCCGTTGAAGTCGATCGGCGCCTCATTGGGGTTTTGCACCCGCATCTTCACCGCCATGCGCAACTCCAGCTCCTGCCCAGGCAGTGGCTCGATGCCGATCACGCTGATGTTCACCGGGTCGCGCGGCTGGAACAGTGCGCAGGCGGCCAGGCTGCTGGTCAGCAGCACGGCCATCAGTAGGCGGGTGTAGCGGTACAGACGGGCAGTCATGGGGGGACGACCTTGCCAGAGTGAACGAGTGGCCAGTGTGGCAAATACGCGTTGGCGTTGAAAGTATCGGCCCAGACGAAAGACCCTGTTTCTCATTAACGCCCAATAATTTCTCCTACCGGCCGTTCTTGAACCCATGCTGACGTCACCTGTGTCGGGCCCGCTGGCGGGTTTCCAGGCGTACTACGACGACCTGCTGCAGTTTCTGATGCGGCATTTGTCAGGCTTTGCGTGGTCCGTGTGAGAGAGAGCGACTCAGGCAAACGCCTTCAGCAAATCCTGGGCGAAGACATTGGCCGCCTCACCCACTACCTGCGCCCGATGCCGGGCCAGGGTAAATGGCACGATAAAATCCAGCCCCGGGTCCAGAGGCCACAACAGCCCTTCGGCCTCCCACGCCCGCGCGCAATGGTACGGCAGATAGCCAATATGCCGCCCCGACAGGATGAACGTCAGCACGCTCTCGATCTGCTCCGCCACCGCCATGCTGCGCTGGCTCTGGAACGGCTCGTCGCCTTTGAGAAAACGATACGGATGGCGCACCTGGTCCTGCTCCAGCAAGCGCGCTTGCGCGACGCCCGTCTCGCCGAACAATGAATGCCCCTTGCCGCAATACAGCCGTTGTCGCTCTTCGAACAACGGCTGGTAATCGAACGCGGCCTGGTTGCCGGAAAAGTAGCTGATGGCGTAGTCCAGCCGTTGCTCGAGCAATAGCCGCTCCAGCTCGGCCGGTGGCGCACTGATCAGCTCCAGCTGCACCGACTCTTCCCGGCTGCGAAACGCCGCGATGGCAGCCGCCAGCTTCAGGCTCACCGCCTTGTCCTGGTTTTCTGCCAGGCCAATGCGTACCGTCCCCAGCAGCCGCCCGGCAACACCATTGGCTTGCTGGCGAAACTGCTCGATGTTCAGCAGCAGCCCGCGTGCCGCTTCCAATAGCATTTCGCCTTTTTCCGTCAGGTGAAAACCGCCCTTGCCACGGCTGCACAGGCGGTAACCCAGCCGAGCCTCCAGTTGCGCCATGCGCTGGCTGATGGTGGGCTGGCTCAAGCCCGATACGCCTTGCGCGGCGCTGAAGCCACCAGCCTCGACTACAGTGACGAACAGCCGCAGCAGGTGCAGGTCGGGGTCGTGCACTTGTCCGAGCATTACATTGCTCCCGAGGAATGTCAGCTTTGCAAACTTGCCATTCTTGCAATGTAACCCGGCTGGCATGCTCGCGGCATCCACCCATTTGCCGAGGTGTCCGCCATGCGTCGATCGTTGTGCCTGTTGTCCCTGGTCCTGGCCTTGCCGCTGCAAGCCGAAGAGAAGGTCGTCAACCTCTACAGCTGGGCCGACTACGTCGCCCCGGAAACGCTCCAGCGCTTTGAGCGGGAAACCGGCTACAAGGTGCGCTACGACACCTTTGATACCACCGAAGTGCTGGAAACCAAGCTGCTGACCGGTGGCAGTGGCTACGACGTGGTAGTGCCGTCGTCCACCGTGCTGGCGCGGGCGCTCAAGGCCAATGCCCTGCAACCGCTGGACGCCCAGACCATGCCTGGCTATGCCAACCTCGACAAAGACCTGTTGGCCAAGCTCGCCGAGGCCGACCCCGGCAACCGCCATGCCGTGCCGTACACCTGGGGCACCCTGGGCCTGGGGGTGAACGTGGAGGCGGTGCGCCAGCGCCTGGGCGATGTGCCGCTGGACAGCCTCGATCTGCTGTTCAAGCCCGAGTACGCCAGCCGCCTGAAGGATTGCGGTATCGCCATGCCAGACTCGCCGCAGGAGGTGATCGGCGTGGCGCTGAACTACCTGGGCAAGGACCCTTACAGTCAGGACAAGGTTGACCTGGCCGCTGCGCAGAACCTGCTAAGCCAGTTGCAGCCGTCGATCAGCTACGTCGCCAATGGCCGGCAGATCAGCGACCTGGCCAACGGCAGCGTGTGCCTGGCGCTGACCTACAACGGTGATGCGGCGATGGCGGCCGACCAGGCGCGGCGTGCCGGCAAGCCGTTCGAGGTGATCTACCGCATCCCCCGCGAAGGGACGTTGGTGTGGCAAGACAACCTGGTCATTCCCAAGGGCGCCCCGCACCCCGAGGCCGCGCGGGCGTTCATCGCGTTCATGCTCAAGCCCGAGTCGGTAGCGGCACTGACCAACACGCTGTTCTTCGCCAACGCCAACCAGGCCGCCACGCCGTTGGTCGACGAAGCGGTACGCAACGACCCGGACATCTATCCGCCGGCCGAAGTGCGCCAGCGCCTGTATGCCGACCGCAGCATGGCCCTGGCCGACCTGCGCCAGCGCAACCGCCTGTGGACCGCTTTCCGCAGTCGCCAATGACCCTAACGACCGAGGAGCCCGACCGTGGATCAAGCCGCAAACAATGACCAGGCCATGACCCGCGACAGCCTGTATGGCACTGCCGCAGAAAGTACCTACGCCGGCATTACCAGTTTCTCGCGCCGCCGCTACAGCCGCGACTTGCGTGGGGTGGACGTGGTGGTCAGCGGGGTGCCGTTCGACACTGCCACCAGCAACCGCCCTGGCGCGCGCTTCGGCCCACGGGCAATCCGTGCCGCCTCGGTGCAGCAGGCCTGGGCCCGCCACTGGCCGTGGGCATTCGACCCGTTCGACCACCTGGCGGTGATCGACTATGGCGACTGCGCCTTCGACAGCGGCACGCCGCAGTCGGTACCGGACAGCATCGAAACCCATGCCGAACAGATTCTGCAAGCCGGCTGCGCCATGCTCACCCTGGGGGGTGACCACTTCATCAGCTACCCACTGCTCAAGGCCCATGCCCGCCGGCATGGCCCTTTGGCGCTGGTTCATTTCGATGCGCACAGCGATACCTGGCCGGACGAGGAGGGCAAGCGCATCGACCATGGCACCATGTTTTGGCATGCCGCCCGCGAAGGCCTGGTGGACCCGGCCCATTCGGTGCAGATCGGCCTGCGGACCACCAACGACGACAGCCAGGGCTTTGCCATTGTCGATGCCCGGCAGGTGCATCGGAAGGGCACCGAGGCGGTGATTGCGGCGATCCGCCAGCGGGTGGGCGAGCGGCCTGTCTACCTTACGTTCGATATCGACTGCCTCGACCCGGCCTACGCGCCCGGTACCGGTACGCCGGTATGTGGCGGGTTGAGCACGGTCCAGGCGCTGGAGATTCTTGGCGGGTTGCGCGGCATCAACCTGGTGGGCATGGACCTGGTGGAGGTGGCACCGGCCTATGACCATGCCGATATCACCGCATTGGCCGGGGCAACCCTGGCGATGGAGATGCTGTGCCTGTATGCGGCGCGGCACAAGGTGGATAAAGGCCAGTAACCTGGGCCCGCTTTGTGGCCCATTCGCAGCACCAGGCTGCTGCTGCGGGAGCACGCAGGTGCTGCGAATGGGCGCATACTGAAACATCAGGAATCAACTCCATCCGCATTCACGCTTTTGCCGCGAACCCCCGGCGCCTTAGGCTATCAAACCCACCAGGCGCGGCATTTTCGTACAGGAGGTGAAGCATGACCCCGACATTGCCCATCCTGGCCCTCGGCCTGGCTTTATGCCTGCCCGCGCACGCCGCCCCTGAGCCACCGTTGCCGCTCGCCGCCGGCAACAACAACCCCTACAACAGCCCGATCCAGCGCGCCAACCCCAACAGTCGCCAGGGCAGCATGCCGGCCACCCCGCCGGTCCGCGGCCCGTCCACCGACCCGTACCAGCGACCCCCGACACTGGACAATCGCGGCATCGGCAATGGCGATAACCTGCGCCGCCAGCAGCAAACCCCGAACCTGGAACCTGCCCGGCCACCGCGCGACAACCCGCGCGCGCCATGAGCCCATCTGAAAGGAATTCTGCATGCTTCGAGCACCCTGGCTAGCCACCCTCACCGCCGCCGCACTGCTGCCCTTGCTGGCGCAAGCGGCGGCTGAACAGCAGTTTCGCAGTGAAGAGGGCACATTGACTGTCAGCACTGTGGCCGATGGCCTGCGCAACCCTTGGGCGCTTGCTTTCCTGCCGGGCGGCAAGGACATGCTGGTCACCGAGCGCTCTGGCAACCTGCGCCTGGTCAATGCTGAAGGCAAGGTCGGCCCGCCGATCAGCGGCGTGCCGAAGGTGTGGGCCGAGGGCCAGGGTGGCCTGCTGGATGTGGTGCTGTCGCCCGCGTTCGCCAAGGACCGCACCGTTTACCTGTCCTTCGCGGAGGAGGGCAGTGACGGCAAGGCAGGGACAGCGGTCGGCCGCGGGCAGCTGTCCGAAGACCGCGCCCGGCTGCAGAATTTCACGGTGATCTTCCGCCAGCAGCCCAAGTTGTCGGTCGGCAACCACTTCGGTTCGCGTCTGGTATTCGACCGCAACGGCTACCTGTTCATCGCCCTGGGCGAGAACAACCAGCGCCCCACTGCCCAGGACCTGGACAAGCTGCAGGGCAAGATCGTGCGCATCCTCCCGGACGGCGAAGTGCCCAAGGACAACCCTTTCGTCGGCAAGGACAACGTGCGGCCAGAGATCTGGTCGTTTGGGCACCGTAACCAGCAAGGCGCCGCGCTGAACCCCTGGACCGGCAAGCTGTGGACCCACGAGCATGGCCCGCGTGGTGGTGATGAAATCAATATCCCCGAGCCTGGCAAGAACTATGGCTGGCCGATTGCAACCCATGGCATCAATTACTCGATGCTGCCGATCCCCGAGGCCAAGGGCAAGCATGTCGATGGCATGGTCGACCCGCACCACGTCTGGGAGAAGTCGCCGGGCATCAGCGGCATGGCGTTCTACGACAGCCCCATGTTCAAAGCGTGGGACCACAACCTGTTCATTGGTGCGCTGGCGACACAGGAGCTGATCCGCTTGCAACTGAAAGGGGACAAGGTGGTGCACGAGGAGCGCCTGCTGGGCGACCTGAAGGCGCGGATTCGCGATGTGCGGGTGGGCCCGGATGGCTACCTGTATGTGCTGACCGATGACAAGGACGGTGCGCTGCTGAAAGTGGGCCTGGCCAACGAAGCCTGAGAGCCCGGCATGTTATGCGGCCACTTGTGGGCGTGCCTGCGTCCACAGGAAGTTGCGCCATCCTGGTGCCCGCGCGCAAGTTGGTCCGTGGCATGAGGTACGTTGCGGCATTCGGGTAGAATGCCGCATGGCCACCACTCCCCATTCCCTCTATCAGCAAGCCCTGACCAGTCAGGGCTATGTCGCCGACCCTGCCCAAGCCCGCGCCGTCGATGCCTTGCAGGCCTGCTTCCTGGCGGTCGAAGGAGGCCGCCCGACCCGGGGCATCTACCTTTGGGGCCCGGTCGGCCGCGGCAAGACCTGGCTGATGGACCAGTTCCACCGCTGCCTGCGCGTGCCTGGCCGGCGCCAGCACTTTCACCATTTCATGGCCTGGGTCCACCAGCGGCTGTTCCAGCTTAACGGCACTGCCGACCCCTTACTGGCCCTGGCCCGGGAGCTTGCCGGGCAGATCCGCGTGCTGTGCTTCGATGAACTGTTCGTCAATGACATTGGCGACGCGATCATTCTCGGTCGCCTGTTCCAGGTGTTGTTCGATCAGGGTGTGGTGATCGTTGCCACTTCCAACCAGCCACCCGAACAGCTGTACCGTGATGGCTTCAACCGTGAGCGCTTTCTGCCTGCCATTGCCGCCATCGAGCGGCACATGCAGGTACTCCCGGTGGCCGGCGAGCAGGACCACCGCCTGCACCCTGGCGCCGAACACCAGCGTTACTGGGTGGCAGGGGCGGGGCAGGCCAGCCAGTTCAGCGAGGTGTTCCGCCACCTCAGCCCCGACGACGCGGGCACTGAGCAGCCTTTGGCGATCGGTTCCAGGCGCGTTCAAGTGGTGCGCCGCAGCGAACAGGCCATCTGGTGCCGCTTTGCCGACCTGTGCGAACAACCGCTCGCCGCCCTGGAGTTCATGGCGCTGTGCGACCGCTTCCCGGCCATTCTGGTATCGGCTATTCCGGCGCTGGGCGGTGAGCAGCGGGCCGGGCTTATTGCCCGTGGCACTGAGGATGCGGCGGCGCGGGTGGTGGCGGGAGACCGCGAGCTGCCGGCGCTGTCGCCCAAGGACGATGCGGTGCGCCGCTTCATTGCCCTGGTCGACGAATGTTACGACCGCCGGGTAGCGTTGTACCTGGAAGCGCAGGTGCCGCTCGATGCCCTCTACACTGAAGGGTATCTGGCGTTCCCGTACCAACGGACCCTGAGCCGGCTACGGGAGATGCAACTGCAACGCTTCGCTTGAGAAGGAGCCGAACCATGCAGCCGTTGTCGCATCATCTGCTGACCCAGGCTTACAACAATGGCTGGGCCAACCACCGCTTGTACAAGGCTTGCCTGCAACTGAGCCAGGACGAATTCGTCGCCCCGCGCTGCAGCTTCTTTCCGTCGATCAAGGCCACCCTCAACCACTTGCTGACGGTGGACTGGTTCTACCTGCACATGCTTGAGTGCGAGCAGCGTGGCGAGCAACCTGAGGCCGATGGCGAGCGCTTTTTCGACCCGGAGCAGCCGTTTGCTACCTGTACCGACCTGCATGCCGAACAAGCGCAGGCTGATCACCGCTTGATCACTTATTGCCGCACGCTGAACGATGACGAATTGCGCCGCTATGTGAGTATCGTGCGGCCCGAGCGCGTGCAGCGCGAGCAGCGGCTGCGCTTGTTGTCGCACCTGTTCGAGCACCAGGTGCATCACCGTGGGCAAGTGCATGCGATGCTCAGTGACACCGCGGTCAGGCCGCCGCAGCTGGACGAGTTTTTCTGCGAGGAAGAGGCGGGGTCGAGGGCAGACGATTTTGCCGAGCTGGGCTGGACCGAGGCGCAGGTCTGGAAAATGTAGGGGCTGCCAGGCAGCCCCGTTCATTGGCTTACTTCTTCAGCCACTCCACCAGCGTGCGATTGAACCGCACCGGCTCTTCGATCTGCGGCGCATGCCCCATGCCTTCGAAGGTGATCAGCTCACCCTTGGGAATCAGCTTGGCCACCTGCGGCCCCAGCGCTTCGTACTTGCCCAGCTTGGCCTTCACCTCTGGCGGCGCGATATCACTGCCAATCGCCGTGGTGTCTTTGTCGCCGATCAGCAGCAAGGTCGGCATCTGCAGGTTCTTGAACTCGTGGTACACCGGCTGGGTGAAGATCATGTCGTAGATCAGCGCCGAGTTCCACGCCACCGCTTGATGCCCCGGCCCTTTGTTCAGGCCCACCAGCATCTGCACCCAGCGTTCGTATTCCGGCTTCCAGCGCCCGGCGTAATAGGTCTTGCGCTCATAGTCGCGTACGCCCTCGGCATCCAGCTTCAGCTCGCGGGCATACCACTGGTCCACGGTGCGATACGGCACGCCAAGGGCCTTCCAGTCTTCAAGGCCGATCGGGTTGACCATGGCCAGCCGTTCCACCTGCTGTGGGTACATCAGTGCGTAGCGGGTGGCTAGCATGCCGCCAGTGGAATGGCCAAGGACAATGGTTTGCTGCACGCCCAGCTGTTCGAGCAGGGCGTGGGTATTGTCCGCCAGTTGCTGGAAACTGTACTGGTAATGGGCCGGCTTGCTTGAAGTACAGAAACCGACCTGGTCCGGGGCTATGACCCTGTAGCCGGCCTTGCTCAGGGCATCGATGGTGGTTTCCCAGGTGGCGGCGCAGAAGTTCTTGCCGTGCATCAGCACCACGCTGTGGCCGTTCGCCTTGCCTTGGGCGGGGACGTCCATATAGCCCATCTGCAGGGCCTGGCCTTGGGACGTGAAGTCAAAATGCTTGAGCGGATGCGGGTAACTGAAACCCTCGAGCTGAGGGCCGTAGGTGGGGGATTCGGCGGCGAAGGCCGAACCGCTGGCCAGGCAGGCGAGGGCCAGGGCGGTTGCGCGCAGCATGGGGGCACTCCATGTAGGACCATGTAGGAAAAGGGAATGTACCAGCCCATGGACCACGCGAAACGTGAAAGGTGTTACCAGGCGTGAAACCAGCCCAGGGTAATCATCGCCAGCACGGCATAGCGGCCGGCCTTGGCCACGGTCACCAGCAGCAGGAAGCGCCAGAACGGCTCGCGCATGATCCCGGCGATCAGCGTCAGCGGGTTGCCGATCACCGGCATCCAGCTGAGCAGCAGCGACCATTGCCCCCAGCGCTGGTAGCGCTGCTGCGCGCGCTCCAGCTGTGCCGCGCTGAACGGGAACCAGCGTTTGTCACGCAGGTGCTCGATGGCCCGGCCCAGCAGCCAGTTCACCACCGAGCCCAGCACGTTGCCCGCGGTGGCCACCAGCAGCAGGGTCGCCCAGGCCTGGGGTTCGCGCAGCAACAGGCCGACCAACACAGCCTCCGATTGCAGCGGCAGCAGGGTGGCGGCCCCCAAGGCGCTGAAAAACAGCGCCCACAGGCTGAGCATCAGTAGTTGGCGACCACGGTGTCCTGGCCATCCTGGGTCACCCCGATGACCTCATAGGCATCTTTGTGGTCACCCATTTCCATGCCTGGCGAGCCCATCGGCATGCCCGGCACGGCCAGGCCCTTGAGGTCGCTGCGCTTGGCCAGCAGGCGTACCTGCTCGGCCGGCACGTGGCCTTCGACGAACTTGCCGTCGATGACCCCGGTGTGGCAAGACGCCAAGCGCGGTGCCACGCCCAAGCGTTGCTTGACTGCGCTCATGTTCGGCTCGACGTGGTCGTTGACGGTAAAGCCGTTGTCGCGCAGGTGGCTGATCCAGGCCTTGCAGCAGCCGCAGTTGGGATCGCGGTAGACGTCGATGGTTTCGGCGGCCTGGGCCAGGCCGGTGATGGCCAGCAGGCCGACGGTAAGCAGGTGTTTGTGCAGCATGGTGAAACACTCCTCTGGACGCGCAGGCCAGCAGCATAGCGTAAGTGGCCCCAGGCGCAGGGGTGCCTGTTGCATTACCAGGATCGAACTGTCGCTACTGCACTCAACCTGGCAGGTCACGCATCAACAAGCCGTAGGCCAAGGGCACCTGTTCGGGAACTGGAAGGTAGATGGTATGGCCATCGCCGGGGGCGATCTGCAACGGTTGCCGCTGGCGATTGCTCATGTGCTCAAGGTCGAAGTGGTAGTTACCACGCGGGGTCATCAGCTCCATAGGGTCGCCTACCGCGAAACGGTTCTTGACCTTGACCTCGGCCAGGCCATCGACGCGCACGCCGGTCAGTTCGCCGACGAACTGTTGGCGTTCCGACACCGAGTTGCCACGCTGGTAGTTCTGGTACTCGTCGTGCACGTGACGGCGCAGGAACCCTTCTGTGTAGCCGCGTTGGGCCAGCGACTCGAGGTTACCCATCAGGGCACGGTCGAATGGCCGCCCTGCCACCGCGTCATCGATCGCCTGGCGGTAGGATTGCACCGCGCGGGCGCAGTAAAAGTGCGACTTGGTGCGACCTTCGATCTTCAGCGAGTGCACGCCCATGCCGGCCAGCCGCTCTACGTGCTGGATGGCGCGCAGGTCCTTGGCGTTCATGATGTAGGTGCCGTGCTCATCCTCGAACGCCGGCATTTCAGTGCCGGGGCGGTTGCTTTCCTGCAGCAGGAACACTTGGTCGGTCGGGGTGCCCAGGCCCAGGGTGGGCTGAACTTCGCGGACAATGTCGCCTGTGACGGTCTCGGTGGCGGGCGTGGCGTCGTACTTCCAGCGGCAGGCGTTGGTGCAGGTGCCCTGGTTGGCATCACGTTTGTTCAGGTAGCCCGACAGCAGGCAACGGCCGGAATAGGCCATGCACAGGGCACCATGGACGAACACTTCCAGCTCCATGCCCGGCACCTGCTGGCGGATTTCCTCGATCTCCTCCAGCGACAGCTCGCGCGACAGGATCACCCGAGTCAGGCCCAGCTGCTGCCAGAACTGCACGGCGGCCCAGTTGACCGTGTTGGCCTGCACCGACAGGTGCACCGGCATCTGCGCAAAGTGCTGGCGTACCAGCATGATCAGGCCGGGGTCGGACATGATCAGGGCATCCGGCGCCATGGCGATTACCGGCGCCAGGTCCTTGAGGAACGTCTTGAGCTTGGCATTGTGCGGGGCAATGTTGACCACCACGTAGAAGCGCTTGCCCAGCGCGTGCGCCTCCTCGATACCCAGCGCCAGGTTGGCGTGGTCGAATTCGTTGTTGCGTACCCGCAAGCTGTAGCGCGGCTGGCCGGCGTAGACCGCGTCGGCGCCATAGGCAAAAGCGTAGCGCATGGTCTTGAGGGTGCCGGCGGGGGCCAGCAGTTCGGGCTTGGCGATGGAGGTCATGGTGCACACCGGGGCAAAGGGCGCGGATGCTAGAGCCCCTGATCCATACACGTATTGATTTACGTCAAGGGAGTAGCGGCACTTTTGGCCAAGCGGCGCGCACTAATATCGCATAAGCCATTCGAGGACCTGAGATGAACGAAGCCGCTCTACAGAACAAAGCCTTGGCAGTGCTGCTGGCGCTGGTGACCATTGCCTTTGTCTGGATCCTGCTGCCGTACTACGGCGCGATTTTCTGGGCGGTTGTGCTGGGTATCCTGTTCGCCCCGCTGCAACGTAATTTGCTGATTCGCTTTGGCCGCAGGCGCAACCTGGCGGCGCTCACCACGACGGTGGTCTGCCTGTTGGTGGCGGTGCTCCCGGTATTCATCACCAGCGTGTTGCTGGTGCAGGAGGGCGCCACCCTGTACCAGCGCATCGAGAGCGGGCAGCTGGACATCGCCGGGTACGTCGAGCGCGGGATAAACATGCTCCCGGCGTTTGCCCAGCATGGGCTGGACAACCTGGGCATGGGCAACCTCGACGGCTTGCGCGACAAGATCACCAAGTGGGCGACCCAAGGCAGCCAGGTGCTGGCCAGCCAGGCGTTCAGCTTTGGCCAGGGTACGTTCGAGTTCCTGATCAGCTTCGGCATCATGATGTATTTGCTGTTCTTCTTCCTGCGCGAAGGCGCCGAAGTGGCGCGCCGGGTGCGGCTGGCAGTGCCGCTGCCCGAACACCAGAAGCGCCGCTTGCAGCTGAAGTTCAACCGGGTGGTGAGGGCGACGGTGAAAGGCAACGTGCTGGTGGCGATTACCCAAGGTGCGCTGGGCGGGCTCATCTTCTGGGTGCTGGATATCCCCAGCGCGCTGGTGTGGGCGGTGCTGATGGCATTTCTGTCGCTGCTGCCGGCAGTGGGTGCGGGTATCGTATGGGCGCCGGTGGCGGCGTATTTCCTGCTGACCGGGGCGATATTGTCGGGCTTCATCCTGACCGCGTTCGGGGTGCTGGTGATCGGCCTGGTGGACAACCTGTTGCGGCCGATCCTGGTGGGCAAGGACACGCGTATGCCGGACTACCTGATCCTGGTCTCGACGTTGGGCGGGCTGGCAGTGTTCGGCCTCAACGGCTTTGTGATCGGGCCCTTGATTGCGGCGCTGTTCGTGTCCAGCTGGGCGATTTTTGCCGCGACCAAGCCACAGGTGCAGTTGCCGCAGTAAAGCTGGCCAACGCAGGCGGGCGAGGGCAAGTTTGCAGGCTGGCCTGTTGATCGGGCCGCAATGCGGCCCGGTCGCGACACGAGGCCGCTCCTCTCGCTGCTGCGCAGGGCTTCAGAAGGCCTGTGGCATCTCGCCCTTGGCCAGGCGGCGGTTGATGTCGGCGATCACTTCCGGCAGCTCGTTGATGGTGTCGATCAGGTAGTGCGGGCGCGAGCCGGCAAACAGCGTGTGGATGCGCTTGCGCTCGCTTTCCAGCTTTTCCGCGCTCAGCGCGCGGTAGCCTTCCCAGGTCAGGCCCAGGGCATTACCCGAGCACACCAGCGCCACAGTCCACATGCCGGCACGGCGGCCTTCGAGAATGCCTGGCACGGTGTCGTCGACCTTCACGCAGGCCGCCACATCGTCAATGCCCAGGGCGATCACGTTGGCCAGGGCCTGGGCCGGCCACGGGCGGCCGTTCGGGGTTTCGTCAGTGGCTACCACATGGTCGGCCACGTAGCCGTTCTGCGCTGCCAGCGCCACCACCTTGTCCATCACCACTTTGGGGTAGCCCGAGCACGAGCCGATCTTCAGGCCGTTTTGGCGCAGCCCGGTGAGGGTTTCCAGGGCGCCGGGGATCAGCGCCGAGTGCACGGCGATCTTCTCGATCTGCAATGGCATGAAGCGGTTGTAGATGGCCGTGACATCATCATCGGTCGGGGGGCGGCCGAATACTTTGCGGTAGCGCTCGGCGATTTCCGGCACGTTACACAGGGTGCGAATGTGGTCCCACTTGCCCATGCCCATCGGCCCGCGGGCTTCCTCGATGGACACCTGCACGTCGAACTCGGCGAAGGCTTCGACAAAGATCTGGGTCGGGGCGAACGAGCCGAAGTCGACCACGGTACCAGCCCAGTCGAGGATGGCGGCTTGCAGCTGAGTAGGGTTGCTGTAGTTCATGTGCGCTGATTCCTGAAGTCGGGTAGGCAGAGGGTCAGATGTCGAGTACTTCCATTTCCCGCAGCACTTCGGCCACGGCATTCACGGCAGCTTGCATGCCATCCGCACCGACTACGCCAATGCAGCCGACGCGGAAGGTTTCGACCTGGGTCAGTTTGCCCGGGTAGAGGATGAAGCCTTTGGCCTTGACCCGCTCGTAGAAGTCCTTGAACTGGTATCGGGCATCGTTCGGTGCGTGGAAGGTGACGATGATCGGCGCCTGGATCTCGGCCGGCAGGAAGCTGCGCAGGCCGATGGCGGCCATGCCGTCGAGCAGGGTCTTGCAGTTGTC
The DNA here is from genome assembly GCF_029871175.1 of Pseudomonas sp. BN607. Lineage (NCBI taxonomy): Bacteria > Pseudomonadati > Pseudomonadota > Gammaproteobacteria > Pseudomonadales > Pseudomonadaceae > Pseudomonas > Pseudomonas sp. BN607. The sequence continues at coordinate 80,406 of NZ_SSOE01000018.1, forward strand.
GGCGTATCGCTGGTGGCGAGCGGGCAGGCCGCCTTCTTCGTTGTACTGTTGCAGCGCTTCGTGCAGGGCGGCGACCACGTGGGTGGGCGGTGTGAAGCGCCACTGGCCGGTCTTGGCCATGTAGGCGTGCTGGTCGTGCAGGTCCATGGCCAGCGAGTGGGCATTGCCTTCAGCGGCGGCCAGGGCGGTTTTCTCGGCAAATACGAAGCCCATGCCCGGTACGCCTTCCAGGCACTTGCCGGAGGCCGCGATCAGTGCTTCGAAGGGCACTTCGCGGGCATCGATGGGCAGCGCGCCGAACGAGCTCATGGCGTCGATGATCAGGCGCTTGCCGTGGCGTTTGATGACCTGGGCTATTTCCGGCAGCGGGTTGAGGATACCGGTACTGGTTTCGCAGTGGATCAGTGCCACGTGGGTGATGGCCGGATCGGCGGCAAGCAGGCGATCGACATCGGCGGCGGTGGTCGGTTGGTCTTCGGCGGTTTCGAAGGTGCTGTAGGTGCGGCCCAGCACCTTGCAGATCTTGGCCAGGCGTTGGCCATAGGCGCCGTTGATCAGCACCAGCACCTTGCCGTCACGGGGTACCAGGGTACCGATGGCGGCTTCCACGGCGAACGTGCCGCTACCTTGCAAGGGCACGCAGTGGTGGCTGGCGCTGCCGTCGATGATCGCCAGGAGCTGCTCGCAGACGCTGGCGGTCAGCTGGTTGAAGTCGCGGTCCCAGGAGCCCCAGTCCACCAGCATGGCTTGGCGGGTGCGGATTGAAGTGGTCAGGGGACCTGGGGTCAGCAGAATCGGGGCGTTGCTCATTCCGTTATTCCTCACAAGCGGTGGGCAGAAGCTACGGGGCCTAGGTTGCAATTCACGCTGCCATCAATCAAATTGTTTGTTGTTATCCGAGCTATAAGTCAGGCCGATAAATATGAACCTGTTCCAGTTACGTGCCTTCGATGCCGTGGCCCGTGAGGGCAGCTTTACCCGGGCCGCTGCGCGTTTGTTCATCAGCCAGCCGGCGGTGACCGGGCACGTGAAAGCGCTGGAGGAGCACTACCAGATCACCCTGTTGCGGCGCACCGCGCGGCGGGTGGAGTTGACCGAAGAAGGCACTCGCCTGGCAGCCATTACCCGAGCCATGTTCGGTTTGGCCGAAGAAGCCCAGGCCATGCTGGAAGCCAACCGCCAATTGCTCACCGGCCGCCTCGAGGTGGCCGCTGACGGCCCGCATCGGGTCATGCCGATGCTTGCCGTATTGCGCGAGCGCTACCCGGGCATTACCGTCAACCTGCGCCTCGGTAACGCCCAGGAAACCTTGGCTGCGCTGCTTTCCGAGCATGCCGACGTGGCAGTGGTGACCGAGATCGAACCACGCAAAGGCCTGTACTTGCAGAACCTTTGCGAGTCGCGCTTGTGCGCTTTGCTGCCGGCTAGCCACCCTTGGTCGCAGGCGCAAAGCGATTTGCCGTTGGCTGAGCTGCACCAGCAGATCATGGTGTTGCGGGAACCCAGTTCGACGACCCGACGAACGTTCGACAAGGCTTGCAGTGCTGCCGGTGTGCAGCCGCGGGTGCTGCTGGAACTGGATAGCCGCGAGGCCGTGACCGAAGCGGTGGCCGCGGAACTGGGGATTGGCGTGGTGTCGTCGACGGAGGTGGCCAATGACCCGCGCGTGGTGGCCCGGCCCTTGGCGGGTCGGGGGCTGCTCAACCAGCACATGGTCGGGTGCCTGGAGCGGCGCAAGGAATTACGCTTGATCCAGGCGTTCCTCGGCCTGGCCTCCGCCCTGTGATGGCTGTTTTCAGCGGGGCAGCCTAAGATGGCCGGCACTGGGCCGACAGGATCGTCGATGAGCTATAAAGACACCATTTCCATGCAGCTTGTGCGTGAGGCGTTGTTGCAGACATGCCCCGCCGGTGAGCCCGATACCCGCCTGCTGGCCCGTGCCGGCATTGCAGTCGGGGAACTGAACCTGCCCGAGGCGCGGGTAAGTGCCGAGTCTTATGCCCGGCTATGGCGTTTGCTGGCGCAGCGCTGCAACGACGAATTCTTTGCCATGGACCCGCGCGGCTTGCGCAGCGGCAGCCTGGCGTTCATGTGCCGGGCCAGCATGGGCCAGCCGACATTGGGCGCAGGCCTCGAAACCGCGCTGGCATTCCTGTGGCTGATGCTCGAGGACCTGCAGCCGAGCCTGGTGCGTCAGCAGGGCCTGGCCGAAATTGTCATCAACGAACCGCGTGACACGCCGCGACGGGCATTCACTTATTTCACCTTCTGGATGATCGTGCATGGCGTGGCGTGCTGGCTGGCCGGGCGGCGCATCCCTATCCTGGCCATTGACCTGCGCTGCGCCGAGCCGCCGTTCTGTGACGATTATCGGGTGATGTTTTCGGAAAACCTGTGCTTCGAGCGCCCGCGTACGCGCATGATCATCGCGGCTGATTGCCTGGACCTGCCGCTAAAACGTAGCGAAGAGGAGTTGCAGCGGTTTCTTGCCGGTGCGCCCGACAATATCCTGGTGAAATACCGTGACCCCGCCAGCCTGGCGCGGCGCATCCGCGATCAGTTGCGGCGCATGGACCCGGCCGGCTGGCCGGATGCCGAAGCCGTGGCCGGTGGGCTGTGCATCTCTCTTTCAACCTTGCGTCGGCGCCTGGCGGAGGAGGGGCAAACCTACCAGGGGCTCAAGGACAGCGTACGCCGCGAGCAGGCCATTGCCTGGTTGTCCGACCCCGCCGTGGGCCTTGGCGAAATCGCCGAGCGGTTGGGCTTTGCCGACAGCAGCTCGTTCTACAAGGCGTTTCGCAAGTGGTTCAGTTGCAATCCGGGGCATTACCGAAGCCTGGTGCTGGGGCGACAAGCGCCCGCAGCGGAACAGCCCTGATACGCGATGAAGCTGCGCTGAAAACTGCCTTGCCTGACCTTCCTCTCCAGGCGTTTCATGCAGGCCCTGGGGCCGGTGGCTGAGGTTCCCCCTGATGACGGCGTGTATCAGCTGACAGAGTGGGTGTTTCCCATGTCAACGAAGATCGCCCTCCACCATGGCCAACCCCACCGAAGCCCCTAGTGCCCAGACCCCGACACGCGCCAGCGCAACCGACGCCTTCATTGGCAAGCTGCTGCCCGAATGGTTGCGTGCAGCAACCCCGCAACAAATCAAACGCCTGCGCAACCTGTTCAAGGAACACAAGGCCGGGCAGGACAACGTACGCGCAGCCACTCGGGGGCTTGTCCCGCTACAAACCTTCGCCTTGGACAAGCTTGGCACGTTGCTCAAGGGCCGGCTGCCCGCGGGCAGCAAACTGAACGAGCTTGAGTGGCTTGAACCCGAGGGCGAGGTGGTTAGCGACGGCTTTCTCGGTTTTTCCCTGGGGACGATCGAGGTGCGCCAATCCGCGCTGCTGCGCCTGATGCAGAACTTTCCCAGCGGCGCCACGCCGCTACGCGGTGAGTTTGTGGTCAACGGCGGGCGCAAGGTGCTCTATCGCGCCGACGATGCCTTTGTGAAAGCGTGCAGGGATCTGGACACTGGCAGGTTGTATCAAACCCTGATTGATCAAACCTTCAACGCTCAAACGTGCAAGCTGCTTGTCGCGGAAAAGCGGGCGGGGCTCCGGCTGGCTGCTGAGCTGGCAGTGATCCAGGGTGACCTGGACGCGCAGGTGTGTGCGGCGCTGGCCGAGGTGGCGGATGCCCAGCACAGTGAGGGCCGGCACCTGCAAGGTTACCCAGGGTTGTTGACCGTGCTCGGCAAGCCTGTGGCAGATGCCTTGGTGATCCCGTTGCGTGACGTAGCAGGTGAGGCAAGTGGCTGGGTCCTCTATCTTCCCAGCGACCCGTCGCAGGCCCTGCATCACTTCCTCACGCTGGGGCAGATGCATCAGGCCATGGTCAAGCGGCTGAATGCACCTGAATACCAGAAATACTTTATCCAGTTGATTGCGCTTGAGGACCGTCAAGACTTCGTCCAGCTGCTTCAGACACGTCTCAAAGACCCAGAGCCTGACCTGCAGATGGATGGCACGACTGGCCAGGGTGACGTGTTTGTACGGCTGGTCGCGCAGCAAGTAGAACGGATAAAAAGCGACGCCAGCTTGCTGTTGGTGCCGCTGGCACAAGCGGATGCACGGGCGGCCAAACAGCGCCAGGCAAGCTGGAAGTCGCTGGGCTGGGACGTGGCCAATCTGGCCGGCATGTTTGTCCCTGTGGTGGGGGAGTTGCTGCTGGGGCGAATGCTGGTACAAACCGTTTCCGAGGTCTACGAGGGTGTGACGGACTGGGCGTACGGACACCAGCATGAAGCGCTGGAGCACCTGCTTGGTGTGGCTGAGACCTTCGCCCAGGTTGCGGTGACGGGTGCAGTGATCGGCGCTACCGGCCACTTTGTGCGCAGCCGCTTTGTCGATGGCCTTGAGCCGGTGAGGCTGGACAACGGCCAGCAACGGCTATGGTCCAGCGATCTCACGGTCTACGAGTCGACGCCTGATGAACGCACCCTGGCTGATGATGGCTTGTATGGCAGCGGAACACGCCGCTGGATGCGCAGTGGTGATCGCTACCATGAGGTTCATCGCCCGCAGGCGCAGGTGCCGTGGCGGCTGCGTCATCCCCGCGGTGATGAGGCCTTTGGACCCATAGTGGAGTTCAATGGAGAGCGCAGTTGGCATGTACGGTCGGCGCGCCCGCAGACCTGGGGTGACAGCGCCCGCATGCTCGATACGTTGTGGCCATTACAGGCACCGCTGAGCACCGAACATGCAGAGCAGATCGTACAGATGGCGGGCATTAGCAAGGACATACTCCGCGGCCTGATAATTGAGAACCGCCCGCTGCCGGTTACCCTGCGCGAGACCTTGCGGCGTTTCGATGCCAACACCCGTATCGAGGCATTCTTTACATCACTTGGCGATGCATCGGTGGTGGGGGGGGATGCCGAGATCCAGGCGTGGTGCCTGGCCCGGCCTGGAATGACGGCCTTGGATCCGGCCGCCCTCAAAGCCGCTTTGCTGCAGCAGCAGCCGCAGCTGGAGGGGCCTCTGCTGCAGCATCTGACCCGGATCAGGCTGCCGGATGACCCCGTAGCCAGGTTGGTCAAGCGTGACTTCCCCCACTTGCCTGACGCCTATGTCGCGGAGGTCGTGGCCGAAGCCGATAACGCCCAGGCGAAGCTTTCCGGGCTCGACAAGCTGTCTGTGAAGATGGCGACCAAGGCGCGCTTCTTGTCGCAGCTGGCGCGGCTGGACCGGGCAGTGCAGGGCCTGTTTCTAAGCAGTGCTTACACAGACGAGGCCGGGGAACTGGTGATCAACTTGCTGACGAGGCTGCCCAACTGGCCGTCGCAGCTCGGAGTGGCGTTACGCGACGGCTCGCCCTACGGTCGTTTGCTGACCCGGCTGTCGGCCATGTCGACCGAAGGTGAAACCGTGTCACTGGTCCATGCCAACGGACGTTTTCGCTTGTTCGATGGGCAGGGCTATGAACATTCCGCAGAAGTCGCCGAACCAGGCACGATCTTTCAGGCCCTTGCCGCTCTGCTGACGCCCGAGCAGCTCAGCCGAATGGGGTTGCCCGCTGAGCAGCCTGCCGCGCTATTGCGTGCCAAGCTCCAGGCCTTGGTGCCAGACACGCGCACCGCCCGCCTGCACCTGCTCGGATGGCGTGAGCAAGCCCCGTGGTTCAACCCCGGCCAGCGTTTGACCAATGGCAGGGTTGGCTATCTGTTGAGCGGCCGTGGCGAAGCCGGTACCAGCCTGCAGCAGCTGTTGCGCGCACGCCTGGGGGTACTGTACCGAGGGCTCGGTGACGTCGAGCTCGAGCAAGAGGTCGTACGCCTGCAAGGCTTCGGTGATCAGGCATTCCAGCACCTGCTGGATCTGGAGGATAGCTACAACCGATTGGATCGGGCACTCAACCAATGGCATGGCAGCGAATTGAACGAGGCCCGCCAAACCTGCCGAAAGGTTGTCGCTGACAGCATTCGCAGGGCTTGGCGTTTCCAGGGCGAACAGGTTTACGACAGCGAAGGAAACATCATTGGCCAGCGCCTCAGGCTGGAGGGGCCAAGCATCACGACACTCCCGTCATTGCCGTTGTCGGTGGACTTCCCACGCCTCGTTTCATTAGTGATCAACGACACCGCGCTGACTGTCGTGCCAGTGGACTTCCTGCACGGCCTTACCGCCCTGACCGAGGTGAACCTTGTCGGCAACCAGCTATCTGCAGTACCAATAGGCATTGCCTACCTTATCGAGCTGCGCACCTTGCGCCTGGCTCGTAACAACATTCACCTGAGCTTTAGCACCATCAGCGCAATCAACGGTCTCCCTCGGCTGGAAACGATTGACCTAAGTTACAACCCGTTGGGGCAATACCCCGTGCCCTATAACCAGCTGTCTCATTTACGTGAGCTGGATTTACAGCATTGCCGGCTGAGCGTCTGGCCGAGTGGTCTCGAACTGTGCAGCACACTCGAGAAAGTGAACTTGAGTGGTAATCACCTGAAGGTAATACCGGAAGTTATCCTGAGGATGCCGCAGTACTTTCGCCATATATTCGTGGTGATGCGCAACCCCCTCAGCACCTATGACGTGCAGCGCCTGTATGCCCTCGATGTCATTCTGGAAGAGGGGGCAATGCCTTCGCCTTCGTTGAAAGGGCTGCAACGGGCACGTTCGCTTTGGGTGGGGGGTAGCGAGCCCAGCACTTTGCAGGCGCGAGGGCGGCAGTGGGATGAATTGGCAGGCATGCCTGACAGCGTCGGTTTGTTTGCCCTGATTGAGCAGTTGGAACGCACCACCGACTATGTCAACGCCAGCCAGAACTTGCGTGGCAACCTGTGGACGCTGTTGGATGCCGTGTACAGCAATACGGCGTTGCGTACGGAAGTGTTCGCCGAGTTACGCCCCCCGTTCGGCCCGATCAACCGCGTCGTTCGCCGCTTCAGCGATTTGCTCAACCGGGCAGCGATTGCCCAGGCTGAAAACAACACGTCACCTGATCGCGGCAATCAATTGCTTGAGCTTGGGCGGGGCTTGTTCCGGCTGGAGCACGTCGAGCGACGGGCCACTGCCGAAACAGCTCGACGCGCAGGGCTTGGCCAGTTTGTTGACGACGATACCATCGACACGATCAACCTGTATTTCCGCATCAAGCTGAGCAAGGTCCTGCAGCTGCCCTTCCAGCCACAGACCATGGATGTCAGCGAAACGGCGGGGGTTAGTGATGCAACCATTGCGCAGGCGTTCCGTCGAGTCAGGGAGGCTGAAACCTTGCCCAACCTGTCGCGTAGTCTGGCCCAGCGCGAGTTTTGGCAGCGGTACCTGCGCGAACGCAGCAGCGAGTATTTCACCAACCTGGAGCGCGTCTATCAGGACCGCGTACAGCGGGTAGAGCAGCAGCGTGCCGAACTTGCCCCCGCTGAATTCACCCAACGCCTTGACGACCTGGCCATCGAACGCGACCAGGACGAGCGGGCCCTGTTGGTGCGCCTGACTCACCAACTGTTATATGGCAAGGAGCGCGGCCAGGCTTGAGGCCGGCAGCGGCCAAACCGGTCATCCAGATTGACAGCTTTGGCCATTGCCGCATGAGGTGCGCGGCGCGAACATCGTCGGACCGATGGTTCCACTCCAACAACAAGAAACCAGGAGTCCGACGATGCGTGATTACGCCGAGGCCGCTCGTTCGTTCGAGCTCAACCAGGCAGCCATTGAAGCGCTGCACGGTAACCTCGCAGCCCTCAATGCCTGTGTAGAATGCTGCGACCGGCACGTTGGCAGCGACCGGCCTGCCTTGATCTGGGAGGGCCGTGACGGTGATACCCAGCGCTACAGTTTTGACCAGCTCCAGGCCTTGGCCACCCGTTTTGCCAATGTGCTGAAGGCGCAAGGCGTGCAGGCTGGCGACAGGGTTGCCGGGCTTATGCCGCGGACCCCTGAGCTATTGGTAACCATCCTTGCCACGTGGCGCCTGGGGGCGGTCTACCAGCCGCTGTTCACGGCCTTCGGTCCCAAGGCCATCGAGCACCGGCTTGAGCAATCCCACGCCAAGGTGGTCGTCACTGACCACGGCAACCGGTGCAAGCTTGACGAAGTCGTGGGCTGCCCGCTTGTCGTTACCGTGGGCGCCGCTGCCGGCGAGCTGGATTTTCATCAGGCTCTGGAGGCCGCTCACAGTGTCTGCGAGCCGGTCATGCGGACGGGTGACGATCCTTTCCTGTTGATGTTCACGTCCGGTACCACGGGCCCGGCCAAGCCGCTGGAGGTCCCGCTGCGTGCAATCGTTGCTTTCCAGGGCTACATGCGCGATGCCATCGACCTGCAGCCAACGGATAACTTCTGGAACCTGGCCGATCCGGGCTGGGCCTATGGGCTGTATTACGCCGTCACCGGCCCGTTGTCGCTGGGCCATGCCACCACCTTCTACGATGGCCCGTTCAGCGTTGACAGCTGCGCGCGGGTCATCGCCAAACTGGGCATCACCAACCTGGCTGGCTCGCCCACCGCGTACCGCATGCTGATTGCTGCTGGCGATGATTTCTCGGCCCCGATCAAGGGCCGTTTACGGGCGGTCAGCAGTGCTGGCGAGCCGCTCAACCCGGAAGTGATCCGCTGGTTCGCCGACGAACTGGGGGTGACCATTCACGATCACTACGGGCAGACCGAACTGGGCATGGTGCTGTGCAATCATCACGGCCTCCAGCACCCGGTGCAGTTGGGCTCGGCCGGCTTTGCCATTCCCGGCCACCGCATTGTGGTGCTGGATGAGCAGGGGCGCGAGCTGCCGGCCGGGCGGCCGGGAATCCTGGCGGTCGACCGCGAACAATCGCCGCTGTGCTGGTTTGGTGGCTACCACGGCCTGCCGACCAAAGCCTTCGTCGGCAAGTACTACCTCAGCGGCGACACCGTAGAGCTGAACCAGGACGGCAGCATCAGCTTCGTCGGGCGCAGCGACGACGTGATCACCACATCCGGTTACCGGGTAGGCCCCTTCGATGTGGAAAGCGCGCTGATCGAGCACCCGGCGGTGATCGAGGCGGCAGTGATCGGCAAGCCGGACCCTGAGCGTACCGAGCTTATCAAGGCCTTCGTGGTCTTGGCCAACGGCTACAACGGCAGTGCCGAACTTGAGGAGACCCTGCGCCAGCATGTGCGCAAGCGTTTATATGCGCATGCCTACCCCCGCGAAATCGAATTCGTCAGCGAGCTACCCAAGACCCCGAGCGGCAAGCTGCAACGCTTCATCCTGCGTAATCAGGAAGTCGCCAAACAACAAGCGCAACAGGCCACCCCTGCCAGCGCCTGAAAGGAAAAACCGATCATGCACATAGCCAACAAACATTTCATCGTCAGCGGCGCCGCCTCCGGGTTGGGCGCCGCTACCGCGCAGATGCTGGTCGAGGCCGGCGCCAAGGTCATGCTGGTCGACCTCAATGCCCAGGCCGTCGAGGCCAAGGCACGCGAACTGGGTGACGGCGCCCGTTTCGCGGTCGCCGATATCAGCGACGAGCAGGCCGCCCAGGCGGCAGTCGATGCCGCGCTCAGCGCCTTTGGTAGCCTTCATGGGCTGATCAATTGCGCCGGTATCGTCGGTGCCGAGAAGGTCTTGGGCAAGCAGGGCCCGCATGGTTTGGCCAGCTTCGCCAAGGTCATCAATGTCAACCTGGTCGGCAGCTTCAACTTGCTGCGCCTGGCCGCAGCAGCCATGGCCGAAGGGGTTGCCGATGAGGGTGGTGAGCGTGGGGTGATCATCAACACGGCCTCCATCGCCGCCTATGACGGCCAGATCGGCCAGGCCGCGTACGCGGCCTCCAAGGGTGCGATCGCCAGCTTGACCTTGCCGGCCGCGCGCGAGCTGGCACGCTTTGGGATCCGCGTCATGACCATTGCCCCGGGAATCTTTGAAACGCCGATGATGGCCGGTATGAGCGACGAGGTGCGCGCATCGTTGGCAGCGGGTGTGCCGTTCCCACCCCGCCTGGGCCGCCCGCAGGAGTACGCGGCGTTGGCTCGCCACATCATCGAGAACAGCATGCTCAACGGCGAGGTGATCCGCCTCGACGGTGCGCTGCGCATGGCTGCCAAGTAAGGAGTAATGGACATGACCCTCGCCAATGATCCGATCGTTATCGTCAGTGCCGTGCGCACCCCCATGGGCGGCCTGCAGGGCGACCTCAAGAGCCTGACCGCGCCACAACTGGGCAGCGCGGCAATTCGTGGCGCCGTCGAGCGCGCGGGTATCGACGCCGCCAGCGTCGAGCAGGTGCTGTTCGGCTGCGTGCTGCCAGCAGGCCAGGGCCAGGCCCCTGCACGCCAGGCGGCGCTGGGCGCCGGGCTGGGCAAGCACACCACTTGTACCACCCTGAACAAGATGTGTGGCTCAGGCATGCAGGCGGCGATCATGGCCCATGACCTGCTGCTGGCCGGCACGGCCGATGTGGTGGTGGCCGGCGGCATGGAAAGCATGACCAACGCGCCGTACCTGCTGGACAAGGCCCGTGGGGGGTACCGCATGGGGCACGGCAAGATCATCGACCATATGTTCATGGATGGCCTGGAAGACGCCTATGACAAAGGCCGACTGATGGGCACGTTTGCCGAGGACTGTGCGCAGAGCGGCGCCTTCAGCCGTGAAGCCCAGGACAACTTCGCCATTGCTTCGCTGACCCGGGCGCAGGAAGCGATCAAACACGGCCGTTTCGCCGCTGAGATCGTGCCGGTGCAAGTCACCGAAGGTAAGGAAACGCGCATGGTCACGGATGACGAGCAGCCGCCCAAGGCCCGGCTGGACAAGATTCCGCAGCTCAAGCCAGCCTTCCGTGAGGGCGGCACAGTGACCGCCGCCAACTCCAGTTCGATTTCCGATGGTGCTGCGGCGCTGGTGCTGATGCGCCGCTCCGAAGCCGACAAGCGTGGCCTCAAGCCGCTGGCGGTGATCCATGGCCACGCTGCCTTCGCAGACACCCCGGCGCTGTTCCCGACCGCGCCGATCGGCGCTATCGACAAGCTGATGAAGCGGACCGGCTGGAGCCTGGGCGAAGTTGACCTGTTCGAGATCAACGAGGCCTTCGCCGTGGTCACCCTGGCGGCCATGAAGCACCTCGACCTGCCACACGACAAGGTCAACATCCACGGTGGTGCCTGTGCCCTCGGCCACCCGATCGGCGCCTCGGGCGCACGTATTCTGGTGACCTTGCTGTCGGCCCTGCGCCAGAACAACCTGCGCCGTGGCATAGCGGCCATCTGCATTGGCGGTGGCGAAGCCACGGCCATGGCTGTCGAATGCGTGTATTGAGGTGAACCATGCTGGTAACTGATGAGCAACAACAGATCGCCGATGCGGTACGCGCCTTCGCCCAGGAGCGCCTCAAGCCTTTTGCCGAGCAATGGGACAAGGAACACCGCTTTCCGAAAGAGGCCATTGTTGAAATGGCCGAACTGGGCCTGTTTGGCATGCTAGTGCCTGAACAGTGGGGCGGCAGCGATACGGGGTATGTAGCCTACGCCATGGCTCTGGAAGAGATTGCAGCCGGTGATGGTGCCTGCTCGACCATCATGAGCGTGCACAACTCCGTGGGTTGCGTACCGATCCTGCGTTTCGGCACCGAGTCGCAGAAACAACAGTTCCTCACGCCACTGGCCAGCGGCGCGATGCTCGGCGCTTTTGCCCTGACCGAACCGCAGGCCGGCTCTGACGCCAGCAGCCTGAAGACCCGCGCACGCCTGGATGGCGACCACTACGTGCTCAGTGGCAGCAAGCAATTCATTACATCGGGCCAGAATGCCGGTGTGGTGATCGTGTTTGCCGTGACCGACCCGAGCGCTGGCAAACGGGGTATCAGCGCGTTCATCGTGCCCACCGACTCGCCTGGCTATCAGGTAGCGCGGGTCGAGGACAAACTCGGCCAGCACGCCTCTGACACCTGCCAGATCGTCTTCGACAATGTACGGGTACCGGTGGCCAATCGCCTGGGTGCCGAAGGCGAGGGCTACAAGATTGCCCTGGCCAATCTGGAAGGCGGCCGCATCGGTATCGCCTCACAGGCTGTGGGCATGGCCCGCGCGGCGTTCGAAGTGGCACGCGACTACGCCAGCGAGCGCCAGAGCTTTGGCAAGGCGCTGATCGAGCACCAGGCAGTGGCCTTCCGCCTGGCCGACATGGCGACGAAAATTGCCGTGGCCCGGCAAATGGTGATGCACGCCGCCGCGCTGCGGGATGCCGGGCGCCCAGCGCTGGTGGAAGCGTCGATGGCCAAGCTGTTTGCCTCGGAAATGGCCGAAAAGGTCTGTTCGGATGCCTTGCAGACCCTGGGCGGTTATGGCTATCTGAGTGACTTCCCGCTGGAGCGGATCTACCGCGACGTTCGGGTTTGCCAGATCTACGAAGGCACCAGCGACATTCAGCGCATGGTCATTGCGCGTAATCTTTGAAGGAGCAGACTGCATGGGATTCGAAACCATCCTGTTGGACATCCACGGAAAGGTCGGCCTGATCACCCTCAACCGCCCACAGGCGCTTAATGCGCTGAATGCGCAGATCGTCGGCGAGATCAATCAGGCCCTCGACCAGCTCGAGCGTGACCCGAACATCGGCTGCGTGGTGCTGACCGGGTCGGCCAAGGCGTTTGCCGCTGGTGCCGATATCAAGGAAATGGCTGAACTGCGGTACCCGCAGATTTACGTCGATGACCTGTTCAGCGATGCCGACCGCATTGCCAACCGCCGCAAGCCGATCATCGCGGCGGTGTCCGGCTTCGCCTTGGGCGGCGGCTGCGAGCTGGCGATGATGTGCGACTTCATCCTTGCGGCTGACAACGCGAAGTTCGGCCAGCCGGAAATCAACCTTGGCGTGTTGCCGGGCATGGGCGGTACCCAGCGGCTGACCCGCGCGGTGGGTAAGGCCAAGGCCATGGAGCTGTGCTTGACGGGGCGCCTGATGGGCGCTGAAGAGGCTGAGCGTGCGGGGCTGGTGGCGCGGATCGTGCCGCAGGCGGAACTGGTGGAAGAGGCGCTGAAAGTGGCGGCGACCATTGCCAGCAAGTCGATTCCGGTGAGCATGATGGTCAAGGAGAGCGTCAACCGCGCGTTTGAGGTTACCCTCAGCGAGGGTGTGCGCTTTGAGCGTCGGGTGTTCCATGCGGCGTTTTCTACCGAAGACCAGAAAGAAGGCATGGCCGCCTTCATCGCCAAGCGCGAGGCACAGTTCAAGGATCGCTGATCAGATCGACTCGTTGCCGTTGTTTTTGCTTCTAAGCGCGCGATAGTCCAGGCGACACAGATTGCGACTTCAGTAGGCCGAGCGAAGGGCATGCGGAGGGAGGTGACGGGCATGGATGCCCGTCAAGCGCTGAGGCCCCATGGATGGGGCCTTCGGCGCGTACTCCCGGGAGCATGACCGTAGCGAGGGGACCCCGGAGCGTAGCGTAGGGGCCGGATGATGGGAGCCAGCGTTTTTTGG
>NZ_SSOE01000019.1:0-220606 GCF_029871175.1 Pseudomonas sp. BN607
GGATCGCGCTAGATTCCAGAAATTGAGCAAGCCAGTTGTTTCCCCAGGTACTGCATCAGCCTCGAGCCTCCGGGGGGGGGCTGTGGGAGCGGGCTTGTCCCGCGAAGCATCCAACACGGTGCATGGCACGGGCTTCGCCCGTGTTCGCGGGACAAGCCCACTCCCACAGGGGTCGCACTAGATTCTAGAAACTGAGCAAAACAGTTGTTTCCTCAGGTACTGCATCAGCCTCAAGCCTGCGGGGGGTACCTGTGGGAGCGGGCTTGTCCCGCGAAGAATCCAATACGGTGCATGGCACGGGCTTCGCCCGTGTTCGCGGGGCAAGCCCGCTCCCACACTGCGCAAGCCATAGGGTTGTGTCGCCAAAGGGCTGCGCAGCAGCCCCCAAGGCTCTAGCGGACCACGGCCATCCGCCCGACCAGCGGTAACCTGGCCAGCAGGTCGAACAAGGGCGCCGTCCAGCGCATCAACGCCTCGCTTCCCTTGGCCGCCAGCGGTGTGTAGTAGCTCCAGCCCAACGCCAGCACTGCCATCAGCAACCCGCCGATGTAGTCATCCTGCCCCCAATGGGCACCGGCCACCAGGCGCGGCAGCATGAACAGCAGCGCCAGCCCCCAGACCACCAGGTACTGCACCAGGCGCCGGCTGAACACGCTCATGAACAGTGCCCAGATCAAAAGCACCGAGGCGTGATCCCCCGGGAAGCTCTTGCTGGAACGGTCCTTAAGCTCCCAGGCCGCTTCCAGGTTCGGGTAGTAATCACTGAGGTGGACGACGTCGTCGAACATCATCGACGGGCTCTTGTGCTGCCAGCCGGCTGCATCCACCCACTTGGAAAACAGCGCGCGAATCACCACTAAGAGGAGTAGCGTGACCAGAAAGCCGAAAAAGGCCTGACGAACCTGGGCTGCCTTGAACACCCAGTCACCCCGGATGAGTACGGCCAGCAGGATCAGGCCGACGATAATGTCGAACGGGCGCAGGCTGCCCACAGTCCATATGTAACGCCAGATGGTGTTGTCGGCCAGCGGGGCATTCAGGCCGTGGAATAGCCACTCGTCGAAAGTCAGGCACAAGATCTGGCCAATGGGCCATAACCAGAAACACAGTAGAGCGATAGGCAGCAGCGTACAGGCTGCCAATGGCCCCAAGGACCACCTTGCTTGGAACAGTGGTCGATTGTCCATAAAATACCTCTATTGCAAACAGGAACCGGAGCGCCTCGTGAGCGCTTTTTCATTGGGTTGTCGCGTGTAGTCCGACAACCCTTGTAATCATTTTGTCATCATTTTCAGATAGCCAAAACCTATGAGCGACTTGCCTGATACCGATTTCACCCAACGTTTCATCTTCGACGAGCGCGATGTGCGCGGCGAGTGGGTGTCTCTCGATGACAGTTACGCCGCGGTGTTGGCGCGTCATGAGTACCCCCAGCCGGTCAAGGCGCTGCTTGGCGAGCTGATGGCTGCCACCGCCTTGCTGGTTGGCGCGATGAAGTTCGATGGTTTGCTGATTTTGCAGGCCCGCTCGGCTGGGCCGATTCCGTTGCTGATGGTGGAGTGTTCCGGCGACCGTGAGATCCGCGGCATGGCCCGCTACGAAGCGGACCAGATCCCTGCGGATGCCACACTCTCGCAGCTGATGCCCGACGGCCACCTGACCCTGACCATCGACCCGGTCAAGGGCCAGCGTTACCAGGGTACCGTTGACCTCGATGGCGCCAACCTCTCGGAGTGTTTCACCAACTACTTCGTCCAGTCCCAGCAGCTGAACACGCGCTTCTGGCTCAATGCCGAAGGTGGCAAGGCGCGTGGCCTGCTGCTTCAGCAACTGCCGCGCGATCGCCAGCCGGATGATGAAGAGCGCGAGGACAGCTGGCAGCACGTGGTCGCTCTGGCCAAGACCCTCAAGCCTGAAGAGTGGGCTGAAAACAACGAAACGCTACTTCACCGCCTGTACCACGAAGATGCAGTACGCCTGTTCGATATCCAGCCGCTGCGCTTCAATTGCAGCTGTTCGCGGGAACGCTCTGGCAATGCGCTGGTCAGTCTGGGCGAGCACGACGCCAAGGCGTTGGTGGAAGAATGTGGCGGGACGGTAGAAATCGATTGCCAGTTCTGCAACGAGCGCTACTTCTTCGATGCCAGCGACGTGGCACAACTGTTTGCGGGTGGCGGCACTGACGTAGCCTCAGAAACTCGTCACTGAAACGTTTAACCACAGGACAATCTCCTGTCGAATTGCGCAAAAGAGCAGTTCTGACAGGAGGGGCCTACTTTTTTTGGGCGTTTCTGGCATAATCCGGCCACTTTTTTCGCTGTAGTAGTTTTTTCAAGACAACTACAAAACGTTTGGAGCACTCGGCCTCGGGCCGGATGGGGTATCTCATGACGCAAGCCAACAACACCGTGTACACCGACCTGAGCGTCGATGAGCTGGTAAAAGAAGCGCTGCAACGCGGTGAAGGCGTATTAGCCGATACTGGCGCACTGGTCGTGGAGACCGGTCACCGTACTGGCCGTTCGCCGGCTGACCGTTTCATCGTCGAAGAACCTTCCACCCAGGACGCCATCTCCTGGGGCCCGATCAACCGCAAGTTCCCGGCCGACAAGTTCGATGCCCTGTGGGCTCGCGTCGAGGCGTTCAACAACGCCCAGGATCACTTCGTCTCCTACGTTCACGTAGGGGCTGCAGCCGAGCACTACCTGCCCGTCAAGATGACCACCCAGACTGCCTGGCAGAACCTGTTCGGCCGTTGCCTGTTCATCAACCCGGAGCAATTCAACCCGGCTGGTCGCGACCAGTGGCAGATCCTCAACGTTGCCAACTTCGTCTGCGAACCTGAGCGTGACGGCACCAATTCCGACGGTTGCGTGATCATCAACTTCGCCCAGAAGAAGGTGCTGATCGCTGGCATGCGCTACGCCGGCGAAATGAAGAAAGCCATGTTCTCGGTGCAGAACTTCCTGCTGCCGGCCGCCGACGTACTGCCAATGCACTGCGCGGCCAACATCGGCGAAGAAGGCGATGTAACCCTGTTCTTCGGCCTGTCCGGCACCGGCAAGACCACCCTGTCGGCTGACGAAAGCCGTTACCTCATCGGTGACGACGAGCACGGTTGGGGCGAAGGCGTTGTCTTCAACATGGAAGGTGGTTGCTACGCCAAGTGCATCGACCTGTCCGAGAAGAACGAGCCGGTCATCTGGAAAGCCATCAAGCACGGTGCGGTGCTGGAAAACGTCGTGCTCGACGCCAACAAGCACGCCGATTACACCGACGTCAGCCTGACCCAGAACAGCCGTGCGGCCTACCCGCTGGAGCACGTTGCCAAGCGTTCCGAAGCGAACCTGGGCGGCGAGCCTAATGCCGTAATCTTCCTGACCTGCGACCTGACCGGTGTTCTGCCTCCGGTGTCGATCCTCAACAATGAGCAGGCGGCTTACCACTTCCTGTCCGGTTACACCGCGCTGGTCGGTTCCACCGAAATGGGCTCGGGCGGCGGCATCAAGTCGACCTTCTCCACCTGCTTCGGCGCACCGTTCTTCCCGCGCCCGGCTGGCGAGTACGCCGAGCTGCTGATCAAGCGTATCAACGGCTTCAACTCCAAGGTCTACCTGGTAAACACCGGCTGGACCGGCGGTGGCTACGGTGTTGGCAAGCGCTTCAGCATCCCGACCACCCGCGCGGTGATCGCTGCAATCCAGAGCGGCGCGCTGGTCGGTGCCGAAACCGAGCACTTGGACATCATCAACCTGGATGTGCCGAAGGCCGTTCCGGGCGTTGAGACCGACCTGCTCAACCCGCGCACCAACTGGGCTGACAAAGCTGCCTACGACGAGGCCGCCAAAGGTCTGGCCAAGCTGTTCATCGAAAACTTCAAGAAGTTCGAAGTTTCCGACGCCATCAAGGCCGCTGGTCCACAGCTGTAAGCTGAACCTGGCTGCAACAAGACAGCCGCCCTCAGGGGCGGCTTTTTTGTTCCTGCAAATCGGTGCGTTCCCACAAGGGATTGCAGGCAGCGGAAATCTGCAATTTCTGTTTCACTGTCAGCATCCATTGCGAAGACAAGAGCCAGACAGATGACCGAATCCCCTCAGCGCACTGCCTTCTCCCACTTCCACCCCATTCTCACCCGCCCTTCGGACAACGACGTCAACGGCCATATCGCCGGTGCTACCGTGCACGGCTTTTTTGAAACAGCTATCCAGGCCTTCCTTGTCGAACAGGCCGAGGTCGACCTGCGTGACGGTGAACTGGCGGCATTCGTGGTCAGTTCGGCGGCGGATTTCTACGCATTACCGGGCTTTCCGGACTTGCTGGAGGTGGGGTTGGGCGTGACGCGCCTGGCGGGCAGCACGGTAGAGTACCGCCTGGCGTTGTTCCGTCCGGGCGAGCCGGAGGCGTGTGCGGCAGGCACGGTGGTGCAGGTGTTCATCGACCGTGCCAGTGGTCGTCCTGTGGTGTTGCCTGAGCCGCTGCAAGTGATCCTTTCTGGCCTCGTACTCGCCCAGCAGGCATAAAAAAGCCCCGCCGGCAGGGGCGGGGCTTTTGCTGCCGGGGCGAGGCCCTCGGCATCAGTCGCGCCAGTGGCGCTTGTGCTTGCGGTGGCCGTAGTGATGGCCACGGTCGTAGTGACGACGGTCGTCGTAGCCGCGACGGTAGCGACGGTCGTCATCGCGGTCGTCTTCGTCGGCCTTGTTGCCCATGTAGTTACCCAGTGCGCCACCGGCACCACCGCCGGCTGCCGCGCCAATGTAGCTACCGGTAGTGCCGCCCACCGAGCGACCGACCACGTTACCGCCCGCAGCACCCAGTGCGCCACCGATAGCGGCCTCACCGCGCTGGCGCTTATCGGCACCCAGGGCACCGCCTGCGGCACCGCCCAGGCCGGCACCAATGGCGCCGCCAGTGCTACCACCGATGGAGTTGCCCACCACGGAGCCCAGTACCCCACCCAATGCGCCGCCGATGCCGGCCTCGGTGGTGCCGCCTGCCATGGCAACGCCGCTGAGCAAGCTGAAAGACAACAACAAAATCGAGGAGTACTTCTTCATCAAGAGAGCCTCATAGGGATGACGAGGCGAATTTGAGGCTAAGCGGCGTGGCTGGCAACGGAAATCCGACGAGTAACACGAGTTGTACACAATTCTCTAAGTTACTGTATTTGCTGTGAAACTTTATCGATTTTCGGCTGTCTGAGACCTTTATGACAAAGCCCTGAACCGCCATGGAACAGGGCTTTTTCGTGTCTACAGGATACGCCCGTCGTCCCGAGCGCGCTCCAGTTTGATGGCAATGAACTTCGATGTCGGCGTATGGCTGCCATCGCCAATGCTCTCCAGCGGCACCAGCGGGTTCACCTCAGGGTAGTAAGCCGCGGCCTGGCCTGCCGGGATATCGAACGCCAGCAGCGTGAAGCCATGTACCCGGCGCACATGCTCATCCCCCCACAACGACACGATGTCGACCTTTTGCCCGGGTTGGAAGCCCAGGCGGATGATGTCGGCTTCGTTGGCAAAAATCACTTCGCGCTGGCCACGCACGCCGCGGTAGCGGTCGTCCAGGCCGTAGATGGTGGTGTTGTACTGATCGTGCGAGCGCATCGACTGCATGATCAGGTCCGGTAATTGGCCGCTGGCGCGCACGCGCTCGTCCAGCAGGGTGTCGGGCAGCAGGTTGGCCTTGAAGTTGGCGCGGCCCGTGCTGGTCTTCCATTCCCGGCTGGCGGCGCTGTTGCCCAGGTAGAATCCCCCTGGGTGTTGCAAGCGCTGGTTGAAGCCGCTGAAGCCGGCGATGGTGTCGCCGATCAGGTCGCGGATGCGGTCGTAATCGGCAACCAGCCAGTGCCAGTCCACCGGTTTCTTGCCCAGGGTGGCGGCGGCAATGCCGGCAATGACCGCAGGCTCCGAGCGCATCTGTGCCGACAGCGGCTTGAGCTGGCCATTGGAGGCATGCACCATGCTGAACGAGTCTTCCACCGTGACTGCTTGCGGCCCGTCAGCCTGCAGGTCGATGTCGGTGCGGCCCAGGCACGGCAGGATCAGCGCCTGCTTGCCGTGGACCAGGTGGCTGCGGTTGAGCTTGGTGCTGATGTGCACGGTCAGCTCGCAGTTGCGCAATGCTGTGGCAGTACGCTCGGTATCTGGCGTGGCCTGGGCGAAGTTGCCACCCAAGCCGATGAATACCTTCGCCCGGCCGTCGAGCATGGCGTGGATCGCTTCAACGGTATTGTGGCCGTTGTGCCGCGGCACGGGGAAGCCAAAGCGGTTCTCGATGGCGTCCAGCAGCGCCACTGGAGGGCGTTCGTTGATGCCCATGGTGCGATCGCCCTGCACATTGCTGTGGCCACGCACCGGGCAGAGGCCAGCGCCCGGCGCGCCGATGTTGCCGCGCAGCATTTGCAGGTTGACGATTTCCTGGATGGTCGGCACCGAATGGCGGTGCTGGGTGATGCCCATTGCCCAGCACATGATTACCCGTTTGCCACGGCAGTACATGCGCGCGGCCAGCTCGATGTCGGCCAGGCTCAGGCCGGACTGCATCTGGATGTGCTGCCACGGCGTGGCATCGACCACGGCCAGGTATTCGTCAACGCCATGGCCATGTTCGGCAATGAAAGCATGATCGAACACAGCCGGTTCGCCGCTGGCCTGGGCCTCACGCTCCCACTGCAGAACGAACTTGGCCATGCCGCGCAGCATCGCCATGTCGCCGCCCAGCGCTGGGCGGAAGAACGCAGTGTTGGTCGGCCGGTCGCTGTTGGTCAACATTTCCAGTGGGTTCTGCGGGTGCTGGAAGCGTTCGAGGCCGCGCTCCTTGAGCGGGTTGATGCACACCACCTGAGCGCCACGCTTCACCGCGTCACGCAGCGGGTCGAGCATGCGCGGGTGGTTCGTGCCGGGGTTCTGGCCCCACACAAAAATGGCATCGGCATGCTCGAAGTCGTCGAAGGTGACCGTGCCCTTGCCCACCCCCACACTTTGGCCCAACGCCACGCCGCTGGCCTCGTGGCACATGTTCGAGCAGTCGGGGAAGTTGTTGGTGCCATAGGCCCGCACGAACAGCTGGTAAAGATAGGCCGCTTCGTTGCTGGCGCGCCCCGAGGTATAGAATTCGGCCTGGTCAGGGCTGGCCAGCTTGTTCAGCTCGCGGGCGATCAGGGCGAAGGCGGCGTCCCAGCTGATCGGCTGGTAGCGGTCGCTGGTTGGGTCGTAGACCATTGGCTCGGTCAGGCGCCCCTGGTACTCCAGCCAGTAATCGCTCTGCTGCAGCAGGGCTGTAACGCTGTAGCGGGCGAAGAAGGACGCGTCGACGCGACGCTTGGTGGCCTCCCAGTTCACCGCCTTGGCGCCGTTCTCGCAGAACTTGACCATGCCGCTTTCCGGCGAGTCGCCCCAAGCACAGCCAGGGCAGTCGAACCCACCGTTCTGGTTGGTCTTGAGCAGGGCGCGGATGTTCTTCAGCGCGTTGTCGCTGCCGACCCACGCTTTGGCCACGCTGCGCAGTGCACCCCAGCCACCGGCGGGGCCGTGGTAGGGCTTGTAGCGAGGAGGGGAGGCTGGGGTGTTGTCCGGAAGGTGCTGGTACGAGGTCACGGCTGTTACGACTCCGCCGCTGGGCTGTAGACCCGCGGTGCGCTGTGCTTGGGCAAATGGATAAGGTTGAGGTTGTGCTTGCGCGCCCATTGCAGGGCAAGCCCGGTGGGGGCTGAAAGGCTTACCAGTGTCTGGATACCGGCACGCAGTACCTTCTGGATCAGCTCCAGGCTGCAGCGGCTGGTGACGATGGCAAGGCCGCCCTGGCTGTCGATGCCTTGGCGCAGCAGGGCGCCGATCAGCTTGTCGAGGGCGTTGTGCCGGCCAATGTCTTCACGCCCGAGCAACAGCTCGCCATGACGGTCCATGAACAGTGCCGCATGCACCGCGCCGCAGTGCTGGCCCAACGGCTGGAAAGCATCGATGCGCTCGCGCAGCCCGACCAGCCACTGCGCCGGGGGCAGGGGTGCACCCGGCAGCACGGTCAGCTCTGGCAATGCCTGTTCCAGTGCTTCGACTCCACACAGGCCACACCCACTGGTGCCGGCCAGCTGGCGACGCTGGTTTTTCAGGTTCCAGAACGCCCGGCTGGATATTTCCAGGTCGGCGTACATCGCCGATCCGCTGCCGGAGAGCTTGAGGTCGTAGATTTCCGCGGTGCCTTCGACAATGCCGCTGCCAACGCTAAACCCGACGGCGAAGTCTTCCAGGTCGGTGGGGCTGACCAGCATCACCGCCTGGTTGAGGCCGTTGTAGACAATGGCCAGCGCCACCTCTTCGGCCAGCGGCGTGCTGTCACGTTTGCTGTCGTTGAGCTGGACGTAATCGTAGGTGTTGCTGGCGGCGGGCATGGCCAAGGGCGATGAGGCCGCGCAGACCGGTGGTTTGCTGTTCATCGGGGCAGGCTGTTCATTCGGCGGCTTGGTGATAGCACAAGCCTAGGCGTGCGGGCCGGCGGCGTCTAATTGCTAGGGTCTATGCCTTGATAGAGCGCGTCGATTGGTCGCAGGGGGCGGCGGGAGGAAAGGTGGCCTAGACTGCTGAGTCCGAGGTTTCGTCAACAAGGAGAGCGCTATGAGCTTGTTCAGTTTCGTGAAGGAAGCGGGCGAGAAGTTGATCGACCTGCTGACCCCAGGCAATGCCAATGCCGAGGAGCAGCTGAAAAAACACGTGGAAAGTGTCGGCCTGGGCAATCCGAACATTACCGCCACTGTAGAGGGCGACAAGATCATCCTCAAGGGTGAGGTGGCCAGCCAGGAGGAGAAGGAAAAGATCATTCTCGCCGCCGGCAACATCAATGGTGTGGCCAGCGTGGATGACCAGATCACCGTGACGGGGCCAGTGGTGAAGGCGGCCAGGTTCGTTACAGTGAAAAAGGGTGACACGTTGTCGGCCATTTCAATCGTGGTTTATGGCAACGCCAACCAGTACAACAAGATCTTCGAGGCCAACAAGCCGATGCTCTCGCACCCGGACAAGATCTATCCGGGGCAGGTGCTGCGTATTCCTGATTGATCTCTGAAGTCTGTACCGGCCCTTCGCGGGCATGCCCGCGAAGGCGGCCTCACAGGCCTATCACTAATTCCCGGTAATCCTCGACCGCTGGAAACTCTTCGGTATCCCGCGGCCCTGCCTTGCTATCCGGCTGTCGCACCGCCAGCAGGTGGCCAACGCCAAACCGCCGCGCACTGCGCAATATCGCCAGGGTGTCATCGATGAACAGGCTACGCCCCGGCTCGAAACCAATATCCGCCTGCAAGGCATCCCAGAACTGCGGGCTCTCTTTTGGGTAACCGTAGTCATGCGAGCTGATCAGCCGCTCGAAATACGGCGCCAGTTCCACCCGCTCCAGCTTCAGCGACAGCGAATCCCGGTGTGCATTGGTGATCATCACAACCCGTTTGCCGGCCTTGCGAATCGCCGCCAAGAAGGTATCGGCATCTGGGCGCAGGGCGATGAGGTCGGCAATTTCCCGCTTCAGCTCGCGGATCGGCAGGTCTAGCTCACGGCTCCAGAAATCCAGGCAATACCAGTTGAGTGTGCCGGCATTGCGCTCGAATAGCGGTTGCAACTCCATTTCAGCCATGGCCCGGCTTACCCCGTGCAGCTCGGCATAGCGCTGGGGCAGGTGGTGCAGCCAGAAGCGGTTGTCGTAATGCAGGTCGAGCAGGGTGCCGTCCATATCCAGCAGAACGGTATCGATGGCAGACCAGGGAAGAACAGGCATGGGAAACTCTCGATCAGTCGGCAAGCCACGGTATAGTAACCCGTTCACGCCAAGGAGCCGCCCCATGCGCCAGAAACCCACCGTCCTCAGCCGCGAAATCGTCGCCAGTAGCCGCCTGTTTCGCGTCGAAGCCGTGCAATTGCGCTTCAGCAATGGCAACGAGCGTACCTACGAGCGCCTGGTAGGCCGGGGTAACGGGTACGGCGCGGTGATGATCGTGGCCATGCTCGACGCCGAGCACGCTGTGTTGGTCGAGGAATACTGCGGTGGCACCGACGAGTACGAACTGTCGTTGCCCAAGGGCCTGATCGAGCCGGGCGAAGACGTGCTGGCGGCAGCCGACCGGGAGCTCAAGGAAGAAGCCGGTTTTGGTGCGCGCCAGCTGGAGCACCTGACCGAGTTGTCGCTGTCGCCGGGCTACATGAGCCAGAAAATCCAGGTGGTACTGGCCAGCGACCTGTACGAAGCGCATCTGGAAGGCGATGAGCCGGAGCCGATGCGGGTCGACAAGGTCAACCTGCGCGAGCTGTCGGCGCTGGCCATGCACCCGCAGTTCACCGAGGGCCGCGCGCTGGCAGCGTTGTACCTGACGCGTGACCTGCTGACCCAGCGGGGGCTGCTAGAGCTATGAACGACCTGCAACTGATGCATGAGGCGGTCAAGCTGGCGCTGGCCGCAGGCGAGGCGACCCTGCCGTTCTGGCGCGCCGATGTGGCGGTGACCAACAAGGCCGATGATTCGCCGGTGACCGCTGCCGACTTGGCAGCGCACCGGGTGATTGCCGATGGGCTGTTGGCCCTGGCGCCGCAGGTTCCTGTGCTGTCCGAAGAGGACTGCAACATTCCGTTGGCCGAGCGTGAGAGCTGGAGCCGCTGGTGGCTGGTAGACCCGCTCGATGGCACCAAGGAGTTCATTGCCGGCAGCGAGGAGTTCACGGTCAACATCGCCCTGATCGAGAACGGCGAGGTGGTGTTCGGCGTAGTGTCGATGCCCACCAATGGGCGCTGCTATTTCGGTGGGCGCGGTTTGGGGGCCTGGCGTGCAGATGCCGATGAGGCAGCCCAACCGATCCAGGTCCGCAACGCACCCGCGCCAGGCGAGCGTTTTACCGTGGTTGCCAGCCGTCGACACTCCAGCCCGGAACAGGAAGCGCTGTTGGCCGGCCTGGGGGCTGCGGTGGGTGAGCTGGAACTGGCCAATATTGGCAGCTCGTTGAAGTTTTGCCTGTTGGCTGAGGGCAGTGCCGATTGTTATCCGCGCCTGGCGCCGACTTCTCAGTGGGACACTGCTGCGGCGCAGGGTGTGGTGGAGGGCGCCGGTGGCGAGGTGATCGGGCTGGATGGTTTACCGTTCCGGTATCCGCCGCGTGAGTCGCTGCTCAATCCGTATTTCCTGGCATTGCCCGCCAATGCGGCATGGCGCCAGGCCTTCCTGAACCTGATCTAACTGGCTTCCACAGGTACACCCTATTCCCTCCACCTTTCCCATACCTGTGGGATTGTGACAGCCTCCAGGCTTCAGCGGTGCAGCACGTACTGGCCGCTGAATTTCACCGCGGGTTCGTCACTATCGGCATTGCTCACCGTGGTCTGCAGCGTCAGCCGCGCCCGGCCACGCCGCTGGTACAGGTTCAGGAACCGCTCCCAGACCTTCTCGTCCGGCGCCGCACAGCGCGCCAGCGCGGCGCCGGTTACCGGCAACGGATAACTGATCTGCCCTTCCTGAATGACGATATGCCCGTCGTCTATCCCCAGTTCGCGCAGCCGCAGGTGCAGCCAGCCCCAACCTGCCAGCACTGCCGCGCAGTACAGGCTGCCGCCGAACATGGTGCTCTTGTGGTTGACGTTGGGCGCCAGTGGCAGCTGCAATTGCAGGGTGTGCTGCTGCCAACCGATTACTTCCAGGCCCATTTCACGGGTCAGGGGGATGTCGCTGTGCAGTACGGACTGCAGGTACTGGCTATCGGTGCTCATCAACGGTGGTCCTCTTGGTCGTCATGCCCGCCGCTACCGCCGTCAAAGCTCAGGCCATGCTTGCGCAGCTTGTCGTGCAGGGTCTTGCGGGGTATGCCCAGCGCCTCGGCCAGGCTGCGCATGGAGCTGTGTGGCTGGGCCAGTTCGGCCGCGATCAGCGAGCGCTCGAATTGCTCTACCTGCTCACTGAGGTTGCCGCTCGGCATTGGCTGTGTCGGTGCGGCCGCTGGCGGTGCCTGGCCGTCCAGGGCCAGTTCCAGGCCAAGGGCGAAACGCTCGGCGGCGTTCTGCAACTCGCGCACATTGCCTGGCCAGCCGTGGCGTAGCAGCAGGGCACGTTGTGCCGGTTGCAGGGTGTGCGGCGCCAGGCCATGGCGCTGGCTGGCGGCGTCGGCAAAGTGCTGGAACAACACCAGGATGTCATCGCCGCGTTCACGCAGCGGTGGGATACGCAGCGGTGCCACGTTCAGGCGGTAATACAGGTCGGCGCGAAAGCGCCCTTGGTCGGCGGACTGGCGCAGGTCTTCCTTGGTCGCGGCGATGATGCGGATATCCAGTGGGATCAGCTGGTTGCCGCCGAGTCGCTCGACCACTCGTTCCTGCAACATGCGCAGCAGTTTTACCTGTACATCCAGGCTCATGCTCTCGATTTCGTCGAGGAACAGCGTGCCGCCATTGGCGAATTCGAACTTGCCGATACGGCGTTTTTGCGCGCCAGTAAACGCACCGGGTTCATGGCCGAACAGCTCGCTTTCGACCACCGACTCGGCCAGTGCTCCGGCGTTGATCGCCACGAAGGGCCCGTCGCGGCGGCTGGACAGGTCGTGCAGGGCGCGGGCCACCACCTCTTTGCCCGCGCCGGTCTCACCAAGGATCAGCACATCGGCGCGGGTGCCGGCCAAGGCGCCGATCTGCTCGCGCAGGCGCAGCATGGATGGCGAATGACCGACCAGGCGGGTGGCCAGTTGCTGGCGGTCGCTCAGTGCCAGGCGCAGGCTGCGGTTGTCCAGCACCAGCCGCCGCAGGGCCAGGGCCCGGCGCACGCTGTCGAGCAGGGCGTCCGTAGCGAAGGGTTTTTCCAGAAAGTCATAAGCCCCGGCACGCATTGCCTGCACCGCTAGCGGCACGTCGCCATGGCCGGTTATCAACAGTACCGGCAGCTCGCTGTCACGGCCGTGCAATTGTTCCAGCAACTGCAGGCCATCGATGCCGGGCATGCGGATGTCGGTGACCACCACACCGGGCCAGTCGGCCTCGATACGGTCAGCCAAGCCTTGGGCATCGGCCAGGGCGACCACTTTGAGCCCCGCCAGGTCCAGGGTCTGGCTCAGCGCCTGGCGCAGGTGCGGGTCATCGTCCACCAGGATGACCTGGGCTTGGCTGTCTATCAGTGTCTCGGTGGTCATGCCGAGGGGTCCTCCGAATTGGGCAAGGTAGCGCCAGGCGCGGCCACACGCAGCTGCAAGGTCAGCAGGGCGCCACCTTCCGGGTGGTTGGCCAGCAGCAGTTCACCACCCAGGGCGCGCATCAGGCTTTCGCAGATGGCCAACCCCAGGCCCAGGCCCTGAGTGCGGGTCTTGGTGGTGAAGAACGGCTCCTTGGCGTGCTCCAGGGCCTGGCGGCTGAAACCGGGGCCATTGTCGCGGATGTACAGGTAGACGCAGTCATCCCGCTGCTCGGCACTCAGCCACAGGCGCCTCGGGTTGGCTTTTTCGGTCAAGGCGTCGAGTGCATTGGCCAGCAGGTTGCCCAGCACCTGGCGCAGGCGGGTTTCGCCGGCCTGTACCCACAATGTTGCTTCCGGCAGGTCGCGAATCAGCTCCACGGCCATCGCCCGGCGGCGCTTGGCCAGCAGTGCCAGGGCATCGTCCAGGGCTGGCTGCAGGGCCACGCTCTCCGGGGCATGGCGGTCGCGGCGGGCGAACGCGCGCAGGTGGGCGATGATCGAGGCCATGCGGCCGGTCAGCTCTCCGATCAGCTTGAGGTTGCCGCGGGCGTCTTCGGTGCGCTGGTGATCGAGCAGGATTTCGGCGTTCTCCGCATAGCTGCGAATAGCCGCCAGCGGCTGGTTGAGCTCATGGCTGATGCTGGCCGACATGGTGCCGAGTACCGATAGCTTGCCGGCCTGAACCAGTTCGTCCTGGGCGCGCACGGCCTCCTGCTGGGCGTTCTCGCGTTCCAGCACGGCAAGCTTGAGGCGGGTGTTGAGGCCTTCGAGGTCGGCCGTGCGTTCGGCTACGCGCTTTTCCAGTTCCTGGCGGCCACGGGCCTCGAAGTCGATGCGGTCGATGTAGTGGCGGCGCCGCTGCATCACCAGCCCGGCCAGCAGCATTACCACCAGCAAGGTACCGGCACCGATGGCCGTCACTGTCTGTACAGAACGGTCGACCAGTATGCGCGGGGCGAGGATGCTCACCTGCCAGCCGGTTTCCTTGATATCACGGGTCTGGGTGAGCCACGCGTCCGGGTTGAGTACAAGCGGTTGCGGGGCCTGGGTAGGGTAGGGCTGGATAGCGATGATCGCCTGGCGTTCGGCCTCGCTCAGCACGCGGGTGGCGCGGAAGCGCCAGTCAGGACGCGAAGTGAGGATGACCACGCCATTGTGATCGGTCAGCAACAACTGCTCGGGGGTACGGCCCCAGAGGGTTTCGGTGTGATCGAGATCGACCTTGACTACCAGCACGCCAACGATGCGCTCGCGGTCGCGCACGGCGGCGGCAAAGAAGTAGCCACGTTTGGCCGAAGTGGTGCCCTGGCCAAAAAAACGCCCCAGATGGCCGGCCATGGCTTCGTTGAAGTAAGGGCGGAAGGCGAAATTGCGGCCGACGAAGCTGTCGTGCTTGTCCCAATTGGAGGCCGCCAGCGTGTTGCCGCTGACGTCCATCAGGTACATCACCTCGGCACCGGTCTGCTGCACGATGTTCTTGAGCAGGCGGTTGGCGTTGGTCACCGCTTCCAGGCGGAAAGGGTCGGCCAGTACGCCACGCAACGCCGGCAGGTCGCCGAGGATCTGCGGCAGGGTTTCGTAGCGGTGCAGGGTGCCGAGCAGGTTGGCGACGTACAGGTCGAGGGTCTGGCGGTTCTGCGAGGCCAGCTCGTCCTGATAATAGCGTTCGGCAAGGTGGTGCAGCGGCCAGAGTAACGGGGCCAGGCACAGGGCCAACAGGGCCAGGCTGCGCCAGCGGGGACGGCGTGGGGGCGTGGGTTTTGCAATCATCACGTAAATGCGCCAGAAAAGTCTGACGCAATTATGCGCTAGTTACGGCAGCAGTTCCGCCTCCGCCAGTGGCAGGCCGACCTTGTCCTTGTCTGACAGCACCGGTGGCTGCTGCAGCCCCCAGTCGATGGCCAGTTGCGCATCGTCCCAGCGAATGCAGCGGTCTGCGCCAGGGTTGTAGTAATCGGTGGTCTTGTACAGGAACTCGGCGGATTCGCTCATGACGGCAAACCCGTGGGCGAAGCCCGGTGGTATCCATAGTTGCCGATGGTTGTCGGCCGACAGGTTCACTGCGACCCATTGGCCGAAGGTTGGCGAGCTTTTGCGCACATCCACGGCGACATCGCGGATTTCCCCCTGCACCACGCGCACCAGCTTGCCCTGGGTGTTTTCTACCTGGTAATGCAACCCACGCAGCACGCCTTGGATGGAGCGCGAGTGGTTGTCCTGGACGAACTCGAGATTCACCCCGGTCTGCCGGGCGAACTCGCGAGCGTTGAATGCCTCGAAGAAAAAACCACGGCTGTCACCGAATACTTTCGGCTCGATGATCAGTACTTCCGGGATGGCGGTAGGGATGATGTTCATAGCGGCTTACTGGCCCGTTGCTCAAGTATTGACCCTAGCCGGCTTGCACGATTTTTGCGCAAGCCGCTTTAAAAGGATGCACGTGGTGTGGTTATGGTAGACGTCAGACGGGTCTGCGCGCCAGATGAAACCAGTGAGGATCCGATTCATATCGGCTTTATAGCGAGTTTTATCCTGCAAATTCCCGATTATCGGGCTTTAAACATCGATATATATCGGTTATAAATGGGCAAACGCCCCAGCACACTCCGGCTCAGGGCCATCACAGAGGTCACCCATGAAAACCCTCAACTCCACGCCCCGTGCCGATGGTTTCCACATGCCCGCCGAGTGGGCCCCGCAAACCCAGGTGTGGATGGTCTGGCCGGAACGCCCCGACAACTGGCGTTTGGGCGGCAAGCCGGCGCAGGCAGCCCACGTAACCCTGGCCAAGGCGATCGCCCGCTTTGAACCGGTAACCGTTGCGGCGTCTGCTGGCCAGTACGAAAACGCCCGCCGCCAGCTCGACCAGCCGAACATCCGTGTGGTCGAAATCAGCAATGACGACGCTTGGGTGCGTGACACCGGCCCGACCTTCGTCATCAATGACCAGGGTGAAGTGCGCGGCGTGGACTGGGGCTTCAACGCGTGGGGCGGCTTCGACGGTGGCCTGTATGCTCCTTGGAACCGCGACGAGGAACTGGCCGCCAAGGTGCTGGAAATGGAGCGCTGCCAGCGCTACCACACCGAAGGCTTCGTGCTGGAGGGCGGCTCGATCCACGTGGACGGTGAAGGCACCGTGATCACTACCGAGGAATGCTTGCTCAACCGTAACCGCAACCCGCACCTGAAGCGTGAGCAGATTGAAGCGGTGCTGCGTGAACAGTTGTCAGTAGACACCGTGGTGTGGCTGCCCGATGGCCTGTACAACGACGAAACCGATGGCCACGTCGACAACTTCTGCTGTTACGTGCGCCCGGGCGAAGTGTTACTGGCCTGGACCGATGATTCCAACGACCCCAACTATGCGCGCTGCCACGCGGCCATGGAGGTGTTGCAGAACACCCGTGATGCCAAGGGCCGGGAGTTCATCGTGCACAAGATGCCGATTCCGGGCCCGCTGTTCGCCACCGCTGAAGAGTGTGCCGGCGTCGATCAAGTGGCCGGTAGCCAGGAGCGTGACCCATCGGTGCGCCTGGCCGGGTCGTACGTGAACTTCCTGATCGTCAACGGCGGCATTATTGCGCCTAGCTTTGACGACCCGGCAGATGCCGAAGCCAGAGCGATTCTGACGAAGATTTTCCCTGACCACGAAGTAGTGATGATCCCTGGCCGCGAGTTGTTGCTCGGTGGTGGCAACATTCACTGCCTGACTCAGCAGCAGCCGGCGCCAGTGAAGCGTTGAGCGCTGTGTGAATAACAAAGGGCCCGTCTTCTGACGGGCCTTTTTTTTGGGCGACACCCGGCCTCCAGGCTGGCATACGTTTTGTATTGTTTTTCAAGTAGATAGCCCGGCCGTGCTGGGCTCTCGGATCTGTAACATTACCTACGTAAATTAGCCGCTCACGGGCCAGGGAGTACGTGTAGACATGAACGCAGCAAGTGAGTCGGCTTTGCGCCCATTGGCAGTGGATCACCAGTCGCTCAAGGTTGTGGCGAAGTGGTTGAAACACCATGGAAGCATCAGGGTCAGGACGACCGACCCACGACGTCTGCTTGCCGGACGGTATCCCCAAGGGTTGATCAGCGAAGCAGAAATGCAGGCGCTGATAGCGGTGTGGCACTGATCGAAGAACACCCGTGACTGTGGGAGCGGGCTTGTCCCGCGAAGGGCGCCGCGCGCTGCATGGCACCGGCTTTGCCGGTGTTCGCGGGGCAAGCCCGCTCCCACAGCGTCCCTGATGGTCAGGCGCTGCTTGAGCCAGTCAATCTCAATCCCCGACTTCCTTCTGCCCATCGCCGGGAAGGCATAAGCGTCTGCACAGGAAAATTGTCCGATCGATCAAAAGGTCATTTCCTACACAAGATAAATTGCCCGCTGATTGCGCACACCAGCATGGAAATGCACCAGACACGCCGGTAATTTTGGTTATATCAACCTGCATTTCACGATTTTTTGACATTTGTAATCGCACACGGCTAGGATTCGGCCAACGCCTGCTGGCCATAACCTTGGCCATGCTGTTGCCAGAGGCCGCCGTGCACTTACCGGCAGGCCTTCAAGTGTGGATCCGCATAGCGTCGAACCTACGAAGGGGCGTTGGTTCCTGGCGTCGTATTGCAGCGCGTTCTTGATTAAGAAATAAGGAAAACAACATGTTCAAAACCAGGATCAGCCTGGTCGCCTTGGCGATGATCGCCGCGACCCAGGCACAGGCCAATGACCAGGCCGACAGCAAGGGCTTCATCGAGGACAGCCACGCCAACGTCCTTCTGCGCAACGCCTACATCAACCGCGACAAGAAGCACGGCACCGACGACCAGATCGAATGGGGCCAGGCGTTCATCGCCAACTTCTCCTCCGGCTTCACTCAGGGCACCGTAGGTGTAGGTGTCGACGCATTCGGCCTGTACGCCGTGCGTCTCGATGGTGGCAAAGGCCACAACGGTGGCGCGGGCGTCGACTTCTTCAAGCCGAGTGATACCGACCCGGCCAACTCCCCGCACAACTTGGCCCGTGGCGGTGCTGCGATCAAGTTCCGAATCTCCAACACCGTGCTCAAGTACGGTGACCAGATGCCGGCACTGCCAGTGCTGCAGTATGACGATGCGCGCCTGCTGCCAGAGAGCTTCACCGGTACCCTGATTACCTCCAAGGAAATCGAGGGCCTGGAACTGAACGCTGGTCGCTTCACGCAGGAAGCCCGCAAGAGCGCTGAAGGTCGTGACAGTGGCCACCTGAAGTCCATCAACGTGTTCGGCGGCAGCTACAAGTTCACCGACAACTTCACCGCTTCGCTGTACACGGCCGACAACGAAGATGTGATGAAGAAGCACTACCTGGGCTTGAACTACGTCTTCCCGATCGCCAGCGACCAGTCCCTGACCCTGGATTTCAACGGCTACAAGACTGATATCGACAAGAAATTCGTCGAGAAAGCCAGCCTGACCGGTGACGACAACACAATCTGGAGCCTGGCGGCCACCTACGCCTTTGGCCCGCACTCGATCACCTTGGCCCACCAGCGCAGCACCGGCAGCACCGGCTACAACTACGGTGGCTACCAGAGCCAGCCTTGGGGAACCAGCGATGGTGGATCGACCATCTACCTGGCCAACTCCTACTGGTCTGACTTCAACGCCGAAGACGAGCGCTCCTGGCAGTTGGGTTATGGTCTGGACTTTGGTGCCTTCGGTCTGCCAGGCCTGACGTACAAGGTTGCGTACGTTGTGGGTGACAACATCAATACCCACGGCTTCGGCGAAGGTAAAGAGCGCGAGATCTTCAACCAGGTTCGTTACGTCGTTCAGGACGGCCCGGCCAAGGACCTGTCGATCAAACTGCGTAGCTCGTTCCTGCGTACCAACAATGCTGTGCAGCAGAACGGTTACAACGACGACGGCAACGAAGTCCGCGTATTCGTCGAGTACCCGATCAGCATCTTCTGATCCGCAGTTGTTTGCATGAAAGCTGGGGCCGCGCTGCGCCCCTTCGCGGGCTTGCCCGCTCCCACAGGTACAGCGCCGCCTTCAAGTCTGGCGCTGCAGGTGTGGGAGCGGGCAAGCCCGCGAAGGGCTGCAGGGCAGCCCCAGTCTTGTTTTTCATGCAGGCTCAGTCTCTTCGTGGCGCAGTCTTGATGCCACACCTCGTGTTGCAGCCCCCCCAGTCTCCGGCGCAAAACTGTCGCTACGCGCCATCTGCCACATCCGCGCATAAAACTCGCTTTCTATCGAGCCACTGAGCAGTTCGCCTGGCTTGAGGAACGTGTGCAGGTCCGAAAACAACCCGATCTCGCTAGGGCTGATGCGCCGGGCCAGGTGCTTGGGCTTCAGCTCCGAAGGGTGCTCCAGGCCCGCAGCCGCCAGCATTTCAGCCAGTGCGTGCAGTGTGTTGCGATGGAAGCTGGCGACCCGCTCGGCCTTGTCTGGCACCACCAGGGCGCGCTGGCGCAGTGGGTCTTGGGTGGCCACGCCGGTCGGGCACTTGTTGGTGTGGCAGCTTTGCGACTGGATGCAGCCAATCGCGAACATGAAGCCGCGTGCCGAGTTGACCCAGTCAGCGCCGATGGCCAACACACTGGCAATGTCGAAGGCGCTGACGATCTTGCCCGCCGCGCCAATCCGAATGCTGGAGCGCAGGTTCAGGCCGACCAAGGTGTTGTGCACGAACATCAGGCCTTCGCGCATGGGTACGCCCATGTTGTCGCTGAATTCGCGTGGTGCCGCTCCGGTGCCGCCTTCCTTGCCATCGACAACGATGAAGTCCGGCGTAATGCCGGTGGCCAGCATGGCTTTGGCGATGCCCATGAACTCCCACGGGTGGCCCAGGCAGAACTTGAAGCCCACGGGTTTACCCCCCGACAGCTCGCGCAGGCTCGCCACGAACTGTAGCAACTCGACCGGTGTGCGGAAGGCACTGTGTGCGGCCGGTGAGATACAGTCCTCGCCCACGCGCACGCCACGGGTCTCGGCGATTTCAGGGCTGACCTTATGCCCCGGCAAGATGCCGCCGTGCCCCGGCTTGGCGCCTTGGCTGAGCTTGATCTCGATCATCTTCACCTGTGGCGAGCGGGCCTGTTCGGCGAAACGGTGCGGGTCGAAACGACCGTCCGCCGTACGGCAGCCGAAGTAGCCGCTGCCAATTTCCCAGATCAGGTCACCGCCGTGTTCACGGTGGTACGGGCTGATGCTGCCTTCGCCAGTGTCGTGGGCAAACCGGCCCATCCGCGCACCGCGGTTGAGGGCGGAGATAGCGTTGGCGCTGAGCGCACCAAAGCTCATGGCAGATATGTTGAAGATCGAGGCCGAGTAGGGCAGGCGGCATTGTGGCCCGCCAATGGCGATACGAAACGATGCCGGGTCTGGCGTGGCCACTGGCAGCATCGAATGGCTAATGAACTCGAACCCGGGCTTGTAGGCATCGTTGAGCGTGCCGAAAGCTTTCTCGGCGCTTTCGTTCTTGGCGCGGGCGTAGACCAGCGAGCGCTGCGAGCGGGAGAACGGCAGCTTGTCGTCGTCGCCTTCGATCAGGTACTGGCGGATTTCCGGGCGGATGGTTTCGATCAGGTAGCGGATGTTACCCAGGATCGGGTAGTTGCGGCGCACGGCGTGGTGGCTTTGGCGCAGGTCGTTGAGCCCGATCAGGCTGAGCAGGGCAGTGATCAGTGTTATTGGCCAGAGCCAGGCGTGTTGGGGTAGCAGCGGCAAGCTGGCAAACGTGAACAACAGGCAGATGGCGAGGCAGGCATAGCGGCTGGGCAGAGAGTGATTCATGGGTCCATCGCAGGCAGGATGACCGGGCATAGGATAGGCAAAGGCGGGGGAGGGAAAACCTGGGTAATCGGTAAAAGACTGTTACCTGATTGCGTAGTCCCAGCACCTCGCGACACAAGGCCGCTCCCACAGAAAATCGCGTTAGCCAGGCAGCAATATGCTGACCCGCAACCCACCGCTCTCTCGGTTCGACAGCAGCAGTTCACCCCCATGGCTGGCAGCGATCCGCTGGGCGATGCTCAACCCCAACCCATATCCGCCGTATGCCTGGTTACGCGACCCGTCACCGCGCACGAAGGGGTCGGTAATGGTCGCCAGCAGGTCCGGTGCAATGCCCGGCCCGCAGTCGTCGATATGGATCAACACCCCTTTTGTGGGCCGTTCCAGCGTGACCGAAATGTGCTGGGCATAGCGCAGCGCATTCACCAGCAAGTTTTGCAGGCAGCGCTGCAACAGCAAGGCATCTACCCGCAAACTGCCCGCCTGGCCGTGCACCGGAAGTGGTTCTTCAGCAGTGGCCAAGTCCGCACACTGGCGCGCAACCAATCGGTCCAGGTCCACCTGCTGCAAATTCTGCTGCTCCCCCGCACGCAGGTAGTCCAGAACCTGGCCGATCATATCGTCCATCTGCGTAATGTTCTGCCGCAAGCGCTGGCGGTGTTCGTCATCTGGCAGGCGCTCCAGGCGCAGGCGCATACGGGTCAGCGGGGTGCGCAGGTCGTGAGACACGGCGGCCAGGAAGTAGGCCTTGTCGTTGACCATGGCAATCAGCCGCTGCTGCATGGCATTGAAGGCCTGGGCCGCCTGGCGCACTTCCTCCGGGCCATCCAGTGCCAGCGGTGGCTGTTCAAGGTTGCTGCCCAGGCCACGTGCGGCATCGGCCAGGCGCCGCAGTGGGCGCAGGCACAGGCGCACGGCAAGCAGGCATACCAGCAGTACCGCGACGATGCGCAGCGCATACACCCGCAGCAGGTAATCGCTGATCAGCACCCAGGCTGACTCGCCGCTCCAGCCCTGCAACTCCTGGCCATCGATGGTCAGCCAGTGGCCATCGGCCAACGGCACCGCGAACTGGATATGCGCTTGCGCCGTGCGCAGGCCGAACAGGCTGCGCCAGACAATCGGCTGGCCAAGTTCGTCGGTCAGTTGCACCTTCATCAGGCGCAGGTCCTGGGCATGCCCCAGTTCGTACTTGAGGGCCTGCTGCAGCAACAGCTCGATGCGCCTGCGCCCGCGACGCTCGTCATGCTCCGCCGTGGGCAGGTGCTCGGCGCAGCGCAGCTGGTAATGGGCTGGCGCCTGCAACGTGCCACCGTGGCAGTCGGCCTGGGCAATCAGCGGTGCACTGCGTGCAGCGATCAGCCGCACCGGGGCTTCGAGCACCTGGGCAAAGCGCACATCGAACCAGATGCTGCTCGACATCAACTGGATCAACAACGTGCCGCTGACCATGATCAGCAGCAACTGGCCAAACAAGGTGCGCGGCCACAGACGGCGAAGCCAGCGCATGTCAGGCGTCGGCCGCGAGGTTGGCGATACTCAGCAGATAGCCTTCGTTGCGGATCGTGAGAATTTGCGCGGCCCCCGCCGGTGCACGGCGCAGTTGCTGGCGCAGGCGGCTGACGCACATGTCCACCGAACGGTCGTCGGGCAGGTGGTCGCGGCCAAACGCGCTACGCGTCAGCTGGTCGCGGGAGACCACGCGGTTGTTGGCATCCAGCAATTCGCGCAGCACGCGGTAGTCGGAGCGGGGCAGGGTCAGCGTCTCGCCATCGGGGCGGGTGAGCAGACGCTTGACGTGTTCAAGGCGAAAGCCTGCGAACTGCTGGGCATCCACCACGGCGGGCTCTTCGGCGGGGGTGTCCAGACGTTGCGGGCGACGCAGCACGGCCTTGATCCGGGCGATCAGCTCGCGTGGTTCGAAAGGCTTGGCCAGGTAGTCGTCGGCACCCACTTCCAGGCCGATGATGCGGTCCAGCGTGCTGCCCTTGGCCGACAGCATGATCACGGCCAGCCCCGGCGTCGCTTGCAACTGGCGGCACAGGCTAAGGCCATCTTCACCCGGCAGCATGAGGTCGAGCACCACCAGGTCCACCTTGTGCCGGGCCAGTTGTTCGCGCATCTGTTCACCGTCGGCTGCGGCTAGCACGTTGTAGCCGGCATCGGTCAGGTAGTCACAAAGAAGTTCGCGGATCTCGTCGTCATCGTCGACAACCAGCAAGGTCGTGCTCATGCGGAAAAAACCTGTTCGGTGAGGGCCGGTGGCGCTCGTTACGTTCAATTACATCCCCGTACATGTCGGGTCTGGAGCCGGGAGGGCCGATCCCTAGAATCCTAACAAAAAATCATCTGCAAATACGAAGCCTTCCCAAATGAATCCCAAGAGCATCCCGCAACTGTTCACCCCTATCAGCCAAGGCGGCCCTCGCCTCAACCCGCTGGCCTTCTTCGTGGCCGTCGCCATCAGTGGCGGGGCCGTAGCTGCCGACGGCAAACCTCTGGAACTGGACGCCACGCAGATCGAAGACAGCGCGCTGCTGCCCGCCGATGATGCCGGCCAATTGGGTTACACGGTCGAGAGCACCCGCAGCTCTACCGGCCTGGCGCTGACGCCACGGCAAACGCCGCAATCGGTCACCACCATCACCCGTCAGCAGATGGATGACCGTGGCATCCACACCATCGAGCAGGCGCTGGAAACCACGCCGGGCGTCACGGCCAACAAGTCCGAGGTGGGCGGGCGTACCGACTATCGGGCCCGTGGCTACTCGATCAGCAACTGGAAGGTCGATGGCCTGCAGACCCAGGGCGGCTCTGATTTCAGTGGCAGCGGCAATGCGTTGAACATGGACCTGTACGAACGCATCGACATCGTGCGCGGCGCCAACGGCCTGCTCGGTGGCACTGGCGACCCTTCGGCCACCGTCAACCTGATCCGCAAGGCACCGACCAAAACCTTCGGCGGCAGCGCCTACGCCACTTATGGCAGCTGGGACAAACGTCGCCTGGGTGCTGACCTGAATCTGCCGCTGTCCGAAGATGGCCGCCTGCGTTCGCGCTTCGTGATGACCCAGCAGGACGCCAACTCGTTCCGCGACAACCAGTCCGAACGCTCCCGCGCCGCGCTGGCCAATTTCGAGTTCGACCTGGACGACGCCACCACCCTGGGCGCCGGTTACCAGTATGAGTACAACAAGGTCGTGGGTGGTGGCTGGGGTGCGAACATCCCCATCTGGTACCGCGACGGCAGCAAGACCGACTTGCCGCGCAGCACCAACGTAGTGCCCAGCTGGAGCTTTGGCGAGTACACCACGCGTACTGCGTTTGGCTCGCTGGAGCATCGCTTCGACAACGACTGGACCCTGGACCTGAAAGCCGCCCAAGCCACCACCGAAGCCCTGAACCATCGCGGCCTTGCCAAGGTGAACTCGGCTGGGCGCGGCACCTATGGCGGTTACTGGGACCAGGATGGCAGCGGCGCCGTGTTGAACGGTTTGCACAGCTCCAGCGACACCACCCAGCAGTCCGCGCAGATCGACCTGTCCGGCCCGTTCCAGCTGTTTGGCCGCACCCACCAGGCCATGGTCGGCTACAACGACAGCCGCACCGTCGGCTGGTCGCCTCAGTACACCTGCACCATGGTCGGCGACGGCATGACCAGCGCGCCTGCACTGGGTTGCCAGTTCCGCGCCAACAACGGCTTCCCGGTGACCGACTGGCACAATGGCGTGGATGACGACTACGACCTCATCGCCTCGCGCACCGGCCTTCACAGCAAGACCACCACTCGCCTGCAGGGCATGTACGCCGCCACCCGCCTGAGCATCACCGACCCGCTGTCGGTAATCGTTGGCGTGCGCACCAGCAACTATTCCTCGGTCACCCGCAGCGTGGCCGGCGAGCGCAGCAGCCAGGAAGAAAATGGCATCGTCACCCCCTACCTGGGCACGGTGTATGACCTCAACGACAACTACTCGGTATACGCCAGCTACACCGACATCTTCACCCCGCAAACCTCTGAAACCAGCAGCGGCAGCAAGGTCGAGCCGATTCGTGGGCAAAGCTACGAAACAGGTATCAAGGGTGAGTGGTTCGATGGCCGCCTGAACGCCTCGGCGGCGTACTTCCGCACCAAGCAGGAAAACAAAGCCGTGCTGGACGGCGACCTGACCACCCCGACTGGCGGCAACGCGTACAAGGCCGGTTCCGGCCAGGAAACCGACGGTATCGACCTGGAAGTTGCGGGCGCCCTGACCCCCAACTGGAACGTTTACGCCGGCTACACCTACCTGCACTTCCGCCGCGTCGACAGCGACGGCCGCAGCGACCCATCGCACCTGTTCAAGGCCTCCACCACCTACCGCCTGAGCGGCCCGCTCGACCGCCTGACCTTGGGCGCCGGCGTGACTGCGCAGACCAACATCCGCGCCATTTCCAGCCCGGCTGGCCAGCCCACGAACGGTGTGAGCAATGGGGCCACTGACGTGAACTGGTCCGGTTATGCCATCTGGAATGCCATGGCCAAGTACCAGCTCACCGACAACACCAGTGTCAGCCTCAACGCCAACAACCTGTTCGACAAGCACTACTACAGCCAGTACGGGTTCTATGCCGGGGCGATCTACGGCGACCCGCGTAACCTGTCGTTGACGGTAAGCACCGCGTTCTGATCAAGCCCTTCCACAAGGCCTGGCGCTGTACCTGTAGGAGCGGGTTCACCCGCGAACACCGGCGCAGCCGGTGCCTGCACGCGCATCGCCAGCTTCGCGGGCAAGCCCGGTCCCATAGAGCCAGCGCTGGGTTCAAGGCCTGCGCTGGGCCGCCAAGCGGCCCTTTCTTACCTGGGCTCTACCGCTTGCCCTGGATCAACCGGCTTCTCCAACTGGCCCTCGAAGCTATCCCAATCCTCGCCAAACAGCTCCACCGGATGCATGGTCCGGTCTGCGCCATTGCCACAGGCTAGCGCCTTGGCAGGGCAGTACAGGTCGCAACCCCAGCAGATTCGCTCGGGGTGGCGAGGGTTTGTGGGGAATCTCTTGGCCATGCTCATCCTTCCTCAGGGCTGCCTGTTCTGAACGTAAACCCCTCGCCCAGCCCGCCGTTTGACCGCCATCAATCCATTGGCGATCCACTGAGGTGAATGTCTTACAATCTAGCGAGCTTCGCCTTGGCGGGGTATCGCAGGGTCGATGATGCACATTGCTGTATCGCAAAAGGAGTTGCTTTGGTGCCCCATTCAACCGGCAAGCGCGGCGTGAGTTACGATCCGTCGCAACGGCGACAACGCAGGGACATTCCATCCATCGTGCGCCGGGTGACGCTAGGCGTTGTGGTCGTCTGGTTGGCACTTGTGGCAAGCCTGAGCGGGTGGGTAGCGCAGCGCCTTACGGCAGAAGAACTCGACAACCTGGCGGCAGGCGCCGAATACGAAGCCCAGATCACGGGGCGAGTCGTAGACCGCCTGTTCACCGAGATGGCCAGCGTGGCCAACATGGTGGCCCGTCAAAGCGAGGTGATCCAACTCGCTGCCCGATATCGCCATGATCCGCCCGGTTTCGCGGCACTCACACGTGAGGAGCGCGCTTCGAAGTTCACCCGTGACCCGCTGGTGCGAAGCGTGGGTGATTTCATGGATAGATTGGCCAGTGATCTTCACTATGCCCGTATCTACATGAACAACCTCTCAGACGATACGGTGACGGCCAGCAACTGGGCGGAGTCATTCAGCATCGTTGGCCAGATCTATACGGGCAGGGCCTACCTCCTCGACGCATTGCGCACCGGCAGTGGTGAAATGTTCGGCATTGCCCGCCTGAACAAAACCCCCTCCTATTTCGTAGCCAGCCGCATCGACGATGCTGACGGCCAGCCACTCGGCTCTGTCACGGTCAAGTTCGATGCCCCGGACATAGCCCTCTACCTGACAGGGCGTCACATTGCCTTGATAGTGAACCGTCAGGGCCGTGTGACCACCGCGTCCAGCGAACCCTTCA
Organism: Pseudomonas sp. BN607; assembly: GCF_029871175.1. NCBI lineage: Bacteria > Pseudomonadati > Pseudomonadota > Gammaproteobacteria > Pseudomonadales > Pseudomonadaceae > Pseudomonas > Pseudomonas sp. BN607. Next base: position 26,946 of record NZ_SSOE01000019.1, read on the forward strand.
TGCTGCGTAACGTGGCGGCACTGCTCCCGCCCGATATTCGCAGGCCTCTGGATGGCGACGAAGAGCCGGGCGAGCCCATGGATATCCGCGCAGTGGCTGCCGCGGCTCAGGCCGATCAATGGCTGATTGGCGGGCACCCTTATCTGGTGCATCGCCAGCCCCTGAACGACGCGCAATATCAGCTGCTGACGCTGGCAAAGCTTGATCACCTGCAGCCGATGCGTCAGCAGTACTACTGGACCGGAGCCTCTGTGGCAGCGCTCGGGTTGATCTTGATCTTGCTCTCCAGCCGTGTGGCCGGGCAGATGCTATTGCGCCGCCAGGAAGAACGCTATGCGGCAAACTATGACGCGCTGACCGGGTTGAAGAATCGGCGGGCAATCCTGGCTGCCTTGCATCGGCATTTCGCATTGGCGAAGCGAACGGGGCAGGGGGTGCTGGTGGCGTTTATCGACCTCGATGAATTCAAGGCGATCAACGACACGTACGGGCACGAGGTGGGGGACAAGTTCCTGATCGAAAGCAGCCGGCGCTTGCAGGGCGGGTTGCGGGCAACGGATGAACTTGGGCGCTGGGGTGGTGACGAGTTCGTTGTGATCGGCTTGACCGCTTCGATCCATCCGGACGAAATGGCCAAAACTGCCGCAGCGATGCGCAGACGGCTGGTGCCGCTGCTGATTGGTAGCTACGAGTTTGACAACTGCCGGTTCGATTACGCGGGTGCGAGTTTTGGTATTACGAGTGTTGATCCCGCTGCGACTTCGCTGCAGGCCGCGCTTAAAGCGGCGGATCAGTTGATGTATGCCGATAAAGAGGTGCGGCGGGGGTTGCGGAGGGTTTGAGAGGGGGGAGGGCGAGGGGGCATAACGACACTGAAAACAAAAAAGGCCCACCTTTCGGTGAGCCTTTCTTGATACTGCGTATGGGGCACCAGGAGTCGAATTTATATATAGTCACTTGATAAGCATAGGCTTTTCCTGGTGCCTAATTCAACTCTATCTCAATATCTACCCTTTCACTGCCTAGAAAAGAGCTATGCAAAATTTGCTAGTCGTAAACCTATTACCATGTCGATGCATTCAGCGAGGCTTTTAAATTTTCCAACATAGTCTATTAGATCAGCTCCAGAAGGAGGTGTGTGATGACGACCTGTATGGGCACACACGTTACGCATCTCTATGAAAGACGTGAGAAATAGGTCTAGTCGGCCATGAGACTTGTTTAGGTCATCAATCGAATTCCAAGCCTTTTCGATTTCAAGACCAGACAATAGTGTTGTAACAGTCTCTGTGCCAGGATTCGATTTTGTATTGGCAAATGACTCCCAGGCGAGATAGTATTTCGGTTGATCTAAAGATCCTAATCGTCTGGCTAGGTCTTCTGATATATTTGTTGATTTGAGTTTTTTGTCTTTTTTACTAGCGTTTACTAAGGCGTCCGCACCGCCAGAGTAATGCTTGAGCCGCATAGTTACCGGAATTTGGTGTATAGGTTTGTTTAAGTTGTTGATGGCGTCTATATAGTCTTTTACTATATTCTTGAGGTAGCTTTCAAAGTACCCGCTAAGTAGTACTATAACTGAGCAGCTTATTGCATTTGTGCAGGCGAGTTGGTTAGGTTTTAGCGCTGCAGGAGTTGATAGCGATAGCGCTACTTCTTCAATAGTTTCAAGAGAGCTTAAAAAGTCATCCGTAGCTATAAAATTGTTGTCCATAACTCAAGGTTTCTTTTTGAGGTGCGAGCTAAACATATCCCTCGCTTTGTTTATCCTGGTTTTAATGGCGCCTTTTCCATTAGTGCCGCTTGATACAGACTTGAGGAAGTCTGGGTCGCTACAAAGTGTCGCGAAATCAGCCTTTATTTGTGTTGCAATTTCTTCTGTTATTAACGCTGGGTCGTACTCCGACAAGCCGATCATAATTGCTTCAGCAATTGGGAGTGACGGTGGACCCTTCATCATCTTTGAAGGGTTTCTGAAAGAATTTGTACCAAATACAGTAAGGCTATTTACTACTGCGCGCTCAAAGCGTTCTGCATCCATTTTTTCAAGATTTGGATCTGCGATATATAGCTTGTTACGCTCCTCCATGAACTCTCCGAGAAAGTCTTTGAAAGTGGTATCAATTTTTTCCGGATCAGAAAGAGCAAAAAAGCGCAAAACAATAGATAGGTCGATCATCTTCTGGTAGATCGGATTGGATTGAGCCTCAATCGGGTCTACAGGTATTTCCCATGCTTTACAAAAATCTGGGTGGCGTGACAGTTTATGCAATGCATCCGTAAAAGGCCCTCGGAAGACAGCATTGCGAACTTCCATTTCATTAGCTTTGACGCCGCCTGTGTTGAGGCGATCAAAAACATCATATTTAATGGCCGGGGAAGATTCTTTAAGTAGAGCAATTGCTGAAAGGAAACGTCTAGTTAGGTGCTTATCCAGACCTCTTTTGACAAGGTCATTGAATCTAAGACCATTCAAGTCGTCCCAAACTACTAGCCCCTTCAAGGCTAAAGTGTTATTTAGGAAGTTCTGGATTGCGGTGAGGCGTTGTCTGCCATCTAAGACAACATAAAATCCGTAATCATCCTCGCCTAAAAATACTGGTGGGACCGGGACGTTCATCAAAAGAGATTCGATTAAACGTGATTGCCTTTCTTCATCCCAGCGATCACGACGTTGAAACTCAGGATTGATTTTAATGTTATCATCGAGCATTGCAGGAAGTGTGGAGATCGGGATGTCAAGCTTCTGTGTAACAATTTGGCGCATTTGCGCCTTGTACTTCTTCTCGAAACCAGATAGTCCTTCTCCCTCTGGTTCCATTTCGACAATATCGACGTCCGCAGTATTTGAATCGTTCATCTACTTACTCCCTGTCACGATATTCGACGGATAATCTTCTTGTAAAAAATAACAGTATATTTCTAGTTTTTTTGAAAACATAGAACACTCTCAGTAGTGTTCCTGGTATTGAGATATTTCTTGGACTTAAGGTTTACATCAACCATTGATCTTGAAGCCTTAAAATCATCTCTCCGCACAATTGCTAGTCCTGAATGGCTTGCCATTTCGGTAACTATTGTGGGTACATCGTTATGGACTTCTTTATAGTGAGAGTCTTGCACCACTAAAAAGCAGGGGCTTCCAGGCTTCAAGATTCTAGAAATTTCTTCGACTGATCGAGATAATGAGGAAAAATATTGCAAATGATTTTTGAAGTAGTAGCCTTTCGAGGCATGCGACTGGTGGTTGTACAGTCTTTCTAAGAATAGAGCGCAAGTAGAACCCCATTTGCTCTCAAGGGTTGGTGCAATACGTTGCACTGTAGATGTTCCAGTAAGCCCTCTGCGGAGTGTGTCAAATTCGGACTGTTCGCATCGGATAACCGCAAGTTCTATGGCGGTAGATACTGCGTAATCTATTCGAGTGCAGTATGGCGGGGACGATATAATTGCATCGACTGATTCATTATTGAGTGCAATGTTTTCTGCGTTTCCAATTTTTAAGCATGCAGTTGAATCAGATTCGCGAGACTTAAAGCCGTTAAGTCCATCGAGCAAACTCAAGCTTCTGATTTCGTCTAAAAATACCGTATAAATAGTGCTTTGTGATGGGCGCTTGCGGTTCAACTTTGTTTTAGGTTGTTTTACCCAGGTTGGGTTTGAAGGTATAAAATCTAGAAGCAGCTTTCGCGTGGTTCGGAACAGTGCTACGTAAAAAAAAGCGGCTAGCGACGAGACTTGATCCATGGCCTTATTGTTGTTTAGCTGGATATATGTTTCGTTCGATATTAATAGATTGTTAATTCTAGTTTCTAAGTTTCGGAGCGCAACAGTGCTTCCGGTGTTAAACCATTTTAGTAGAGGCTCGTCATCGTTTATCGTGAGCGCCTCTATGCTTAGTTGCGACTGATCAATTAATGATTTAGCAATTGAAATCAGGCTGGGGCGCTCTAATGGCGATAGTAGGCGTGCCTTGGCGACTAGAACCATTGCAGGGTTTAAGTCAAAGCCAATGCAGTCGAAACCCTGCGAATACGCAGAGGTTGTAGTTGTTCCACTACCATTCCATGGGTCGAATACCAAAGCGTTTCGAGTCGGCTTCAGTGTAGACAATATATTGCTAGAGAACTCGCTGGAGTAACCGGCGTAGTAAGGAAAAACTCTAGACTCTTGCGATGCCTTAGGGGCTTTGTAAAGCTTTGGATTAGAAATCGCTATATTATCGAAAAAGGTCGAATGAGGCTTCATTGGGTACGACTCTTCATGTCATGTGCAAAGAAAGGTAAAGACCAGAGTTCGTAGCAGTAATGAGCCGTTGTCTGGGGGCCGCAAGGTTGAATTTTACGCCACGTAGTACCAGATTTCCACGTTAGGCGAGAACTGATCTGATAACGTTTTTTTCAGCAGGAGGATCGACGCTCACAGCCTGCCTAGTCTTTGGGCTACCAGAGAAGCCGCAGGGCCGGGAGAATGTGATGGGTGCCAAGAGATTTTCAAGAACAAGGTGAGATTTTTCACTCTAGGTCAAGAGGTCAGATTTCTGCCATCACTAGGAATCATTGATACTAATCCGTTCGTAGGGCTTCTCCGTTGCGCAAACGCCGGTGCCTTGCAGAACTCAATTGTCGAGGTGCCGTTTTCCTCTCGATCAATCCGCTGATCAAAACCCTCCCGAATCTCATTTTGGATCGTCCCCATGTCATCCCGCCAAGAATGTTGAGTGTTATCAGGGATCAAGGCCCCTGCGACCTGTGGGGATGTCCTCTAACGCGGGACTGGCGGCTCATTACGACCAAGAGCAAGGGCATCTCATGATCTGGCCTCCTGAGCACCGTTACCGGTGGGCGGGTGGAGGCTGCATTGGCTGACGAGACCAGTGCCGCGAGATCCTGACCCAGGTGCAAGCAGCAATGCGATGACCGGGGCATGCCTGACTGTATGTGGCCAAATTTGCAGACATGGTCGTCGTGTTGCATTCGTTCGTAAAAACGACCAACAGGCCCGACCGGCACGCGATGCAGTCGCCGAAGAGCGGATGAAGGAGTTGAAGCAAGAACTGAGAAAAATGGGATACAGGGTTTAGCTGCCAGGCGTTTGGGTGATCACGATCTGGGGAGGTGAACCGGCATCGTTCGAGGGCAGGGTCAGGCTGGTGCGAAAGCCGAGCTTGTCCAGCATGTCCATCATGGCGTCCAAGGTGAATTTCTCGATCTTGCCATTTGCAAGCTCGGATATGCGGGATTGGGTCACGTTCAACTTGGCCGCGGCATCATGCTGCTTGAGGCCCATTTTTTTGATGCAGTCAGTGATGAAAATGGACAAGTCCATTTTCAAGGCCATTTTGCTGGCGGTATCTGCGTCGTGGGTGGCGTGGAAAGGGCTTTCGTGGAATTGAAGCGCCATTGGCTTGCCTCGGCAGAAATATCTAAAATTTGCGATAAATCGTAGTGGGGATTGGTTGGCGAGTCAAAGCGTTTGTGTTGGAGGGTTTGTCTGCTTTGGAACTGTGCTGATGATCAGAGAATTGCATCAGCCTGGGGTGGGTGGGTCTGCTGCGCAGCCCATCGCAGGCAAGCCAGCTCCCACACTGATCGTGGTGGCTTCAGTGGATTTGTAAGAACAAGACGCTGGCAGGGGCAAGAGTGGAGGGCGGTACTGCGGGGGTTGAAAACAAAAAAGGCCCACCTTTCGGTGAGCCTTTCTTGATACTGCGTATGGTGCCGGCACCAGGAATCGAACCCGGGACCTACTGATTACAAGTCAGTTGCTCTACCATCTGAGCTATACCGGCAATGGGGCGTCATTATAACGATCGTTTGGCGCCTGTAAACCACTTCCTTGCGAATGTTCGCAAAAGACCTAAGTCACCGGCCCAAAAGGAGAATTTTCCTACCAGCCGCGGTGGATGGTATTGACGTTTGGCTCGCTTTTACCCGGGTTGAAGAACAGCTTGTCGTTGTCGCAGCCGCGCTTGCGGCAGGGGCTTTCGGTGCGCAGGGGCAGGCCGTTGTCGCCGCCTAGTTGCATACCGGGGTGGTTCCAGCCCAGGTTGCTGTTGGGGTGGGGCGAGGTGCCGCCGGCGCAGCCGGTAAGGGCCAGGGCGAGGGTCAACAGGGCGAGGGGTTTGGCTCGGGTCACGATGGTCAGGTCCGTTGGTCCATTGTCGGTTCTGGCGCAACGCCAGAAGGCCGCGGGGCTGGCGGGCAGCGCGCGACGTCACTTTTTAATGATTTGGGGGGCGGATGATACACCGTTACGGTGGGTGAGCATTAGCCTTGTGTTGCCTGGTGTGGCCTCTTCGCGGGTGAACCCGCTCCCACAGGGGGCCGCGTAAGCGCGGCTATCTGTGTAAGGCAATTCTGAATCATGGGGCTAAAAGCTTCAGAAGTGGGATGCTTCGGAAGTATCCTACGCGCGCTGCCGAAGTATCGCTGTTGTCGGGGAAATGGCTCACAGATACCGTTTTCGGGTCGCTTTGACGACCGGGTGTGAGAACCCGACCTGAACGTATCGGCTGCGTAATGGCGACCGTGCGCGGGCAGACCTTGGTCTGGCCGGGCTTCCTATGTTCACTCGGTTTCTCACCTCGTGCACGGTTGCCGCCTTTGTTCCGTGAGAAAGAATGAACACGGCAACTCCTTTTGAACTAGGAGTTTGAAAAGTGAAAACGATCAATTCTGATCCCAACAGCCCCCAACCTGTCACCACCGCAGGCGTGGAAACCTTCCTCGCTGCCGGTAACCCATCCCTAAATCTGCTTCGCGTTCAACCCGGCGTCCCGGTGGATGCTGCCTACGAGCATGTCTCGATCCTGATGGGCTACATCAAGCACTTGGTGCGTGAGGGGGATATGGAGGATGACCATAAATTCCTGGGGGCTGCCGATTACCTGTGCGACATGGCCAAGGCGTTGATGAACGATATCGAGATCGCCAAGGGTAAGGCGCATTGAGACTGGGAGAGGGGCTGCTTTGCAGCCCTTTCGCGGCGCAAGGCCGCTCCCACAAATAACCGCGCCAACAGCGCTTGCGCTAACCACAAGAAATGTTTATGCACAAGTGGCATCGGCGACTTGCGCGAAAGGCATGCCGCATCGCTACGCCGCTGGTCTTTGCGCAAACGCCTGTTTTTACTGGCCTGCAGCAGCAAGTGGGAATAAGCCAAGCGTTTGAAATAGCCCTTGGATCCAACAGGTAATCACAAGCTTGTTCACAGACTTATCCACAGGTTGTGCTGCGGCTAACGGTCACGTTCCGCGAGTATCAACAGGTTGCGCGGGGTCAGCGGGTAATCGCAAAACAGGCCCAGGCGCACGTCATAGCCTTGTTCTTCGAGGAACAGGGCGCGATCGAGTACCAGCCACAGCTCCAGTGGCCGACGGAACAGGTTGCGCACGCGCTCCAGGTTCCGAACCTCGGCCAGGCGTTGCCAGCCCGCAGCTTCCAGCATTGCCCAGTCCGGGTCGCCGCTCACTGGCAATTGCTTCAGTTCAGCCAAGTCGCGGCAGTATTGCTCGAAGGGCTTCTCCAGCCAGGCCACCGGCAGGGAAGGCGTCGGCATGTATTCATCGCTCTGGCGCTGCTGGCGTTGCAGCAGGTCGAAGCCCAGGCGGCGGGCCATCGAGGTGTCGCGCTGGCGCCGCACGCGGGCGCCGGCAGTGACAGTTTCGCTCAGGGGCAGGCCCAGATCGTCCAGCGACAGCTGCAGGCTGGACGCCTGCGCGGCTGTGGATAACGCCTGGTAGTGCGGCGCGGCGATGCGGTTGTAGCAGCAGGGGGCTACGGCGAGTTGCCGGCAACCTTGCTGGCTGGCCAGTTGCATCAGGCGGACATGCAGGTCGCCACAGGCATGCAGGGCAACCACGCTTTTGTCACCCGCCAGGTGGCGGGCGCTGTCGCTGGCCATCACATCCTGATGTACGTGCTGTGCGGGCAAGTGGTGGTGTGCGCTCAGGGCCTGACCGGCACCGACCAGTTCGGCGTCGTACTCCAGGCAGGTCAGGTGTTGCCCGGGTTGCAGCAGGCGACGGCCGAGGTGGCCTTTGCCAGAGCACCAGTCCAGCCAGTGGTGGGGCGGCTCGCGGAAGGCCAGGTGGCTGGCGAAGGCTTCGATCTGCTGCCATTTGCGGCCGGGCACAGCGACGTCCAGGCGGTGGGCGGCAGGTGGTAGGTCGGTTTGCGGAAGGCTGCCGAGCGTGGCGAGCTGTCGGGCTTGCTCGGCCAATTGCGGGAATGGGGCTGGCAAGCGGTCAGTGGCGCTGTCGGCTTCGGCGTCTGCCAGTGAACATTGGCGCAGGTGGGCAGCCAGCTCTGGGTGGGTGGCCTCCCAGGCCAGTTGCAGGGTGGTGAAGGGGCGGGGTTTCCACAGCGGTTGGTGCTCGATCAGGAACTGGTCGAGGGCCTTGAAGCGGGTGCTTAGGTGGTGGCTGTGGAGGTGGTTGGGCATGGGAAGAAGTGTGTTGGGTTTAAGGGCCTCTTCGCGGGTGAACCCGCTCCCACAGGATTAGCACAGGTTTCAAGGCCTGTGATTTACCTGTGGGAGCGGGTTTACCCGCGAAATGGCGAGTAAGGTCTCAGCGACCCTGGCAGGCATCCACGCGCAGCCAGCGCTCCAGCAGCTTGAAGCCCTGCACCAGCAAGAAGGAGATCACCAGGTAGAACACGCCTGCGGCAAAGAAGATTTCCACCGGCAGGTAGGTCCGGGCAATGATGGTACGGGCCATGCCGGTCAGTTCCAGCAGGGTCACGGTACTGGCCAGGGCACTGGCCTTGAGCATCAGGATCACTTCGTTGCTGTAGGCCGGCAGGCCGATGCGCGCAGCACGGGGCAGCATGATGTAGAACAGCGCCTTGCCACGCGACATGCCCAGCGCCCGCGCCGCTTCGATCTCACCTTTGGGGATCGACTGCAGTGCGCCGCGCAGGATCTCGGCAATGTATGCGGCGGTGTGCAGGGTCATGGTCAGCACCGTGCACCAGAACGGGTCGCGCAGGTACGGCCACAGCGAGCTGGAGCGCACCGCATCGAACTGCGCCAGGCCGTAATAGACCAGGAACAACTGCACCAGCAGCGGCGTGCCACGGAAGAAGAAGATGTAGCTGAACGGCACGGCGCGCACGTACCAGTGGCGCGAGGAGCGGGCGATGCCCAGCGGGATGGCCAGGATCAACCCGGCCACCACGGCAATGGCCACCAGCTCCAGGGTCAGCACCGCACCCTCGGCCAGGCGTGGCAGCCATTTGAAGATGACTTCCCAATTCATTGTTCAGCCCTCGCAAAGCCGCGAGCGGCGCGTTTTTCCATGAAGTACATGCCGGTCATGGCGATGACGGTCAGGCCCAGGTAGATGCAGGCCGCAACCATGTAGAAGGTGAACGGCTCTTTGGTCACGGTCACGCCGATTTGCGCGTGTCGCATGATTTCTTCCAGGCCGATCACCGACACCAGGGCGGTGTCCTTCATCAGGATCATGAACAGGTTGCCAAGGCCGGGCAGAGCGATGCGCCACATCTGCGGCAGGATGATCCGTGAGAGGATGCGGCCCTTGGACAGGCCCAGCGCCAGGCCAGCTTCACGGTGGCCCTTGGGGATCGCCAGGATGGCGCCACGGAACACTTCGGTGGCGTAGGCGCCAAAGCACAGGCCCAGGGCGATGACGCCCGCAGCGAAGGCGCTGAGTTCCAGGCCGGGCATGTTCAGGGCTTCGCCGAGGCTGTTCATCAGCCCGACGGTGCCGAAATAAATAAGCAGTACCCACAGCAGTTCGGGCACGCCGCGAACCAGGGTCGAGTAGAAGCCGCCAAGCCATTGCAGGGGCTTGAGCGGTGAGGTTTTGGCCAGGGCGCCGAGCAGGCCCAGCACCAGCCCCAGCAGCAAGGCGCAAAGCGCCAGTTTTACGGTCATCAGGGTGCCGGCCATCATGGCCGGACCGAATCCGTGCAGGTCGATATTCATGGGCAGGTCATTTTAGGGACTGGCGCGCCACTTGGGCGCGCCGGTCAGGGCGGGTCATTCGATACTGAACGGGAAGTACTTGTCGTTGATCTTCTTGTACGTGCCGTCGGCTTTGATTTCTGCCAGGGCTTTGTTCAGGTCGTCGCGCAGCTTGGTGTCACCTTTGCGCACGGCAATGCCGATCTTGTCGCTGTCCATCACTGGCTCGCCCTTGAACTCGAAGTTCGAGCCATCTTTGCTTTTCAGCCACTCGTACTGCACGTACTTGTCAGCCAGGATGCCGTCGATGCGGCCGGAGACCAGGTCCAGGTAGGCATTTTCCTGGGTGTCGTAAAGTTTGACGTCGACATCCGGGTAGTTGTCTTCAAGGTAGGTGCCGGCCAAGGTGGCGCGCTGGGTGCCGATGACCTTGCCTTTCAGCGACGCTTTGTCAGTCTTGAAATCGACGTTTTTCGGCGCGATGAACTGCAGCTTGTTGGAGTAGTACGGCTCGGTGAAGTCCACAGCCTGCTTGCGCTCGTCGGTGATCGACAGCGAAGACACCAGGAAGTCGAACTTCTTGGCGTTCAGGGCCGGGATGATGCCGTCCCAGTCGGAGGTAACGACCGAGCACTCGACTTTCATCTTGGCGCACAGGGCGTCGCCGATGTCTTTATCGAAGCCAACCACGTTACCGCTGGCATCCTTGTTGTTGAACGGTGGGTAGGCGGCTTCGATGCCCATGCGCAGTTTTTCTGCGGCCATGGCGTTTGCCGACATCACCAGCGTGGCAGCAGCTGCCAGGAGAAACTTCTTGTAGGTGTGCATGTATTGCTCCGTTAGCGGTGGCTTGACATGAATTGCTTGCAACGCGCCGAGGTCGGGTTCTCGAAGACCTGCTGCGGCGACCCCTGCTCTTCGACCAGCCCCTGGTGCAGGAAGACGACTTCACTGGACACATGGCGGGCAAAGCTCATCTCGTGCGTGACCAAAAGCATGGTACGGCCTTCTTCGGCCAATGCGCGGATAACGTTAAGCACTTCCTGGACCATTTCCGGATCGAGGGCCGAAGTGGGCTCGTCGAACAGAATGACTTTTGGTTTCATGGCCAGGGTACGGGCAATGGCGGCACGCTGTTGCTGGCCACCGGAAAGCTGGGCAGGGTAGCTGTGGCGTTTGTCGTAGATGCCAACCTTGTTCAGCAGCGCTTCGGCGGCTTCGATGGCCTCGGCCTTGCTCTGGCCGAGCACGCGGCGTGGCGCCTCGATAATGTTGTCGAGGATCGACATGTGTGGCCACAGGTTGAAGTTCTGGAAGACAAAGCCGATTTCGCTGCGCAGGCGATTGATCTGGCGGTTGTCGGCGGCGATCAGGTCGCCGTTTTTGGCAGCTTTGAGCTTGAGGGCTTCGCCGGCAACCAGGATTTCGCCCTGGTGCGGGTTCTCGAGCAGGTTGATGCAACGCAGCAGGGTGGACTTGCCGGAGCCGGAAGACCCCAGGATGGAGATCACGTCACCGTCGCGTGCGGTCAGCGAAATGCCCTTGAGAATTTCCTGCTCGCCGTAGCGTTTGTGCAGGTTGCGGATTTCCAGCGCGGGCGTGGCCTGAGCCATGTGCGGTCCTCATGTGTTCGGTGCGTTCCCAGCTGTTGGCGGCCTTCCTGGCGTGCGCCAAGCTAGCATAGCGGCATTAGGCGGCCAACAGGGTCGCTAGGGACTGTGGGCACTGGTGGGGCAGTTTGTCGCATCGCTACAGCGTAACGTCGCGCGGATGTCCGCGAAGGTCTCGCCCAGCACCAGAGCCTTGATGAAAAAAGGCGCGATGGTGCCAGCTTTAGCCCGCTCATGGAAGCGGTTTTGGCCCATTCGGGCGGTAAACCCGACCTTTAGGTCAAACGTGTTCGCAGAGGGCAGGTTGATCTGTGGACGCGTCAACAGGCTATAGGGTTGTACCTAAGGGTTGCACTTTTCGGCATTGCAGTGGTGCATGGGTGTTACCGAGGAGCACCTTTGGTGCGTTTGTAAGTGGGTATTTCAGTAATTAAACGATTTGGTGCCCTTTCGGTCAGGGTGTGGCCGAAAGCCCTCCAAACCGCGCCCTTAAAGGCCCGCAGATTTTTCTGACGAATGCATTCAGCAGGTGGCGCGCTTATTGCCAGTAGGAAACCGCCGATTGCAGCGATGCCTAGGTCAACCCCAGGCGCGCTCCGTACCCGCAGTCGGAGTGGTCCACTCCTTACAAAGGTAGTTTTATGAGCGGTAACAATTCCAATGACCTCGCTCAGGGGCTCAAACAACGGCATGTAACCATGCTGTCCATCGCTGGCGTCATCGGTGCCGGCTTGTTCGTAGGTTCCGGCCACGCCATCGCAGCTGCCGGCCCGGCCGTGCTGCTGGCTTATGCCGCCGCCGGTACGCTGGTGGTGCTGGTAATGCGCATGCTGGGTGAAATGGCCGTTGCGTCGCCAGACACCGGTTCTTTCTCTACCTATGCCGACCGCGCTATCGGGCGCTGGGCCGGCTTCACCATTGGTTGGCTGTACTGGTGGTTCTGGGTGCTGGTGATTCCGCTGGAGGCCAACGCCGCCGCCGCCATCCTGCATGCATGGTTCCCTGCGGTTGACCTGTGGGCCTTCTCCCTCATCATTACCCTGGCGCTGACCCTGACCAACCTGTGCAGCGTCAAGAACTACGGCGAGTTCGAGTTCTGGTTCGCCCTGCTCAAGGTACTGGCGATCATCGGTTTCATCGTTGTGGGTTGTGCGGCAATGTTCGGCTTTGTATTGGGCAGCCAGGTGAGTGGTGCCAGCCACCTGTTCGACACCCAGGGCTTCATGCCTAATGGCCTGGGCGCAGTGCTGGCCGCGATGCTGACCACCATGTTCTCGTTCATGGGTACCGAAATTGTCACCATTGCTGCTGCCGAGTCGAAGGACCCTGGCAAGCAGATCAGCCGCGCCACCAACTCGGTGATCTGGCGTATCTGCCTGTTCTATCTGGTGTCGATCTTCCTGGTCGTGGCCCTGGTGCCGTGGAACGATCCGGCTCTGGCCGAAACCGGTTCCTACCAGACGGTGCTTAGCCGTATCGGCGTGCCGAATGCCAAGCTGATCGTCGACATCGTCGTGCTGATTGCCGTGACCAGCTGCTTGAACTCGGCGCTGTACACGTCGTCGCGCATGCTGTTCTCGCTGAGCAAGCGTGGCGACGCGCCGGCCATCGCCCAGCGCACCACCAAGGCGGCGACCCCGCATGTGGCGGTACTGCTGTCTACCGCAGCGGCGTTCCTTTGCGTGTTCGCCAACTTCGTGGCCCCGGCCCAGGTGTTCGAGTTCCTGCTGGCCAGCTCCGGCGCCATTGCCCTGCTGGTGTACCTGGTGATTGCCGTATCGCAACTGCGCATGCGCGCCCAGCGTGAGGCGCGTGGCGAGAAGATCACCTTCAAGATGTGGCTGTTCCCAGGCCTGACCTGGGCGACGATTGCCTTCATCGTTGCCATTCTGGTGGTGATGGCGCTGCGTGAGGATCACCGTGCGGAGATCATCGCGACTGCGTTGCTGAGCATTGGTGTGGTAGCGGCCGGCTTGCTGGTGCACCGCAAGCGCGAAGCTGCCGGGCGGGTGGCGCTGGACAACTGATCCACGCTAGCTGAAATGAAAAGGCCGCGCCCTGTGAAGGGTGCGGCCTTTTTTGTTGCCTGTGCTGGCCCTGTGGGGCCTGCGAGAGGCCGGTACAGGTTACATGGCCCTGTTAGCCAAACTGCTTCTGTTGTTGCTGCTGCTTGGCCACCAGCTCGGAAGCGGCGATATAGGCATTTTGGAACTCATCGCTTTCCAGCCAGGCCATGGTGGCCTCTTCGTCGGCGCCGTCCAGCCATTTGCGGTAGGCGTTGAACACCAGCACGATGTAGTCGGTAGCGTGCTCTTCCTTGTGCCCCTTGAGCACCAAGGCCAGCAGCGGGTCCACCAGGAACACCGAAATCATCGGTACCAGCCCGCCGCTTTCCTGGGCTTCCTTCATTTTGTTGAACATCGCGTCGTAGCTGCCCGACTCCATGGCTTTGTTGTACACCTGGTCGACGCTGGCGCTGTCGCCGGCACTGGCCTTGACCGCTTGGCCGCTGCGTACCATGCGGTTCTGCTTGGCCTTGCTGGCGGCGCGCTTGGCGCGTTTCTGTTGCTTGGTAGGGGTGGCCATGGGGAATCCTTGGGTGTGTCTGAAAGTGCGCGTATTGAAGCGCAATTGCCCGATAAACCCAAGCAGGGCGCCTGTGCGCTGTAGCTGGGTTAGAGGTCTGTGGGATAGATATCCCGATTATGCTGACCGTAGGCCCTGCGTAGCTTGTCTCCCGCTGCCCGCCATGTTGGCAGGCAGTTTGTCACTGCGCCAATTCGGCGTTTGTGAAGGGTGCGCACGTTTGCGCTACAAAGGAGCAGCCATGAAGTACTTTTACCTGATAACCCTTTACGGCTATAGGGCCGACGGCAATGTTTACTACCCAACCGGTTTCGCCGGTTGCGACGAGCAGCGGATCACCAAGGCTGACATCGCCGCAATTATCGAAAAAAGCAAGGCGCACGGCGAGTTCCAGCTACACAGCGTTTCTTACCTGGGGCACATGACCGAGGACGCATTCGAGCATCTTCGTTCCATGTCGGACGAGTAAGGCTCGACCCGCAGTCTGCGTATGGCTGCGGGTTTCTCGATTTCGTTCTTCCAAACCGCCTCAGGTCAAAAATCACAGACAACGAAAAACCCGCACTAGGCGGGTTTCTTGTTGTCGCTTCGGGTAACTTTGCAACCACCAGAAGCTTGAAGGTGGTGCCCAGAGACGGAGTCGAACCGCCGACACGAGGATTTTCAATCCTCTGCTCTACCGACTGAGCTATCTGGGCGACGAGGTGAATTAAATAGATTTTCTGACGGTCCGTCAACGACTTTTTGAAAAAATTTTAAATTAATTCCGTCGCTTACGTTCCGTAGGGTCATTCCGACGGTGGAACGTAGCCTTCCGCCTGCGCGTACTCTTCGCCAGCGAAGAACTTGTCCATCTCGGCCTGCAGGAATTTGCGGTCCTCTGCATTCATCATGTTCAGGCGCTTTTCGTTGATCAGCATGGTCTGGTGCTTCTGCCAGTCGGCCCAGGCCTTCTGCGAGATGTGGTCGAAGATGTCCTGGCCCTTGGCGCCGGGGTAGGGCGGGCGCTCCAGGCCTGGCAGTTCTTCTTTGTATTTGCGGCACATCACGGTGCGGGTCATCGGGCGTCTCCTGCGGTCAGTTCGTCGGCCGCGCGTTTGAGCAGCTTTTTCACCGGGGCAGCAAGGCCCAGGCGCGGCGGGGTGGCGAGGTTATACCAGAGCCAGTCGGCCTCGGTCACGTGCTCGCCAAGGGGGTCGACGCGCACCAGCCAGGGCTCGATCGCCAGCTGGAAGTGGCTGAAGGTATGGGTCAGGCCGTCCATGGCGCGGCTGCCAGCCAGGCGCAGGCCGTGCTGGTAGGCCAAGTCGTCGAGCTGGGCGATGTCGTCCAGTTCCGGCAGGCTCCACAAGCCCCCCCAAAGGCCGCTGGAAGGGCGTCGATAAAGCAAGATGGCACCGTCGTGGTTGGCCAGCAGTGGCATCAATGTGCGCCGTTGCGGCAGAGCCTTGCGCGGCTTGGGCTCGGGGTAGCGGGTTTCTTCGCCGTGCAGGTGGGCCTCGCAGCCACGCTGCAATGGGCAGATCAGGCAACTGGGCTTGCTGCGGGTGCACAGCGTGGCACCCATGTCCATCATGGCCTGGGTGTAGTGGTTGGCGCGCTGTTGCGGGGTAAAACGCTCGGCCGTAGCCCACAGCTGGTTGGCCACCTTGGGCTCGCCGGGGTAGCCGGCCTGGGCCGTGTAGCGAGCCAACACGCGCTTGACGTTGCCGTCCAGGATCGGTGCGCGGATGCCCATGCTGATGCTGGCGATGGCGCCGGCGGTGGAGCGGCCAATGCCAGGCAGCTCGGTGAGCTGCTCGACACTGCGGGGGAACTCGCCGCCATGTTGTGCGACCACGATCTTGGCGGCCTTTTGCAGGTTGCGGGCGCGGGTGTAGTAGCCCAGGCCCGTCCACAGGTGCAGCACTTCGTCCTCCGGCGCTTCGGCCAGCGCCTGCACGGTCGGCAGGGCCTGCATGAAACGGTCGAAGTAATTGAGCACAGTGCTGACCTGGGTCTGCTGCAACATGATTTCCGACACCCATACCCGGTACGGGGTGATGCCCTGTTGCCAGGGCAGGTCGTGTCGGCCGTGCTCGTCATACCAATCCAGCACAGCGCTGGAGAACTGCTCGGGGCTCATCGCTTGAACAGCCCCTTGAGTGCGTCTTTTACTTCCGGGCTCACTTTGTCTCCCAGTTTTTCATCGAGCTTTTCGTCGATCTTGTCTTTCAGGCGGTTGCCGGCCAGTTTCGCTGCTACCTTGCCCATGCCGCTCTGGTCCAGGCGGCAGGCCTTGGCGCCCAGCTCCAGTGGGCCGCGGCAGCGCAGTGGCACTTCGACGCCGGCGAAGCGTTCGTTGACCTGGCAGGCCGGATCCGGCATGGCGCGCTGGTCGCCTTCGACGATTACGCCGATGTTGTAGTCCATGCCCAGCACACGCAGGTCGAGGTCGCCATGGCCGTTGACGGTCAGGCCCGGGATACGCACCTTGAGGTCCGGGTTGCTGGCGACGCCGTTGCGTACCACCAGGCTGCCGCGCAGCTCCTGGAACGGTGTGTCCTTGCCGCGTGGTTCGCCGCTCAGGGCCTTGCGGTTGAGTGTGGCAATGGCCTGGCAAAGCTGTTGCTCGAGGTTGGCGTTGACCAGCACGCCATCGTTGATGGTGAAGTTTGCGCTGCCGTTCAGGGTGTCGACCAGTGCCTTCTGGCTGTTGCCGGTGGCTGTCAGATCACTGGTCAGGGTCAGCAGGCCCTTGACCGGTGGTGTCTGCTCCTTGCCTTCGGTCTTGATGAAGTGCTCAACCGGCACGCGCTGGATGTTGGTGTTCACCCCCAGTTGCGGCACGGCAGGGCGCACGTCGACGGTGCCCTTGGCTTCGAAGGTGCCGTTGTACAGCTCGCCGCGCAGGGTTTGCAGGGTCAACAGGCCGCCCTGGCCCACGGCCTTGAGCTGGGCACCTTCGATAGGCAATTTGTCCACGGTCAACGCGCCGAAGGCCAGGTCGGCCTGCAGGTCGAGGGCGCGCAGGCGGTCGACCGGCAGCAGCTTGTCGTCGCTCCAGGCCACTTGGGTCGGGGCGTTGGGCAGCGGCGAGTTGCCGGCACCGGCCACCGCACTGGCTTCCTGTTGCTGGACCTCGGCCTGGCGCGCAGCTGTGGCGCCCTTGGCCTCTTCGCTCTTGGCCGGCAGATAGCGGTCGGCGTCGAAGGTGTCGCCTTTAAGCTGCAGGCGCAAGGCCTGCTTGGCAACGTCTTCGACCGCCACGCGACCACTGAAGGTGCTGTCGTCCAGCTTCACCGCCAGGTCCTCAAGTGCCAGGCTGTTCGGCGTACCTTGCAGGCGGGTGACCAGCTCCAATCTGGCGAAGGCCGCCGGGTCGTTGGTGGCCGGCAGTGGGCGCCCGATGCTGTCGAGGAAGGTGCGCAGGTTGAACTGGGCGATGGACAGGCCGCCGCTGAGCTGGGGCGCCTTGTCCAGGTCACGCAGGTTCAGCTCGCCGAGCGCGCGCAACTGGTTGGCCGAGACTTTCAGGCCGTTCCACGAGGCGACATTGGCGCCCAGGTCGACCAGCAACTGGCCTTGGGCAGCGAAGGTCACGGTCTTGCCGCCGGTTGGCTCACCCGAAGTTTCGCCCGACAGGCGCATGTCTTCGAAGTTGTAGCGCTTGAGCTTGCGGTCGAAGCGCAGTTCGCCGGCCAGCTCGGTGCGGGCCTTGATATTCGGCTGGCTGGCGCTGATGAAGGCGCTGGCCTTGAGCGGGATGTTGGCGCCTTCGTGAACCGGGCCGGTGCTGAGCTGGATGCTTTCGGCGCTGTAGCTCTGGCCAGTCTTGGCATCGGTGTACTGCACGCGTGCGTTGTTCACGGTCAGGCTGTCGATGTCCAGCTTGACGGCGCGGTCGCTGCCATCGGCGCTGGCTGGCTTCTGCTCGGCAGGTGCCTGGGCTGGTGCGTCGGCGGTGCCAGCGTTCTGCGCGGGCAGCGGCTTGCCGATGTCTTCCCAGTTGCCATGGCCCTGTTCGTCACGTGCCAGGGTCAGGTTCAGGCCCTCGACGCGCACGTCGCTCATCTGCACTTCGCGGCGCAGCAGCGGCAGTACGCGTACCGAAAGGCCGAGCATCTGCAGGTCGGCGAACGGCTCCTTGGGTTTGTTCAAGGTGGCGATGCTGGCTTCGTGCAGCTCCAGGCCCAGCCACGGGAACAGGCTCCAGCCGATGTCGCCGTTGAGGGTCAGCTCGACGTGTGCCTTGTCGCGCGCCAACTGGCGAATCTCGTCTTTATAGTCGTTGGGATCGAAGAGGTGGGTCAGGGCGAAGCCCAGCGCCACGATGATCAGCAGCAACCCGAGAAGCCCCAGCCCCAGGATTTTGCCGAACGCTTTCATGGGCGAGTCCTTGTAGTCCGTTAGTGAATTCAGGCGGCAGAGTATAACGCCGCAGCGGCTGTGCCTGCTTATACGACTAGAGATACAGGCCATTTCCTACGTTTGAAACAGATGCTACGGCTTTCGACAGCCATGATTTGGCTTGTTCCGAATGTTTTGGTGTATTGGCGATAGGGGCCAGTACAGGCAACAGGACCGTTTCAGCGAAGCCAAAATTAACGATATCAGATTGCTTTCACGCCACATGATGCTGCTACCCTTGCGCCGCTTTGCCTGCACCTCCCTATAAAAAGGATCACACCCATGAGCAGTACCGTCGCGACGGGCACCCTGGCCAGTGCGCCAGGCTTCCTGTCGAAGGAGCGCATCATCGCCCGTCCGGGCTTCAATCGCTGGCTGGTCCCGCCAGCCGCCCTGGCCATTCACCTGTGCATCGGCATGGCCTATGGTTTTTCGGTGTTCTGGCTACCTTTGTCGCAAGCCCTGGGCATCACCGCCCCGGTCGCATGCGCCGCAGACATGGGCTTCATGGCCCGTATGTTCAGCGCCGAGTGCGACTGGCCGATCTCCATGCTGAGCTGGATCTACACCTTGTTCTTCGTCTTCCTTGGCTGCTCGGCAGCCGTGCTGGGCGGCTGGCTGGAGCACGCCGGCCCGCGCAAGGCCGGCCTGGTGTCGGCCCTGTGCTGGTGTGGTGGCATGCTGATTTCCGCGGTTGGCGTCAAAACCCACCAGCTGTGGCTGATGTGGCTGGGCTCTGGGGTGATCGGCGGTATCGGGCTGGGCCTGGGCTATATCTCGCCAGTGTCGACCCTGATCAAGTGGTTCCCGGACAAACGTGGCATGGCCACCGGCATGGCGATCATGGGCTTCGGTGGCGGCGCCATGGTGGGTGCACCGCTGGCGACCGCGCTCATGGGGCACTTTGGCAACGCGCACGAAGTCGGCGTGTGGCAGAGCTTCGTCGTCATGGCGGCGATTTACTTCGTGTTCATGACTGCTGGCGCTCTGGCCTACCGCGTGCCGCCGACTGGTTGGAAGCCAGAAGGCTGGACTGCCCCGCTGAAAAAAGCCGGCAACACCATGGTCACCGACCGCCATGTGCACGTCAGCGTGGCGTGGAAAACCCCGCAGTTTGCGCTGATCTGGTTGGTGCTGTGCCTGAACGTGTCGGCCGGCATCGGCATTCTCGGCATGGCGTCGCCGCTGCTGCAGGAGGTGTTTGCCGGCAAGCTACTGGGCAACGAACTGACCTTCAGCCAGCTGAATGCTGCCCAGCTGGCGCAGATTGCCGCGATCGCCGCCGGCTTCACCGGCCTGCTGAGCCTGTTCAACATCGGTGGGCGGTTCTTCTGGGCGTCGTTCTCGGACTACATCGGCCGCAAGAACACCTACTTCGCCTTCTTCGCCTTGGGCGTTGGCCTTTACAGCCTGGTGCCGAACATGGGGCACCTGGGTAACGTGGCACTGTTCGTGGCGGCGTTCTGCATCATTCTGTCGATGTATGGCGGCGGTTTCGCGACCGTGCCGGCGTATCTGGCTGACCTGTTCGGCACGCAGATGGTCGGTGCCATTCACGGTCGCCTGCTGACTGCCTGGGCAGCGGCGGGGGTGCTGGGGCCGGTGTTGATCACTTACCTGCGCGAGTCTCAGTTGGCAGCAGGGGTGGAGCGGGCAGCGGCTTACGACATGACCCTGTACATCCTTGCTGGCCTGCTGGTGCTGGGCTTTATCTGCAACATGCTGGTGCGGCCGGTGGCCGACAAGCACTTCATGAGCGATGCCGAACTGGCGGCCGAGCGGGCGCTGAGCCATGACAAGGGCGCCGATGGGGCGCGCTCGCTGGAATGGAAAGCCGCGCCGGGCAGCCTGCCGCTGGTGCTGCTGGCCTGGGCGGTGGTGGTCGTGCCGTTGGCCTGGGGTGTGTGGGTGACACTGCAGAAGACTGCTGTCCTGTTCCATTGATGTAACTGCATGGGGGCGCTTTGCGCCCCTTTCGCGACGCAAGGCCGCTCCCACAGGGGCCGCGTAAGCTTCAGGGTTGCGCGGTCCCTGTGGGAGCGGCCTTATGTCGCGATGGGCTGCAAAGCAGCCCCCATTACGCAGTTGTATAGACCTGTAGCAGCATCCAGCCCGCGTAATTCCTCGCTTTGCCATATGTCATCCGCGTTTCAAGCTGGCGCGTTCTGGGCCTATAATGGAACCCTTTTCGCCCAATGATTTTGCGGAGCTGGTGATGGTCGAACGTAAGGCTTCCGTCGAGCGCAATACCCTGGAAACCCAGGTCAAGTGCTCGATCAACCTCGATGGCAGTGGCAAGGCCCGATTCGATATCGGCGTGCCTTTCCTTGAACACATGCTGGACCAGATCGCCCGCCATGGCCTGATCGATCTGGATATCGAGTGCAAGGGTGACACGCATATCGACGATCACCATACCGTCGAAGACGTCGGTATCACCCTGGGCATGGCTTTCGCCCAGGCCATCGGTGACAAGAAAGGCATCTTCCGCTACGGCCACGCCTATGTGCCGCTGGACGAAGCGCTGTCGCGCGTGGTCATCGACTTCTCCGGCCGCCCAGGCCTGCAGATGCATGTGCCGTACACCCGTGCCAGCGTCGGCGGCTTCGATGTCGACCTGTTCCAGGAGTTTTTCCAGGGCTTCGTCAACCACGCCCTGGTCACCCTGCACATCGACAACCTGCGTGGCCACAACACCCACCACCAGATCGAAACCGTGTTCAAGGCTTTCGGCCGCGCTTTGCGCATGGCGGTAACCCTCGACGAGCGTATGGCCGGCCAGATGCCGTCCACCAAAGGGTGCCTGTAAATGCAGACGGTAGCCGTAATCGACTATGGCATGGGCAACCTGCACTCGGTGGCCAAGGCGCTTGAGCACGTAGGTGCCGGCAAGGTGCTGGTCACCAGTGATGCCGCAGTCATTCGCGAGGCCGACCGTGTGGTGTTCCCGGGTGTGGGCGCGATCCGCGACTGCATGGCTGAAATCCGCCGCCTGGGCTTCGACAGCCTGGTGCGCGAAGTCAGCCAGGACCGCCCGTTCCTCGGCATCTGCGTGGGTATGCAGGCGCTGCTCGAACACAGCGAAGAAAACACCGGTGTCGACTGCATCGGCCTGTTCCCGGGCCAGGTGCGCTTCTTTGGCAAAGACCTGCAAGAAGACGGCGAGCACCTGAAGGTGCCGCACATGGGCTGGAACGAAGTCAGCCAGACCATCGACCACCCGCTGTGGCATGACATCCCTGACCGCGCACGTTTCTATTTCGTGCACAGCTACTACATCAATGCCGGCAAGCCGGGCCAGGTGGTCGGCCGCGGCCACTATGGCGTCGACTTCGCCGCGGCGCTGGCCGATGGCTCGCGCTTTGCCGTGCAGTTCCACCCGGAGAAGAGCCATACCCATGGCCTGCAGCTGCTGCAGAACTTCGTCGCCTGGGACGGGCGCTGGTAAATGAGCAGGTCGAAGACCAAGGCCCCGGTCATCACCCTGGCCCCCGAGCAGGAGCGCGAAGCGCTGCACACGCTCAAGCGCTTTCTCGAAGACCGTTTCGAGCTGGAGCTGGGGTCGTTCGAGGTCGCCGAGGTCCTTGACCTGTTCAGCAAAGAAATTGCACCCCTTTACTACAACAGGGCGATTGCCGATGTTCAGCTGCACCTCAAGGAGCGGTTCGAGAGCATCGAAAGCGATCTGTGGGCGCTCGAAAAGCCCTGAACCCCCAAGAACAGACAGGTTCCCAAGATGCTGATTATCCCCGCTATCGATCTGAAGGACGGTGCCTGCGTGCGCCTGCGCCAGGGCCGCATGGAAGACTCCACGGTATTTTCCGACGACCCGGTGAGCATGGCCGCCAAGTGGGTCGAGGGTGGCTGCCGCCGCCTGCACCTGGTCGACCTCAACGGCGCCTTCGAAGGCCAGCCGGTCAATGGTGAGGTGGTTACCGCCATCGCCAAGCGTTACCCGACCCTGCCGATCCAGATCGGCGGTGGCATCCGCTCGCTGGAAACCATCGAACACTACGTCAAGGCCGGCGTCAGCTACGTGATCATCGGCACCAAGGCAGTCAAGCAGCCAGAGTTCGTCGCCGAGGCGTGCAAGGCCTTCCCGGGCAAGGTCATCGTTGGCCTGGACGCCAAGGACGGCTTCGTCGCCACCGACGGCTGGGCCGAAGTCAGCTCGGTGCAGGTCATCGACCTGGCCAAGCGTTTCGAGGCCGATGGCGTCTCGGCGATCGTCTATACCGACATCGCCAAGGACGGCATGATGCAGGGCTGCAACGTACCGTTCACCAAGGCGCTGGCCGAAGCCACGCGCATTCCGGTGATCGCCTCGGGCGGCATCCACAACCTGGGCGACATCAAGGCCCTGCTGGACGCCAAGGCCCCGGGCATTGTCGGCGCCATCACCGGCCGTGCCATCTACGAAGGCACCCTGGATGTCGCCGAGGCCCAGGCCTTCTGCGACAACTACCAAGGCTGAGGACTGAACCATGGCACTGGCCAAGCGCATCATCCCTTGCCTGGACGTGGACAACGGCCGGGTGGTCAAGGGCGTCAAGTTCGAGAACATCCGTGATGCCGGCGACCCGGTGGAAATCGCTCGTCGCTACAACGAGCAGGGTGCCGACGAAATCACCTTCCTCGACATCACCGCCAGCGTCGATGGCCGCGACACCACCCTGCATACCGTCGAGCGCATGGCCAGCCAGGTGTTCATCCCACTGACCGTGGGCGGTGGCGTGCGCACCGTGCAGGATATTCGCAACCTGCTCAATGCCGGTGCCGACAAGGTGTCGATCAACACGGCTGCGGTGTTCAACCCGGAGTTTGTCGGCGAGGCGGCGGACCGTTTCGGCTCGCAGTGCATCGTCGTCGCCATCGATGCCAAGAAGGTGTCGGGGCCTGGTGAAGAACCGCGCTGGGAAATCTTCACCCACGGTGGGCGCAAGCCGACCGGGCTGGATGCAGTCGAGTGGGCGAAAAAGATGGAAGGACTGGGCGCTGGCGAGATCCTGCTGACCAGCATGGACCAGGACGGCATGAAGAACGGCTTCGACCTGGGCGTTACCCGCGCCATCAGTGATGCGCTGGGGATTCCGGTGATTGCCTCGGGGGGTGTTGGTAACCTGCAGCACCTGGCTGACGGCATTCTGGAAGGGCATGCCAGCGCGGTGCTGGCGGCCAGTATCTTCCACTTTGGCGAGTACACGGTGCCGGAGGCCAAGGCCTACATGGCATCGCGCGGTATCGTCGTTCGCTGATCCATTGATTGGGGCTGCTTAGCAGCCCTTCGCGGGCACGCCCGCTCCCACAGGGGGCTCTCCAAACCTGTGGGAGCGGGCGTGCCCGCGAAGGGCCGCAACGCGGCCCCAATTGCCTCAACCGTGGTTCTTGCCGAGCAACGCGTGATAAAGCTCGGTATCCCCAAGAATCCCCACCACCCTGTCGTTATCCTGCAGCACCAGCTTGTTGCCGGTCTGATAACGAATCTGCAGCGCCTCGCGCATGCCGATGTCGGCGTGCACCACGGTCGGCCTGCGCTCCAGCAGCTCCACATCCTGCCCCGGTGCCCAGTTCTGCATGTCCAGCCCGTTCTGGCCCTGGCGCGCCCGCTTGAGCGCGCCACCTTCGCCCAGGTCCAGCCACGAATCGATACCCGGGTCCAGGCACACCGAGCCATTGACCCGCTTGCAGTTGTCCAGGCTGCGCATCAGGCTGCGGCCGCACAGCACGTTCAACGGGTTGGTGTGGGCGACGAAGGTGCGCACGTACTCGTCGGCCGGGTTCAGCACGATTTCTTCTGGCTTGCTGTATTGAATGATCCGCCCGTCTTTCATGATCGCGATGCGGCTACCCAACTTCAGTGCCTCGTCGAGGTCGTGGCTGACGAACACGATGGTCTTGCTCAGCTTGGCCTGCAGGCCCAGCAACTCGTCTTGCAAGCCCTGGCGGATCAGCGGGTCGAGGGCCGAGAACGGTTCGTCCATCAGCAGGATGTCGGCATCCATCGCCAGTGCCCGAGCCAGGCCCACGCGCTGCTGCATGCCCCCCGACAGTTCGTCGGGCTTCTTGTTGCGCCACTGGGTCAGGCCCACCAGCTCAAGCTTCTCGTCCACCAGCTTGCGCCGTTCCTTTTCTGGGCGGCCCTGCATTTCCAGGCCAAAGCTGATGTTCTCGCGTACCGTCAGCCAGGGCATCAGGGCAAACTTCTGGAACACCATGGCAATGCGCTTGGTGCGCATCATCTTCAGTTCTGCCGGGGTGCAGTGGGCAATGTCGATGTGCTTGCCTTCATGCTCGACGAACAACTTGCCGCGGCTGACGGTGTTGAGGCCGTTGATGCAGCGCAGCAGGCTCGACTTGCCCGAGCCGGACAGGCCCATCAGCACGCAGATCTCGCCCTTCTGGATATCCAGGTTGGCCTTCTCGACGCCGACCACCAGGCCGGTCTGCTTGAGGATCTGCTCGCGGGTCTGGCCTTTGTCCAGCAGTGCCAGCGCCTCGCGCGGCTTGTTGGAAAAGATGACGTCGACGTCTTCGAAACGAATGATGCTCATGCTTCACCCCTTGCCGGAAGCTCCGGTTGCTTGCAGATACGGTCGAGCATGATCGCCAGCAGCACGATCGCCAGGCCCGCTTCGAAGCCCAGGGAAATATCGGCGGTGTTCAGTGCGTTGACCACAGGTTTGCCCAGGCCGTCAGCGCCAACCAGGGCGGCGATCACCACCATCGACAGCGACAGCATGATGCACTGGGTTACGCCAGCAGCGATGCTCGGCATCGCGTGCGGCAGTTCGATACGGGTCAGCAATTGGCGCCGCGAGCAGCCAAACGCTTTGCCGGCGTCCATCAGCTCTTGCGGCACGTCGCAGATACCCAGGTAGGTAAGGCGGATCGGCGCGGCGATGGCGAATACCACGGTGGAAATCAGCCCCGGTACCACACCCAGGCCAAACAAGGTCAGGGTGGGGATCAGGTAGACGAAGGTGGGGACCGTCTGCATCAGGTCGAGTACCGGGCGCATGGCGGTGTAGAACATCGGCTTGTGCGCGGCGACGATGCCCAACGGCACGCCGATGGCCACGCAGACCACGGTGGCGAAGGTCACCTGGGCCAGGGTTTCCATGGTTTCCTGCCAGTAACCCAGGTTGAGGATCAGCAGGAACGACAGGGCGACGAATGCGGTCAGGGCCCACTTGCGCTGGATGAAATGCGCCAGGGCGGCGAACAGGGCGATAAGCACGAACGGGTTGAAGAAAGTCAGGGCGCTGGTGACGCCATGGATCATGAACTCCAGGCCTTGCGCGATGGCGTCGAAGTAATTCGCGCCGTTCTGGGTCAGCCACTCGACGAACGACGCGATGTACTGGCCCAGGGGTATTTTCTGATCGATAAGCATGATAGCGAGCTTCCACCTGCATAGATTGAAATCAACCCGGGGCAGGCACGGTCCTGCCCCGAGGTAGCGCTATTACGAATTTCGTTATTGCGTGAGCTTGGCCTTGGCCGCCTCAAGGCCGGGTTTGCCATCCACGGTGGTAACGCCGGCCAGCCAGGCGTCCAGCTTGCCTGGGTTGTCCTTGAGCCATTTCTTGGCGGCGGCCTCTGGTTTCATCTTGTCGTCCAGGACATAGCCCATCATGGTGCTTTCATCCTTGAGCTCGAACGACAGGTTTTTCAGGAGCTGGCCAACGTTGCTGCACTCCTGCGCATAGCCCTTGCGGGTGTTGGTCAGTACGGTCGCCTTGCCGAAGTCGGGGCCGAAGAACTCGTCCCCGCCGGTCAGGTACTGCATCTTGAAGCGGGTGTTCATCGGGTGCGGTTCCCAGCCGAGGAACACCAGTGCTTCACCACGCTTTTGCGCGCGGTCGACCTGCGACAGCATGCCGGCCTCGCTGGACTGGACAATCTTGAAGCCGGCGTCCTTCAGGCCGAAGGCGTTCTTGTCGATCATGCTCTGGATGGTGCGGTTGCCATCGTTGCCTGGCTCGATGCCGTAGATCTTGCTGCCGAGCTCTTTCTTGAACTTGGCAATGTCGCTGAAATCCTTCAGGCCCTTGTCATACAGCGCCTGGGGCACGGCCAGGGTGTACTTGGCGTTTTCCAGGTTGGCGCGCACGGTCTCGACAGTGCCGGCGTCGCGGTACTGCTTGATGTCGTTCTCCATGGTCGGCATCCAGTTGCCGAGAAACACGTCCAGGTCCTTGCCGGTGGCCAGCGACTTGTAGGTCACCGGTACCGAGATCATGGTGGTGTGGGTTTTGTAACCCAGTGCTTCAAGCACAACGCTGGTGGTCGCTGTTGTCACGGTGATGTCGGTCCAGCCGACATCCGAGAAGCGAACCGTCTGGCATTGCTCGGGTTCAGCTGCCTGGGCCAACAAAGGCGCGGACAGTAACGCAACCAGCAACAGCGAGGGTGAACCTTTCATGGATGGACTCCTGTGATTTTTTCTTCGGGTTCGCGTGGGTCGCCGGGCTTTCTGAAGGTCCGGTCGACCAGGCCTGCAGAGGGCAGGATGCGTGGCCGTGCTTTACGAGTCGCTTTCGATAATCCTCCAGCGCCGGGCAATCGCCTACTGGTGGGGTCGTATCCAGTACGGAACGGGTCGTATCCAGTATGGGCGATGTCGCTTATGGATTTTTCCACCCCCTCGTCCGCATTTTTGCGTCACCAGGCCGCTGGAAAACGGCCTGGCGGGCCCGCTCCCTTAGGTAGCTCGCTTGGCAAAATCGCGCGGCGCTGCTGGACAAAATGGCGTCGGTTGCAGACGGCGAGGGGGCCGGCAAAAGCCCGATGATGCAGGCAATTGAAGGCGGCCCTGCTTGAGCCTAGCAGCTACCCCGCCGTGCGCATGGCGCGCACTGACAAGCCCAGCAAGAGGTGATGCGACAATGGCCATCAGCGTGTTCGACCTGTTCAAGATCGGTGTCGGGCCTTCCAGCTCCCACACCGTCGGCCCCATGCGTGCCGGCGCCCTGTTTGTTCAGGGGCTGCGCGAGCGCGGCGAACTGGAGCAGGTAACCCGGGTTGAGGTGCGCCTGTATGGCTCGCTGTCGGCCACCGGTGTCGGCCACGGCACTGACAACGCCACCATCATGGGCTTGATGGGCGATTGGCCAGACGCCATCGACCCGACCCAGATCGTGCCGCGCATCGCCGACCTGCGCGAAACCAATACCCTGAAGCTGGACGGGCGCCTGCCCATCGAGTTCGTTTGGGCCCGCGACATGCTGTTGTTGGACGAGAACCTGCCGTACCACCCCAACGCCATGACCCTGATTGCCGAAGGCGAGCAGGGCGAGCTGCACCGCGATACCTACTACTCGGTGGGTGGCGGCTTCGTGGTCGATGCTGCACAGGCGGCCAGCGGTGTGCTGGACGCTGACCAGACGGTGCTGCCGTATGACTTCAACAGCGCCGCCGAGCTGCTGCAGCTGTGCAAGCAAAACGACCTCAGCGTGTCGCAATTGATGATGGCCAACGAAAAGGTCTGGCGCAGCGAGGCAGAGATTCATGCCGGCCTGCGCAAGCTTTGGGAAGCCATGCAGGAATGCGTCAACAATGGCCTGAAGTACGAGGGCACATTGCCCGGCGGGCTGAACGTGCGCCGCCGCGCCGCTAAGCTGCACCGCAGCCTGCAAGAGATCGGCAAGCCCAATGTGATCGGTTCGACCATGAGCGCCATGGAGTGGGTCAACCTGTTCGCGCTGGCGGTCAACGAAGAGAACGCCGCTGGCGGACGCATGGTGACCGCGCCTACCAACGGCGCGGCGGGCATCATCCCGGCGGTGCTGCACTACTACATGCGTTTCAGCGATGCCGTGGACGAGTCAAGCGTGACCGACTTCTTCCTGGGGGCTGCGGCGGTCGGCATCCTGTGCAAGAAGAACGCGTCCATCTCCGGTGCTGAAGTGGGCTGCCAAGGTGAGGTGGGTTCGGCCTGTGCCATGGCCGCTGCTGGCCTTGCGCAAGTGCTGGGGGCGACCCCGCCGCAGCTGGAAAACGCTGCGGAAATTGCGCTGGAGCACAACCTTGGCCTGACCTGCGACCCGGTTGGCGGGTTGGTGCAGGTGCCGTGCATCGAGCGCAACGCGATTGCAGCGGTAAAAGCCATCAACGCGGTGCAGATGGCGTTGCGCGGTGACGGCGAACACTTCATCTCCCTGGACCAGGTGATCCGCACCATGCGTGATACCGGCGCCGACATGCACGACAAGTACAAAGAGACCTCACGCGGTGGCCTGGCGGTCAGCGCTATCGAGTGCTGATCTCTGCCATGTTTGCTGGCCTTTTCGCGGGCAAGCCCGCTCCCACAGGCATTGCGCAGTACCTGTGGGAGCGGGTTCACCCGCGAAGAGGCCTTTGAAGGTTGATGCAGGTGCAACACATCCACCAATGCCTCTTTATGGTGCGGCGCGGCGCCTACCGATCGTCGGGTGTCGTTATCAGTGTTGGCGTTGTCGGTGACACTCAAGAGTGTCGTTTCTGGGCAACCTACACTGCGCGTGTCACCAAATTGCTCAGCCGTTACTCGCAAGGCGCCTAGTACGCCTGTTTTACGACTATCCGCCAGCTCGGCCCAAGCCCCTGATTTGCCTGATGAAGGTGTCGTTTTCAGGTTTTTTTGGATAGCCGTTCAATTTCAGGCACGGCGTTTGCGTTGAGATTGGCAAACCTGCCCTCGGAAAATGACCGATGGGTCATAACAAGAAATCAGTGCCCGCCTGAGGCACACCCTGCATTTGTGTGAGGAGAAATCGCGATGACGTCGTACACCTCCGGGACCCCAACCCAGAACCGCACAGCACCCCAGTCCATCGGGTTTCTTCTTCTGGACAACTTCACCCTCATTTCCCTGGCATCGGCCGTCGAGCCGCTGCGTATGGCCAACCAGCTGTCCGGTCGCGAGCTTTACCGCTGGCACACCCTGACTGTCGATGGTGGCCAAGTGTGGGCCAGCGATGGTTTGCAGATCACCCCAGATGCGGCCATGCACAGCGCCCCGCCAATCGACACGGTGATCGTCTGCGGAGGCGTCGGCATCCAGCGCACCGTTACCCGTGAACATGTCACCTGGCTGCAGGCGCAGGCCCGCCAGTCACGCCGCCTGGGTGCAGTGTGCACCGGCAGCTGGGCCCTGGCCTGCGCAGGCCTGCTCGATGGCTTCGATTGCAGCGTGCACTGGGAATGCCTGGCAGCCATGCAGGAAGCCTACCCACGGGTGAACATGAGCACCCGGCTGTTCACCCTCGACCGTAACCGCTTCACCAGCTCCGGTGGCACCGCGCCGCTGGACATGATGCTGCACCTGATCAGCCGCGACCATGGCCGCGAGCTGTCGGCGGCGATCTCCGAGATGTTCGTCTACGAGCGTATTCGTAACGAGCAAGATCACCAGCGTGTGCCGCTCAAGCACATGCTTGGCACCAACCAGCCAAAGTTGCAGGAAATCGTTGCACTGATGGAGGCCAATCTGGAGGAACCGATCGACCTGGACGAACTGGCGGTCTACGTATCGGTTTCGCGGCGCCAGCTCGAGCGCCTGTTCCAGAAGTACCTGCACTGCTCGCCTTCGCGTTATTACCTGAAGCTGCGCCTGATCCGCGCGCGGCAGCTGCTCAAGCAGACACCGATGTCGATCATCGAAGTGGCGTCGGTGTGCGGCTTCGTTTCCACGCCGCACTTCTCCAAGTGTTACCGCGAGTACTTCGGCATTCCGCCGCGGGATGAGCGCGTAGGCTCCAATACTGCGCAGCAGGTGGCAATGATGCCGATTCCACAGGCCATGACTCTGTCGCCGCACAGTGGGCCGATGGCGGCCCTTAGCCAGGCGCGTAACGAATCGACATTTGCCAGTGTAAGGCTCTGATACCGAGTCGACTTTTTCGCGGGACAAGCCCGCTCCCACAGGCCACCCGCTGAAGCTGAGGGTGATCCTGTGGGAGCGGGCTTGTCCCGCGAAGGGGCCGGTCCTGGATAAATGAGTTACGCGCGTTTGTTGAACTGCGCCAACGCCGGCAACAGCTGCTTGTCGATGGCCTGGCGCACTGCCGGCAGGATCGTCGCACTACCGGTGTACATCTGCTCCACCATCCCCTTCAGCGCCCGCGCATTGGGCTCGGTCAGCCCACGTACCACCGCTTCACAAGCCTGTTCGGCACTGGCCCCGACAGGAATATCGAAACCGCGGGCGCGCAGGTGGCCGGCGAGGTCGTCCTGGTCAATCAAATCCGCATGCATCATGGCTGTTGTCCCTTTTATCGCTAAGAGAGTGCTGCTGTGATTTACGACCGATTCTGTGTCTGCAGCGACAGGCCCGCAAGGCCTGAATGTCGCGATGGCTGGTTTGGCTAAGAACAGGTCGTTCCCGGCTAATTGCCGCTTCCGGGAAGCCAGCAGACTGCAGTCATTCACGGTCCACGAGGGTTTGGTCACCCTCACTCATGCACAGTGGATGTTGCTCGCTCTTGGCCCCGGTAGCTCACGGCTTCCCGGGGTTATTTTTTGAGCGCTCAGTGGGGTAATTGCAGGACGCGGCCGACCCATTCCGCCGCAGGCAAGTCGCGTTGGCTATCTGCCAGGCTTTGCAGCAATGCCGCACTCTGTTCACTAAAAGCCGCTGACTTCGGCCCCGCCAGGTCCACATGCAACAGCATCTGCTCACTTGCCGCCAGCACCTCGCCGAACCCGGCCCGGTGCAGGCTGTGGTAGACGTGCAGGCGCTTGCGGTCGAAGCCGATGATCTGCGTCTGCACCCACACCTCGGTACCCAGCTTCACCTCATGCAGGTAGTTGATGTGCGCCTCCAGGGTGAACAAGGAGTGCCCGCTCTGCCCGCGGCTGTCGGCATCCAGGCCGATGCGCTCCATCAGCGCATCGGTGGCGTAGCTGAAAATCAGCAGGTAGAAGGCATCGCGCAGATGCCCGTTGTAATCGACCCAGTCTTCCTGGACCGGGGTGCGGTAGGTGATCAGTGCGGGCATCGTCAGCTCCTCAGTCGCCAAAAGCCATGCCGTGGCTGGCCTTGCTGGTCTTCACCGCTTCCAGTACCGCCAGCAGGGTGTCGTCACGGTAGCGCTCCAGTGCAGCGATACTGCGCTCGCCCTGTTGCTCAGAGGTACCGTTCACCACATCGTCGATCAGCTTGTCGGTCAGTTCCGGTGCTGGCAGATACGTCCAGGGCAGCTTCAGGGCCGGGCCGAACTGCGACATGAAGTGGCGCATGCCGGCATCGCCACCGGCCAGGGTGTAGGTAAGGAATGTGCCCATGAACGACCAGCGCAAGCCTGCGCCGAAGCGAATTGCGTCGTCGATTTCGCCCGTGGTGGCAACGCCGTCGTTGACCAGGTGCAAGGCCTCGCGCCAGAGGGCTTCTAGCAGGCGGTCGGCGATGAAGCCTGGCACTTCCTTGCGCACATGCAGCGGGCGCATGCCGAGTGCGGTGTAGATGGTTTTGGCAGCTTCAATGGCCTCGGGTGAGGTGCGGCTACCGCCAACGATCTCCACCAGCGGCAGCAGGTACACCGGATTGAACGGGTGGCCGACAACGCAGCGTTCAGGGTGAGTCGACGACTCGTAGAACTCGCTGGGCAACAGGCCCGAAGTGCTTGAGCCGATGATTGCGTCAGGCTTGGCTGCGGCGCTGATTTTGGCGTGCAGGTCGAGCTTGAGGTCCAGGCGCTCTGGTGCGCTTTCCTGGATGAAATCGGCGTTGCGCACGCATTCCTCGATGGTCGCCACGAACTTCAGGCGGTCTTGCGATGCGCCGGGTGCCAGGCCCTGTTTTTCCAGCGCCGGCCAGGCGTTGGCGATCCGTTTACGCAGTGCCTGTTCGGCGCCGGGCGCCGGATCCCAGGCCACCACGTCCAGGCCATGGGCCAGGGCGCGGGCGACCCAGCCGCTGCCGATCACGCCGCTACCCAGGGCGGCGAAGGTCTTGATCTCGGTAATGAAGGGCATATCGGTCTCCAGGAAGGATCAGCGGCGTTTGAGGTTCATTTTTTCCCGGCCTTCTGCCGGGCTGAGTACACGGCCACCCATGCGGGTGATGATCTCGCTCGCGCGTTCCACCAGTTGGCCATTGCTGGCCAGCACGCCACGGTCCAGATACAGGTTATCTTCCAGGCCCACCCGCACATTGCCGCCGAGCAGCACGGCCTGCGCGGCCATAGGCATCTGCATGCGGCCGATGCCGAAGCCGGCCCAAGTGACGTTGGCAGGCAAGTTGTCGACCATGGCCTTCATGGTGGTGGTATCGGCCGGTGCGCCCCACGGGATGCCCAGGCACAGCTGGAACAACGGGTCCTCGAGCAGGCCTTCCTTCATCATTTGCTTGGCGAACCACAGGTGGCCGGTGTCGAAGATTTCCAGCTCGGCCTTCACCCCCAGTTCGGTAATGCGCTTGGCGCCGACACGCAGTTGGGCCGGGGTGGACACGTAGATCGAGTTGCCGTCACCGAAGTTGAGGGTGCCGCAATCGAGGGTGCAGATTTCCGGCAACAGCGCTTCGACATGGGCCAGGCGCTCCAGCGGGCCGATCAGGTCGGTGCCTGGGCCGAACTCCATGGGCGATTCGCCCGGGCCGATTTCCAGGTCGCCGCCCATGCCGGCAGTGAGGTTGACGATGATGTCCACGTCGGCTTCGCGGATGCGTTCCATGACTTCGCGGTACAGCGCCACATCGCGGCTGAAGCGGCCGGTCTGCGGGTCGCGGACGTGGCAGTGGACCACGGTGGCGCCGGCTTTGGCGGCTTCAACGGCGGATTCGGCGATTTGCTTCGGGGTGACAGGGACCAGGTGGCTCTTGGCGACCGTGTCGCCGGCGCCGGTGAGGGCGCAGGTGATGATGACGTCGTGGTTCATGGCGGTTCCTTGTGGTGTCGGTGCTGGCCCTTTCGCGGGGCGAGCCCGCTCCCACAGGATCAGCGAGATCCTGAGTTTTACGCTGTACCTGTGGGAGCGGGCTTGCCCCGCGAAGAGGGCGGATCAGTTGGCTGTGAGCTTGAGGTTCTCGGCCGCAGGCTTGCCGTCGAAGGTGGTCACCCCTTCGAGCCAGCGGGCCTTGTCGTCGGGGTGGTCCTTGAGCCACTGGCGGGCCGATTCCAGCGCATCCTTGTGGTCGAGCAGCGGTTGCATCATGCGGCTCTCGTCCTCGGCGCTGAATTTCAGGTTGGCCAGCAGGCGGTGCGCGTTGGGGCAGCGGTCGGCGTAGTCCGGCGCGGTTACCGTCCACACCGTGGCGCGGCCTTCGTCCGGGCCAAGCGCGTCCTGGCTGTCGCCCAGGTAGGCCATGTCGATGTTGACGTTCATCGGGTGCGGCGCCCAACCGAAGAACACCACCGCCTCCTTGCGTCGCACGGCGCGGTCGACGGCGGCCAGCATGCCGGCCTCGCTGGACTCGACCAGCTGGAACTTGCCCAGGCCGAACTGGTTCTTGGCGATCATCGCCTTGATCTGGGTATTGGCGCCGGAGCCCGGCTCGATGCCGTAGATTTTCCCGCCCAGCTCCTTCTCGAACTTGTGGATATCGGCGAAGGTCTTCAAACCCTTGTCGGCCAGGTATTTGGGCACGGCCAAGGTCGCCCGGGCGTCTTCCAGGCTCGGCTTGTCGAGCACCTTGACCTGCTGGGCGTCAACGAACGGGGTGATGGTCTGGGTCATGATCGGGTTCCAGTAACCCAGGAACATATCCAGGCGCTTGTCGCGGATGCCGGCAAAGATGATCTGCTGCGAGGCACTTGTCTGTTTGGTCTGGTAACCCAGGCCGTCGAGCAGCACCTGGGCCATGGCGCTGGTGGCGATGACGTCGGTCCAGTTGACCACGCCAAGGCGCACATTCTTGCAGGCCGCAGGCTCGGCGGCGAAAAGCGGGGTTGCAACGATGCTGCTCAGGGCAAGGGACAACAGGCTGCGGCGGATCAAGCTGTGCATGGTGGCTCTCCATCGGCAGTGCATATTGTTATTGAGGGCGGCCTCTGCGGACCGTGTGAATACGCTACGCTGGCGGCAGGGTGGGAAATCGCACCCTGGCGACCAACACTTGCACGGAAGCGACCACCTTTGCCGTGGAGCAAGCAATGCCGCAACTGATTCATTTCCTGCTGCTGCCGGGGTTCTCGGCCATGGGCTTCATCAGCGCCCTGGAGCCGTTGCGCGTGGCCAACCGGTTCAAGGGGCCTTCGTACCGTTGGCGGGTGCTGAGCCTGGATGGCGGTGCGGTGGAGGCCAGCAATGGCATGTCGGTGAATGCCGATGGCGCGCTGGGGGAGGGTGAGCCGGGAGGGATACTGTTGATCGTCGCCGGCTTCGAGCCGCTGGCATGTTACGGCCCGGGGCTGCAGCAGGCGCTGCGCCGCCTCGATCACGAAGGGGTGATCCTTGGCGGCATCGACACGGGCCCTGTGGTGCTCGCCGAGGCGGGCCTGCTCGACGGCCATCGCGCGACCTTGCACTGGGAAGCGCTGGACGCATTCAAGGAGCGCTATCCGCGCCTGCAGGCGACCCAGGAGCTGTTCGAGATCGACCGACGGCGCATCACCTGCGCCGGTGGCACGGCGTCGATCGACCTGATGCTCGACCTGATTGCGCAAGCGCATGGCAGTGAGCTGGCGGTGCAGGTGTCGGAGCAGTTCGTGCTCGGGCGTATCCGCCCGCGACAGGACCACCAGCGCATGCAGATCGCCAGCCGTTACGGCATCAGCAACAAGAAGCTGGTGAAGGTGATTGGGGAGATGGAGCGCAATACCGAGCAGCCGCTCAATACCCAGGTGCTGGCTGATGCGGTGCAGGTGACGCGTAGGCAGCTGGAGCGGTTGTTCCGGTTGCATCTGGACGATACGCCCAGTGGTTTCTACCTGCGATTGCGGCTGGACAAGGCGCGGCAGTTGCTGCGCCAGACCGACATGAGCGTGCTGGAGGTGGGCGTGGCGTGTGGGTTTGAGTCGGCTTCGTATTTTACCCGGTGTTATCGGGCCCGATACCAGCGTTGCCCGCGGGAGGATAGATTGGCCAGGGCATGATCAGGTACCTCCTGATCATGTTTTAGCCTGTAAACCATGTCCCCGGTTTGTACACCTGTCCGGCGCGGTCCCTGTGGGAGCGGGCGTGCCCGCGAAGAGGCCAGTACAGGCTTACTGCTGACCAATGGACTGCAAGTACTCCGACCGGTCATCACTGCGCTGCGCCACGCAGGTATCCCACGCCGCCTGGAACGCCTTGCTTCCCGGCTTCTCGGCATAGGTCTCGACCTTGCAGTCGGCGTCACGCAGCTGCGTCCACAGCTTCTCGGCTGCATCCATACGCCCCACCAGCGCGGTAGCCTGGTCGCCCTCGTCGGCATACTGGTCGCGAATACGCTGGATCAAGTCATCGTAAGCCGCTTTCAGCTCGCGTTCGGCAGTCTGCTTGTTGAACGCAGCGCAGGCGTAGGTCTGTTGGTCGGTCTCGACGTTGTCGCACGGGGTGCTCTCTTCCTCGCCGGCCTGCGCGCCTGATACGACGGCCAGCAGTACCAGCCATGCCAATGATTTCATCCTTTTCTCCTTAACAGGCTGACGAATCGCAGGATTCTCGCTCAGCCGAGGGCAAGGCGGTAGCTCTCTGACGAAATGTTCATAAAGCGGCCAGAAACGTCGGTAACGAGACTGTCTCTCATCCCCAGGCAGCGTGCCAGAGGCCGTGTTGTCGCGCGTTGACGCTTTCGGCAAACCCCCTGTCGTTTTTGCATCGGGGCGCCTTTGGGCACAGGCATATGCTGGCCCCAAAGCGCCGGCACAAGGTTTGGCGCCAACCATTCGATAAAAGGGGACAGCCTGATGAGCCCAGCCGAACTTCACGCCGACAGCATCGTCATCGACGGCCTGATCATTGCCAAATGGAACCGCGAGCTGTTCGAGGACATGCGCAAAGGCGGGCTGACTGCGGCCAACTGCACGGTGTCGGTCTGGGAAGGCTTCAAGGCAACTGTCGACCAGATCGCCGCCAGCCAGAAGCTGATCCGCGACAACAGCGACCTGGTCATGCCGGTGCGTACCACTGCCGACATCCGCAAAGCCAAGGAACTGGGCAAGACCGGCATCCTGTTCGGCTTTCAGAACGCCCATGCGTTCGAAGACCAGATCGCTTACGTGGATGTGTTCAAGCAGCTGGGCGTAGGCATTGTGCAGATGTGCTACAACACCCAGAACCTGGTGGGCACCGGCTGCTACGAGCGTGACGGCGGGCTGTCGGGCTTTGGCCGCGAAATTGTCGCGGAAATGAACCGCGTCGGCATCATGTGCGACCTGTCCCACGTCGGCTCCAAGACCTCCGAAGAAGTCATCCTCGAATCGAAAAAGCCGGTGTGCTACTCGCACTGCCTGCCATCTGGCCTGAAAGAGCACCCGCGCAACAAGTCGGACGAAGAGCTGAAATTCATCGCCGACCACGGCGGCTTCGTTGGCGTGACCATGTTCGCGCCGTTCCTGGCCAAGGGCATCGACTCGACCATCGACGATTACGCCGAAGCCATCGAGTACACCATGAACATCGTCGGTGAAGACGCCATCGGGATCGGTACCGACTTCACCCAGGGCCACGGCCAGGACTTCTTCGAGTACCTGACCCACGACAAGGGCTACGCCCGCCGTCTGACCAACTTCGGCAAGATCATCAACCCGCTGGGCATCCGCACCGTGGGCGAATTCCCCAACCTCACCGAAACCTTGCTCAAGCGCGGCCATTCCGAGCGCGTGGTGCGCAAGATCATGGGCGAGAACTGGGTCAACGTCCTCAAGGACGTGTGGGGCGAATAAGCCGCTCTCCAAGCCTGAAAGCCCCTGCCAGCAACGCCGGGGCACCTAAATAAAATTTTTATGGAGTTGAGTTTCCATGGCCAAGATCGCCCCGCAATTGCCAATCGAAGTCGACAGCGAGACCGGTGTCTGGACCAGCGACGCCTTGCCGATGCTGTATGTGCCGCGCCATTTCTTCGTCAACAACCACATGGGCATCGAGGAAGTGCTGGGCGCCGATGCCTACGCCGAGATTCTCTACAAGGCCGGCTACAAGTCCGCCTGGCACTGGTGTGAAAAAGAAGCGGAGTGCCATGGCCTGGAGGGCGTGGCGGTGTTCGAGCACTACATGAAGCGCCTGAGCCAGCGTGGCTGGGGCCTGTTCGAAATCCAGGACATCGACCTGGACAAAGGTACTTGCAGCGTCAAGCTCAAGCACTCGGCGTTCGTGTACGTGTATGGCAAGTGCGGCCGCAAGGTCGACTACATGTTCACTGGCTGGTTTGCCGGCGCCATGGACCAGATTCTCGCTGCCCGCGGCAGCTCGATCCGCACCGTGGCCGAACAGGTCTACGGCGGTTCGGAAGAAGGCCACGAAGATGGCCTGTTCGTTACAAAGCCGTTGTAAGCCGGAGATAGCGTCATGGCATTCGAAGCAATGTTCCAGCCGATTCAGATCGGCAAGCTGACCATCCGCAACCGTGTGCTCAGCACCGCGCACGCCGAGGTCTACGCCACTGACGGCGGCATGACGACCGACCGCTACGTGAAGTACTACGAAGAAAAGGCCAAGGGTGGCATCGGCCTGGCGATCTGCGGCGGCTCGTCGGTGGTAGCCATCGACAGCCCGCAGGAGTGGTGGGCATCGGTCAACCTGTCGACCGACCGCATCATCCCGCACTTCCAGAACCTGGCCGACGCCATGCACAAGCATGGCGCCAAGATCATGATCCAGATTACCCACATGGGCCGTCGCTCGCGCTGGGACGGCTTCAACTGGCCGACCCTGATGTCGCCGTCGGGTATCCGTGAACCCGTGCACCGCGCCACCTGCAAAACCATCGAGGTGGAAGAGATCTGGCGGGTGATCGGCAACTACGCGCAGGCTGCGCGGCGTGCCAAAGAGGGCGGCCTGGACGGCGTGGAGCTGTCGGCAGTGCACCAGCACATGATCGACCAGTTCTGGAGCCCACGGGTCAACAAGCGTACCGACGAGTGGGGCGGCACCTTCGAGGGCCGCATGAAGTTCGGCCTGGAAGTGTTGAAAGCCGTGCGCGCCGAAGTCGGTGACGACTTCTGCGTGGGCATGCGTATCTGTGGCGACGAGTTCCACCCAGATGGCCTCAGCCACGAGGACATGAAGCAGATCGCCGCGTATTACGACGGTACCGGCATGCTCGACTTCATTGGCGTGGTGGGCTCGGGGTGTGACACCCACAACACCCTGGCCAACGTCATTCCGAACATGAGCTACCCGCCGGAGCCGTTCCTGCACCTGGCAGCCGGCATCAAGGAGGTGGTCAAGGTCCCGGTACTGCATGCGCAGAACATCAAGGACCCGAACCAGGCTACGCGCATCCTTGAAGGCGGCTACGTGGACATGGTCGGCATGACCCGTGCGCACATGGCCGACCCGCACCTGATCGCCAAGATCAAGATGGGCCAGATCGACCAGATCAAGCAGTGCGTCGGTGCCAACTACTGCATCGACCGCCAGTACCAGGGCCTGGATGTGCTGTGCATCCAGAACGCCGCGACCTCCCGTGAATACTTGGGTGTGCCGCACATCATCGAGAAGACTACCGGCGTCAAGCGCAAGGTGGTGGTGGTTGGCGCAGGCCCGGCCGGCATGGAAGCGGCCCGCGTGGCCGCCGAACGTGGCCACGACGTCACCCTGTTCGAGAAGAAAGACCAGATCGGCGGGCAGATCACCATTGCCGCCAAGGCGCCGCAGCGTGATCAGATTGCCGGTATCACCCGCTGGTACCAGCTGGAGCTGGCGCGTTTGAAGGTTGACCTGCGCCTGGGTACCGCTGCCGACGTAGCGACCATTCAGGACCTGCGCCCGGATGTGATCGTGCTGGCGGTGGGTGGGCATTCCTTCCTCGAGCAGAACGAGCATTGGGGCGCTGCGGAAGGCCTGGTGGTCAGCAGCTGGGACGTGCTCGACGGCAAGGTTGCGCCTGGCAAGAACGTGCTGGTGTACGACACCATCTGCGAATTCACCGGCATGTCGGTGGCGGACTTCATCGCCGACAAGGGCAGCCAGGTCGAGATCGTCACCGACGATATCAAGCCGGGCGTGGCCATGGGCGGCACCACCTTCCCGACCTACTACCGCAGCATGTACCCGAAAGAAGTGATCATGACCGGCGACATGATGCTGGAAAAGGTCTACCGCGAAGGCGACAAGTTGGTGGCGGTGCTGGAGAACGAGTACACCGGCGCCAAGGAAGAACGCGTGGTCGATCAGGTAGTGGTGGAGAACGGCGTGCGGCCTGACGAAGAGCTGTACTACGCGCTCAAGGAAGGTTCGCGCAACAAGGGCCAGATCGACGTGGAGGCGCTGTTCGCCATCAAGCCACAGCCGATCCTCAGCCAGCCGGGCGAAGGCTACCTGCTGTACCGCATCGGCGACTGTGTGGCCCAGCGCAACGTGCATGCGGCGATCTACGACGCCTTGCGCCTGTGCAAGGACTTCTGATCGATCCAAATTTTCGCCACAGGGCATGGTCCCTGTGGGAGCGGGTTCACCCGCGAATGCGTCAGCACAAGCAACAGAGTTGTCTGATCGGACGCATTCGCGGGTAAACCCGCTCCCACAGGGGCCAATCCCAGCTTCAGAGTGGCGCAAGAATCCAGCTGTTGTGGGAGCCTCCCATGTTGAACACCCTTCTACCCATCTTGCTGTTCGCTGCCCTTGGCCTGGCAGTGCTCGGCGCCCTGCGCCGGGTGCGCATGTGGCGGCGTGGCCGGGCCTCCAAGGTCGACCTGATCGGCGGCCTGCTGGCCATGCCGCGTCGTTACCTGGTGGACCTGCACCACGTGGTCGAGCGTGACAAGTACATGTCCAAGACCCACGTGGCCACTGCCGGCGGCTTCGTGCTGTCGGCGGCGCTGGCGATCCTGGTGCATGGCTTTGGCCTGCAGAGCAAGATTCTCGGTTATGCGCTGCTGGTGGCCACTGTGATCATGTTCACTGGGGCCATCTTCGTCTTCAAACGCCGCCTCAACCCGCCCGCGCGCCTGTCCAAGGGCCCGTGGATGCGCCTTCCGAAAAGCTTGCTGGTGTTCGCCACGAGCTTCTTCATCGCCACCCTGCCGGTTGCCGGCATCCTGCCGGCCAACGCCGGTGGTTGGGTGATGGTGGCCGTGCTTGGCCTGGGCGTGCTGTGGGGCGTGTCGGAACTGTTCTTCGGCATGACCTGGGGCGGGCCGATGAAGCATGCCTTCGCCGGTGCCTTGCACCTGGCCTGGCACCGCCGTGCCGAGCGCTTCGGCGGCGGCCGCTCCACTGGTCTCAAGCCGCTGGACCTGGAAGACCCGAATGCGCCGCTGGGCGTGGAAAAGCCGGTGGACTTCACCTGGAACCAGCTGCTCGGCTTCGACGCCTGCGTACAGTGCGGTAAATGTGAAGCCATGTGCCCGGCGTTTGCTGCCGGCCAGCCACTGAACCCGAAAAAACTCATCCAGGACATGGTCATCGGCCTGGCCGGCGGCACTGATGCCCAGTTCGCCGGCAGCCCTTACCCCGGCAAGCCAATCGGCGAGCACGGCGGCAATCCGCACCAGCCGATCGTCAATGGCCTGGTCGATGCCGAAACGCTGTGGTCGTGCACCACCTGCCGTGCCTGCGTAGAGGAATGCCCGATGATGATCGAGCATGTCGATGCCATCGTCGACATGCGCCGCCACCTCACCCTGGAAAAGGGCGCCACCCCGAACAAGGGCGCCGAGGTGCTGGACAACCTCATCGCTACCGACAACCCTGGCGGCTTCGCCCCTGGCGGGCGCATGAACTGGGCCGCCGACCTCAACCTGCAACTGCTGTCGGAGGTGAAAACCACCGAGGTGCTGTTCTGGGTCGGTGATGGTGCATTCGACATGCGTAACCAGCGCACCCTGCGCTCGTTCGTCAAGGTGCTGAAGGCCTCGGGCGTGGACTTCGCCGTGCTCGGCCTGGAAGAACGCGACAGCGGCGACGTGGCGCGCCGCCTGGGTGATGAAGCGACATTCCAGCAACTGGCCAAGCGCAACATCCAGACCCTGGCCAAGTACAAGTTCCAGCGCATCGTCACCTGCGACCCGCACAGCTTCCATGTGCTGAAGAACGAGTACGGCGCCCTGGGCGGCGACTACCAGGTGCAGCACCACAGCACCTACATCGCCGAGCTTATCGCGGCCAGGAAACTGAACCTGGGCCAGCACAAGGGCGGTAGCGTCACCTATCACGACCCGTGCTATCTGGGCCGTTACAACGGCGAGTATGAAGCACCGCGTGCAGTGCTCAAGGCGCTGGGTATCGAAGTGCGCGAGATGCAGCGTTCGGGCTTCCGTTCCCGTTGCTGCGGCGGTGGCGGCGGCGCGCCGATCACCGACATCCCAGGCAAGCAGCGTATCCCCGACATGCGCATGGACGACATCCGCGAAACCGAAGCCGAGCTGGTGGCCGTGGGTTGCCCACAGTGCACCGCCATGCTCGAAGGCGTGGTCGAACCACGCCCGCAGATCAAGGACCTGGCCGAGCTGGTGGCCGATGTGCTGATCGAAGAGGACACGCCCGCCGTCCCAAAGCCGCAAACGGCTAAACGTGAACCTGCGGAGGTGCACTGATGAGCGATATTATCCGCCGCGACCCACGCGCCGAGTGGATCGCCCGTAATCGCCTGCATCCGCTACATGCGGCCCTGCAGACGCAACAGACCCGCTGGATGGGGCCCAACGGCCTCGTCCGCAAGAATCCTCATGCGATCGCCGCAGGCTTCATCGGCCCGGCCGGCATCAAGCGCATCGACCGCAGCGGTGCCCAGCAGGGTACCGGTGTCGGCGGGCGGCGCACGGCGGCGGCCGAGGTCAAGCTGCCGCTGCACCAGGTGCCGGCCCCGGCGTTCTACATTGCCGTGGTACCAGATATGGTCGGTGGCCGCCTGAGCAGCCACGACCGCGACCTGCTCGGCCTGGCCCATAGCCTGGCTGGCAGCGACGGTGCAGTGCTGGCGGTGGTATTTGGCGAGCACAAGGAAAGTAACTTTTCCACAGCCGGCGTCGACCGCCTGCTGGTCATCGAAGGCGAGGCGTTCGACGGTTACGCACCCGAGCAGTTGGTGCAAGGCCTGCGGGCTGTGGATAACCAGTTCACGCCGCGCCACTGGCTGCTGCCCGACAGCCGCAGCGGTGGCGGCGAACTGGGCCGGCGCCTGGGCGCAGCGCTGGGCGAACGCCCGGCGACGCGGGTCTGGCAGGTCAAGGACGGCCAGTGCATTGGCCGTGCCGGTGCTGGCCAGCAGGACCTGCAGCGCGCTGTGCCGCGCTTGATCCTGGCAGCGGCGGAGTGTGCCGAACCGGTCAGCGAGACCCGCCACGAAGCGCTGCCGGTGGAGTTGTCCACAAGCGTGGCGCGCAGCCTGACACGTATCGAGGACCTGGGCTCGGTGGCCGTCGACCCAGCCACCATTGCCATGGCCGAGGCCGAATTCATCGTCTCGGGCGGCAACGGGGTCAAGGACTGGGACCTGTACCACCAGGCCACCGCAGCCCTGGGCGCTACCGAAGGTGCCTCGCGGGTGGCAGTGGACGACGGCTTCATGCCCCGCAACCGCCAAGTGGGGGCTACCGGCACCTGGGTTACCGCGCGTGTCTACGTGGCTGTGGGTATCTCGGGGGCGATCCAGCACCTGCAGGGTATCGGTGCCTGCGACAAGGTGGTGGCGATCAACATGGACCCGGGCTGCGACATGATCAAACGGGCTGACCTGTCGGTGATTGGCGACAGCTCGGCGATTCTCAAGGCGCTGATCGAGGCTGTGGACAACTACCGCAGCGGCGGCCAGCGCGACGCGGCATAAGGGCACGAGCATGAGTACGAAAGTGATCAGCCTGGTTTCCATCGGTGCCCACCCAAGCTCCGGTCGCGCCCGCCGCGCCGAGCAAGATGCCCGCGCCGTGGAACTGGGTTTGCAGCTGGCTGGGGATAACTTGCAGGTGGTGCATGCCGGTGACCCGCGCGAAGAGGCGCTGCGCGCCTACCTGGGTATGGGCCTGGACCACCTGGACGTGCTGGAGCAACCGGCCGGTGCGGATGTGCTGGGCGTGCTGGGCGATTATTTGCGCGACGCCGGGGCCCAGCTGGTGCTGACCGGCAGCCAGGCCGAGACTGGCGAGGGGTCGGGCATGTTGCCCTTCTTGCTGGCCGAAAAGCTGGGCTGGCCACTGATTGTGGGGTTGGCCGAAGTTGAGTCGATCGACAACGGCACTGCCCAGGTACTGCAGGCTTTGCCACGTGGCCAGCGACGTCGCTTGAAGGTGCGCCTGCCGTTGCTGGCGACTGTGGATAACGCGGCGCCCAAGCCGCGCCAGAGTGCCTTCGGGCCAGCGCGCCGGGGGGTACTGGCGGCGCGTAACGTGGCTATTGTCGAAGATGAACTGTTGGCCGAATCCGAGCTGCAACCGGCCCGTCCACGGCCCAAGCGCTTGAAGGTGATCAAGGCCAAGAGCGGCGCCGACCGCATGAAGGCGGCGACAGCCAAGGCCAGCGGCGGTGGGGGTAAGGTGTTGAAGGACGTGTCACCACAGGAAGGGGCCGAGGCGATCCTCAAGCTGTTGGTTGAAGAGGGCGTGCTGCGCTGAGTCTCACGCTGCCCTGCTGTGGGAGCGGACCAGGCCGTTCCCACAGCGAAGTACCAGGTAATCCAACGCTTGGCCCTCAGCGCGAATGACCCCGATCCCAATCCTTTCATCAAACCACTTCACAGTCCCTGCCTGACGGCTGTGCATAAGTAACCTCATGAGCGATGCCGAAATAGTGGCATTTACCCCATCACACCGCCGGGCGCGGCGAAACTGGTAGAAATGCCAG
This sequence comes from Pseudomonas sp. BN607, assembly GCF_029871175.1. Classification (NCBI taxonomy): domain Bacteria; kingdom Pseudomonadati; phylum Pseudomonadota; class Gammaproteobacteria; order Pseudomonadales; family Pseudomonadaceae; genus Pseudomonas; species Pseudomonas sp. BN607. The sequence continues at coordinate 71,306 of NZ_SSOE01000019.1, forward strand.
GGATGCGTGGTGTTACCCCCGAAATCTGTTCGTCAAGGTGTGGATAAAGTGTTTGCGCTTCGCTGCAGGCCTTGTGTTTCGGTGACTGGGAAGATTTGGTCAAAAATTGATCAGGTTATTGAAGGGAAGCCGAGCTGGTTTTGGGCCTTATCGCTTGAACTTGCCCACAATCACTGTGCGCTGCTCTGTGGATAACATGTTAGGGGTACGCCAGATCGCATAGGCTGGGCGGGCTGCAGTGGATCGATCAAAAAGTAACCGTATAGCAATGTTTCTCTCAATCGCCCTGCTAGCAAAGACATTGGGTTACTTATCAACAGGTCCTGCAGCCGCTGGCAAATAGTGCCCACATTCTCTGTTGGTGTCTTTGTGGGTAAGTTGTTTGAACTCTGCTGCAGGCCCTGAGAACCCTAGCCTCTGGCGAAATGTTCAAAAAATGAACAGCCTGGTGGAGGGGATGCCGTACACGGCATGGGCGACATCGCATCTTAGGTGACATGGAGCCTGTTGATAACTGACACAATTGCCAGTTTCTGAATGCCTCATGGACGATTAGGCTGGAGTTCGTCGCGTGCTAGCCACATCCTGGTATCAGCTATATGCCTTCCAAATTCATCACTTCCAGTCGCTACTCTGCATATGGCTATCGATCGCCCGCTCTGGGTTCTGCCCTTGCTTACAACGCTGAGCGGCTAGACCTGTTAACAGGGTGTTATCACCTAGGTAATGGCTACCGAGCCTACAACCCTGCATTGATGCGCTTCCAATCAGCAGACCGGTTGAGCCCGTTCGGAGAGGGTGGGATCAATGCTTACGCATATTGTCTGGGCGACCCGATCAACCATCGCGATCCCACGGGTCAGAAGGCCGAAGATTATCTGCTGCCAGCGCTGAGTGTCCTCACCAACCTGGTTGGGGTTTTCATCAGCTCTCTGCGCTTCAGATCATTCATAAAGCAAAGCCGGGTGGTTCAACCGAGGGGTGTGGAAGCCATTGCGCCTGACATTCCATTGCCAACTCGCAAAGATTGGCTGCTCTCCGGCGTCAGTGCCGCGTCAGGCGTTGCAGGGTTGACCGTGGGTGTGGCAAGGACGGTTGAGCCGGAAAATGGTTGGCAAACCTGGGCTTTGGTGGCACTGACTATTGTGTCGCTGGGCACCACAGCGTATGAAGCATGGGGGCTCGCTCAGGCCAAACCCTGGCGACCAAGTACTCCGCAACACCTGCTGCCGAGTATCCGGAGGGCTTCGCTTTAATCCCGGCTATCAGGGGAATTGCCCCATGCTCTGAAAACGCGGATAACGACATCAGCCGCTATCCGCTAGCACCAGAAAGTTACTGCGCCTGCACTTCCTTCAGATATGGCGCCGGCTCTGCTCCCAGGTTGTTCAGCATCCGACCGCTGTACCAGTCAATGAAGTTCACCACACCAAACTCGTAAGTCTTCGAATACGGGCCGGGCTGGTACGCGGTGGAGTTGATCCCACGCTGGTTCTCTTCCGCCAGGCGGCGGTCCTGGTCGTTGGTGGCGTCCCACACCTTACGCATGCGTTCCGGGTCGTAATCGACGCCTTCCACGGCATCCTTGTGCACCAGCCACTTGGTGGTGACCATGGTTTCCTGGGCACTGATCGGCCACACGGTGAACACGATCATGTGGTCGCCCATGCAGTGGTTCCAGGAGTGCGGCAGGTGCAGGATGCGCATCGAGCCCAGGTCCGGGTTCTTGATGCGGCCCATCAGTTTCTGGCAGGCCTGCTTGCCGTCCATGGTCATCGACACGGTGCCCTTGAGCAGCGGCATGCGCACGATGCGGTTACGCAGGCCGTGGCTCTTGTGCAGGTAAGGGATCTTTTCGGCTTCCCAGGCGGCGGCGGAGGCGGCCACGTGGTCCTTGAATTCCTGGCTGGCACGCGGGTCGTTGGTGTCGTCCCATTCCAGCAGGGTTTGCAGCAGTTCCGGGTGCGAACCGGAGCAGTGGTAGCACTCGCGGTTGTTTTCCAGCACCAGTTTCCAGTTGGCCTTTTCCATCAAGGTGGTCTGCACCGCCACCTTGGTGTTCTCCATGTCGTACGGTTCCATGTAGTGCTCGAGCGTGGCCAGGAACTCGTCGATGGCGGGCGGGTTTTCCGCCAGGCTGATGAAAATGTAGCCACCGGCCACCTTCACGTTCACTGGCTTCAGGCCATATTCCTTCATGTCGAAGTCGGCGCCCATCTCTGTGCCGGCGAACAGCAGGCGACCGTCCAGTTCGTAGGTCCACTGGTGGTAGTGGCAGACCAGCTTGGCCACCTTGCCTTTGTCGCTGACGCACAGGCGTGAACCGCGGTGACGGCAGACGTTGTGGAAGGCGTGCACCTTACCTTCGGCACCCCGGATAACGATGATCGGGTTCTTGCCGATCTGCAGGGTGATGTAGTTGCCTTTCGCCGGGATCTCGCAGGTCATGCCGGCGATCAGCCATTCCTTGTGGAAGATCTCCTGCATGTCGATCTGGAACAGACGCTCGTCGGTGTAGAAAGGCTGGGGCAGCGAGTAGGTTCGCTCGCGGGTCTGCAGCATCTCGGCGGTGGCCTTGCGTGCAGGTTCCAGTGGATCGCCCAGGCTCAGGGTTGCGGTGACGTCCATCGTGTATTCCTCGGGGCCGTGTGCGGCCGGCAAAAGGTGGCTAATCGTTGTGGTGGTGCCGCAAGGCTGCTTTTCAGAAAACAGCATGTTGTTTTGCCGTGGAGTGTGCGTCCGAAGACGCCGCGAACCGTATCCATGGACGACATGGCCGATTTGAATAACGACGCGCCAGCCCTTGTATCGCGGGGCTGGTCGCGATAAGCACGCCGATGTCGCTGGCAGGAATGTACGTCGCTCTCAGCTTGCGCATTATCCAAGCCATATAAAGCCCGATAGTCGGCTGCTGGAGATGAACATGTCCGATACCTTCCTCAATCCGGTCACTACCCAGACCTGGGCCAACGGCCGCCACATCGTGCGCTGCGTCAAGGTCATCCAGGAGACCTGGGACGTGCGCACCTTCTGCTTCATGGCCGACCAGCCAATCTTGTTCTTCTTCAAGCCAGGGCAGTTCGTCACCCTGGAGCTGGAGATCGAAGGCAAGCCGGTGATGCGTTCATACACCATTTCCAGCTCGCCATCGGTGCCGTACAGCTTCTCGATCACCGTCAAGCGTGTGCCGGGTGGCTTGGTGTCGAACTTCCTGCACGACACGATGCACGAAGGCGCCGAGCTGCCGGTGCACGGGCCGGTGGGGCTGTTCAACGCCATCGACTTTCCTGCTGGCAAGGTGCTGTACCTGTCGGGCGGCGTCGGTATTACCCCGGTAATGTCGATGGCGCGGTGGTTCTACGACACCAATGCCAACGTCGACATGGTGTTCGTCCACAGCGCCCGTTCGCCGAAAGACATCATCTACCACCGCGAGCTGGAACAGATGGCGTCGCGCATCCCCAACTTCAGCCTGCACATCATTTGCGAGAAGCACGGGCTGGGTGAGCCGTGGGCGGGTTACCGCGGTTACCTGAACCAGCGGCTGATGGAGTTGATTGCGCCTGACTACATGGAGCGCGTTGTGTTCTGCTGTGGCCCGACGCCGTACATGACGGCGGTCAAGCGCATGCTTGAAGCGGTCGGCTTCGACATGAAGAATTATCACGAGGAGTCGTTCGGTGCTACGCCGCCAGAGGCCAAGGCCGATGCGGTGGAGCACGCCGAGCAGGCCGCCGATGCGCCTGAGCTGGATGTTTCCGACCTCAACCTGGTGGAGTTCATCGGCAGCGAGAAGAGCATCCGCATCGCCCCGGGCGAGACCGTGCATGCCGCGGCGGCCAAGGTTGGCCTGATGATCCCGAAAGCCTGTGGTATGGGCATTTGCGGGACGTGCAAAGTGCTCAAGCTGGGCGGCGAAGTAGAGATGGAACACAACGGCGGCATCACCGAAGATGATGAAGCCGAGGGCTACATCCTGTCGTGCTGCAGTGTGCCGAAAGGGGATGTGCGGATCGATTACTGATCCAGTAATGCTGGGGCTGCCTTGCAGCCCATTCGCGGGACTAGCCCGCTCCCACAGGGATCGCGCTAGATTCTCGAATTAAGCAAGACAGTTGCACCCACAGGTTCACCGCCGTCTTCTGGTCTGCGCTGGGGCTGCCTTGCAGCCCATTCGCGGGACTAGCCCGCTCCCACAGGGATCGCGCTAGATTCTCGAAATTAAGCAAGACAGTTGCACCCACAGGTTCAGCGCAGTCTTCCGGCCAGCGCTGGGGCTGCCCTCAGCTGGTTTGTGGCACAAGCCGGCTCTCACAGGTTGTGACAGGTCTGAAGGCTCCGGTAAACCTGTGGGAGCGGGCTTGACCCGCGAAAGGGCCATCAGATCCAGACAGCATCCCAATGTGGGTAGTCGCCCGCACGGTCAGTCAGCCCGGCTCTTATGGGATTGGCAACGATGTACCTCGCCACTTGCAGCACACTTTCTTCCCGGCGCAAGGCCCGGTCCTGATAGCCCGGCTGCCATATTTTCTGGCGTGACATACCCCGCCGATAAAGCGCATGACTGCTTCGGGATTTGAACCTGCGCATCAAGCAGCACAACGTGCCACTTCGTAATTCGACGAGCCAATCAACATGGTCAGGCATAACCACCCAGGCCAATGATCGGCAAAGCCCATCGAGCTCCGCCTGTCTCAATTGCAGGATCACGCCACGGGCGTAGTTGAATTGGGTGAAGATCTGCTGGCGTTCATGAGTGACCGTGGTCAGCAGATAAAGCCCGCCGGGCTGAGAAAAACGGCCGCGGCGCAGCAGATGGGATTGAGCACGGTCCATGTGATGTCCCTGGAGTGAGATCTGGGATAACACTAGGTGAGATGTCAGTAGCCTGAGGTGTTGAATGGTTGCTGGATGTTGGGTATCAATGCTGGCCTCTTCACGGGGCAAACCAGCGCAGAACCTGTGGGAGCGGGCTTGACCCGCGAATGGGCCGCACCGCGGCCCCAACATTGTCAGGTACGGAAACGTGCCACCAGGCCATTCAGGTCCACGGCGAGCCGCGACAACTCCGCGCTCGCCGCGCTGGTCTGGTGCGCCCCGGTAGCGCTCTGCACCGACAGGTCATTGATGTTCACCAGGTTGCGGTCCACTTCCCGCGCCACCTGTGCCTGTTCTTCCGCCGCGCTGGCAATCACCAGGTTACGCTCATTGATCTGCGCTACCGCCCCGGCAATCGTGTCCAGCGCCATGCCCGCACCGCGGGCGATATTCAGCGTCGATTCGGCGCGTTCGGTGCTGGTGCGCATCGACTCAACCGCTTCTTCCGTACCCCCCTGAATGCTGCCGATCATCCGCTCGATTTCACTGGTCGACTGCTGGGTACGATGGGCCAGCGCGCGCACTTCATCGGCGACCACGGCAAAGCCACGGCCCGCTTCACCGGCACGCGCCGCTTCGATGGCAGCGTTCAGCGCCAACAGGTTGGTCTGGTCGGCCAGCCCTCGAATCACATCCAGCACTTTGCCGATATCACGCGATTGCTCGGCCAGGTGGGTGATCAGTTTCGCCGTAGCCTGCACATCACCGCTCATGCGCTCGATGGCGCCGACCGTTTCCATCACCAGGTCACGACCATCGCCGGTCGAGCGGCTGGCTTCGCTGGACGCTTCGGAAGTGCTCACGGCATTGCGCGCCACTTCTTCCACAGCGCTGGTCATTTCCGTAACGGCCGTGGCGGCTTGTTCGATTTCGTTGTTCTGTTGCTGCAGGCCACGGGCACTTTCGTCGGTGACCGCATTCAGCTCTTCGGCCGCCGAGGCCAATTGGGTGGCGGAGCCGGCGATCTGTTGCAGGGTGTCACGCAGCTTGTCCTGCATGCGCGCCATGGCGCGCAACAAGCGGGCCGCTTCATCAGTGCCTTCGGCGCGGATGACGTGGGTCAGGTCACCGTCGGCGACCTGCTCGGCACTCTTGAGCGCTTCTTCGATGGGCTTGACGATGCTGCGGGTCAGCAGGAACGCACAGAGGAAAGTCAGCACGGTGGCCGCGACCAGCAGGCCGATCACCAGGGCGAAGGCGACCGCGTACTGGCTGGCGGCCTTTTCGTTGGTGGCGCGGGTCTGGTCGGTGTTGATGCGCACCAAAGTGTCCATCACCTTGTTGACCTGCTCGGAGTTGGCCAGCAGGTCGCGGTTGAGCAGATCGCGCAATTCGGCAGTACGGTCGGCCTGGCTGAGGCTGCGCATGCGCGATTCCAGCTGGCGGTACTGGTTGAGCAACTGGCCGTACTGGTCGAATGCAGCCTGTTCGTCAGCGGCGCCGATCATCGGCAGGTAGGCCTGGCGTGCGCGGTCGATCTGGGCGTTACGCTGGTCCAGCAAGGCAAGGGTGTCGCGCAGGGTTTCCGGTTCGCGGTTGAGCAGCAGGCGGTAGGAGAGGGTGCGCATGCGCAGGTTAAGCGCGGTGAGCTCGTCGAGGATCTTGATACTCGGCACGCTGACCTGCTCGATAACCACGCCGGCCTGGCGGATGTTGCCCATCTGCACCAGCGAGAAGATACCAAGGCCGAGCATCAGCAGGCCGATTAGCGCGAAGCCGAGCAGCGCGCGCGGGGCAATATTCATGTTGCGTAGAGACATGGAAGAAGGGATCCAGGCAGGGAAAAGAACGTGAGTGAAGTGCGACGAAATGGGACTTACCGGGCTATCGGTCGTGACTGACCAGTCTTGAGTGCCTGCCGTCAAAATTGTGAGGTAGCTAACCATTTCCTGACCGGCGGTTGACCCAGGTCGGAACAAGGGGGTGGTTCCTCTGTCAATCTGCGGGTTAGACACGTTGTGATTCCGATATTTAATGGCGATGGGCCGCACTTTTCTTTATCGTGTGCGCCCCTCGCAACAACCTGAGATAGACCCATGCTGGAAGCTTCCCTGAATCAAATCGAGCAACTGGTCAGCGACCTGATGCAGAAGAACGCTCAACTCACCGAGCAGAACACCGCCCTCGGCCAGGAACTGGCCCAGGCCAAGGAAGAAAACGAAACCCTGCAGCTCTCGCTGATGGAGCAGGAAGAGAAGAACGGCGCTACCGCAGCGCGCATCCAGGCCTTGGTTGATCGCGCCAGCGCGGGCGTTGTCGGCGCATGAGACTGCAAGAGCAGCCGATCAATGTCGTGTCGATTCTCGGCATCGACTATTCGATCAAGGCGCCCGAAGGCCAGGAAGAAACCCTGGCCCAGGCGGTACGGATGCTCAACACTGCCCTGAACGAGACCAAGCGCCAGTACCCGACCTTGATCGGTGACAAGTTGCTGGTGCTGGCTGCCCTCAACCTTTGCTCCAAGCAAGTTGAGCTGCAGAAGGAACATCAGCAGACGCTGGCGCGCACCCAAGCGCAGATCGATGCCACGGTGGATGCCATCGTGCGGACCATTGCAGAGCAATAAGACCGCACACCGTCCCGTGTAGGAGCGGGTTTACCCGCGAAAGCGTCAGTGGCTTCAACATCGCATTCGCGGGTAAGCCCGCTCCTACAGGGTGCATCTGATTGCTTCAGATCACTGGATTAACTGGATACGCAAGTGTATACACTTCCCGCAAAACAATAATGTTGCGGGGGTAGGGCATGGGCATCTGGCGCAAGAGCATCCAGTGGCAATTGATCACCAGCATGGGCGCTGCCCTGCTGGCGAGCATTCTGGTGGTGGTCATTATCTTCACCGTGGCGCTCAATCGCCTCACCGACCGCTATCTGGTCGACACTGCCCTGCCAGCCAGCATCGAAGCCATCCGCAATGACATCGAGCGCATGCTGGGCCAACCGCTGGTCGCTGCCGCGGACATTGCCGGTAACACCCTGCTGCGCGACTGGCTTGCTGCCGGTGAAGATCCCGCGCAGGCACCCCAATTCATCGAATACCTAAACGCCGCCAAACAGCGCAACCACGCCTTTACTGCGCTGTTCGCCTCGACTGAAACCGGCCACTACTACAACGAGAACGGCCTGGACCGCACCCTCAGCCGCAGCAACCCCAAGGACAAGTGGTTTTACGGTTACATCGACAGCGGCGCTGAGCGGTTCATCAACATCGACATCGATGGAGCCACCGGCGAACTGGCACTGTTTATCGACTATCGAGTGGAAAAAGAAGGCAAGCTAGTAGGTGTGGCCGGCATGGGCTTGCGCATGACCGAGTTATCGAAGTTGATCCACGACTTCAGCTTTGGGGAGCACGGCAAGGTGTTCCTGGTGCGCAACGATGGCCTGATCCAGGTACATCCCGATGCTGCCTTCAGTGGTAAGCGCCAGCTTGCCGAGCAGCTTGGCGCGGACGCAGCCAAAGGTGTCATGGCCGGAGGCGGGAGCCTGCGTAGCAGCCGCTTCAGCCGTGACGGCGAGCGCTACCTGGCGCTGGGCCTGCCGCTGCGCGACCTCAACTGGACCCTTGTGGCCGAAGTGCCAGAGTCGGAAATTTACGCGCAAATGCATCAGGCCCTCTGGCTGACCAGCCTCATCGGTGGCGCCGTCGCGTTGGTGTCACTGCTGTTGGTGGTACTGCTGGCGCGTGGCCTGGTGCGGCCGATTCGCCGGGTTACCGCCGCGTTGGTTCAGATTGGCGGTGGAGCGGGTGATCTCAGCCACCGGCTGGACGATTCGCGTCAGGATGAACTGGGTGACCTGGCCCGTGGTTTCAACCGCTTCCTGGACAGCCAGCGTAGCCTGATCGGCGAGGTGTTGAGTACCTCCGAGCGGCTGCGGCGGGCCGTGGAGCAGGTAACCCAGGTGGTGGACAACACCGCTGAGCGCTCCGGGCGCCAGCAGGAGATGACCGAGATGGTCGCCACTGCTGTACACGAGATGGGCCTGACCGTGCAGGACATCGCCCGCAATGCCGGCGATGCGGCGCAGGCGTCGCAGTCGGCACGAGACGAGGCGTTGCAGGCCCGCGAGGTGGTGCAACGATCCATTCGTGGCATCGAGGGCATGTCAGGCGACATCGGCAAGGCGGCCGATGCCGTCAGCCAGCTGGCCGACGAAGTCGCCTCGGTCGATGAAGTGCTCGCGGTAATCCGCAGCATTTCCGAGCAGACCAACCTGCTCGCGCTGAACGCTGCCATTGAGGCAGCGCGGGCAGGGGAGATGGGGCGCGGGTTCGCTGTGGTGGCCGATGAAGTACGTACGCTGGCCCGGCGCACACAGCTGTCCACCGATGAGGTGCAGCAGATGATCCAGCGCCTGAAGCTAGGTGCAGGTTCAGCGGTGAGTTCAATGCAGGCAGGGCAGCAGGCAACCGGCAGTGGCGTGGAATCGAGCCAGCGCACCGGGGCATCGCTGAGCGCGATTACCGACCAGGTAGAGCACATCAGTGATATGAACCACCAGGTGGCCACGGCTACCGAGGAGCAGTCGGCGGTGACCGAGGAAATCAACCGGACGGTGCAGGGGATTTCCGATTTGGCGCGTGAGACGGCGGCGGAGGTGCAAGGGTGCCGGGAGGAGTGCCAGGCGTTGCGTGGGTTGGCTGATGACCTGGCGCGACAGATGGGTGGGTTCAGGCTTTAGATCGCCGGGGCCGCGAGGCGGCCCCGGTACTCGCTCAACCGCCAATGATCGCGCGGATATCCGCCGCCAGTTCACGCACCCGCGCTTCTTCGGTATCCCACGAGCACATGAAGCGCGCGCCACCGCTGCCGATGAAGGTATAGAAGCGCCAGCCCTTGCCACGCAGGGCCTCGATGGCGTGCTCCGGCATCTGCAGGAATACCCCGTTGGCCTCTACCGGGAACATCAGCTCCACCCCTGGCAAGTCACTCACCAGCGAAGCCAGCAACTGCGCGCAATGATTGGCATGGCCGCCATGGCGCAACCAGGCGCCATTCTCCAGCAGCCCGACCCATGGCGCCGACAGGAAGCGCATTTTCGACGCCAATTGCCCGGCCTGCTTGCAGCGGTAGTCGAAGTCTTCGGCCAGCTGGCGGTTGAAGAACAGGATAGCCTCCCCCACCGCCATGCCGTTCTTGGTGCCACCAAAGCACAGCACGTCGACGCCGGCCTTCCAGGTCAGCTCGGCTGGGCTGCAACCCAGGAACGAGCAGGCATTGGTGAAGCGCGCGCCGTCCATGTGCAGGTTGAGGCCCAGCTCCTTGCAGGTAGCGCTGATCGCCTTCAATTCGTCAGGGCGATAGACGGTGCCGACCTCGGTTGCCTGGGTGATGGTGACCACGCGTGGCTTGGGGTAGTGAATGTCCTGGCGCTTGAGCGCCACTTCGCGGATCGACTCAGGCGTCAACTTGCCGTTGACGCTGGGTGCGGTCAGCAGCTTGGAACCGTTGGAGAAGAACTCTGGGGCGCCGCATTCGTCGGTTTCGACGTGGGCGGTCTCGGAGCAGATCACGCTGTGGTAGCTCTGGCACAGCGAGGCCAGGGCGAGGGAGTTGGCGGCGGTGCCGTTGAACGCGAAGAACACCTCGCAGTCGGTTTCGAACAACTTGCGGAAATACTCCGAAGCACGCTCTGTCCACTGGTCGTCGCCGTAGGCGCGGTCGTGGCCGTGGTTGGCCTTTTCCATCGCCGCCCAGGCTTCGGGGCAGATGCCGGAATAGTTGTCGCTGGCGAATTGTTGGCTCTTGTCTGTCATGGCACGGTCCTGTGAACGACGCAGATCAGCACTCTAAACCATCGATTCAGCACTTGCCTATACAACCCGTGCATCGGCTGATTTCTGTGTTGCCCGGGCTGGCCCTTTCGCGGGTGAACCCGCTCCCACAGGGCGCCGCAAGCCTTCAGAGCGCCGCCGTACCGGTGGGAGCGGGTTCACCCGCGAAAGGGCCAGCACAAACAGCACAACAGCGAATGTCGTAAACGCGCCATTGCAAGGCGTGCGCAGGCATCTGACCCGACCCCGCCAGTCATAACATCGCCACAAAGGGCCACAGTGTCCCACGACAAAAAACGATCGCTGCCGGGAGATACACGATGTTCAGCAAGCAAGACCAGATCCAGGGTTACGATGATGCACTGCTGGCGGCGATGAATGCCGAAGAACAGCGCCAGGAAGACCACATCGAGCTGATCGCCTCGGAAAACTACACCTCCAAGCGCGTGATGCAGGCCCAAGGCAGCGGCCTGACCAACAAGTACGCCGAAGGCTACCCGGGCAAGCGCTACTACGGTGGCTGCGAGCACGTAGACAAGGTAGAAGCCCTGGCCATCGAGCGCGCCAAGCAGCTGTTCGGTGCCGACTACGCCAACGTCCAGCCGCACTCCGGCTCGTCGGCCAACGGGGCCGTCTACCTGGCACTGCTGCAGGCCGGTGACACCATCCTTGGTATGAGCCTGGCCCACGGCGGCCACCTGACCCACGGCGCCAAAGTGTCGTCCTCTGGCAAGCTGTACAACGCTGTGCAATACGGCATCGACACCAACACCGGCCTGATCGACTATGACGAAGTCGAGCGCCTGGCGGTCGAACACAAGCCAAAAATGATCGTTGCCGGTTTCTCGGCCTACTCCAAGACCCTCGACTTCCCACGCTTCCGCGCCATCGCCGACAAGGTCGGTGCGCTGCTGTTCGTCGACATGGCCCACGTCGCCGGCCTGGTTGCCGCTGGCCTGTACCCGAACCCGATCCCGTTCGCCGACGTGGTAACCACCACCACCCACAAGACCCTGCGCGGTCCACGTGGTGGCCTGATCCTGGCCAAATCCAACGAAGAGATCGAGAAAAAGCTCAACGCCGCAGTATTCCCAGGCGCCCAGGGCGGCCCGCTGATGCATGTGATCGCCGCCAAGGCCGTGTGCTTCAAGGAAGCGCTGGAGCCTGGCTTCAAGGCCTACCAGCAACAAGTGATCGAAAACGCCCAGGCCATGGCCCAGGTGTTCATCGACCGCGGCTACGACGTGGTGTCCGGTGGCACCGACAACCACCTGTTCCTGGTCAGCCTGATTCGCCAGGGCCTTACCGGTAAAGATGCCGACGCCGCCCTGGGCCGCGCCCACATCACCGTCAACAAGAACGCAGTGCCGAACGACCCGCAGTCGCCGTTCGTCACCTCGGGCCTGCGCATCGGTACCCCGGCCGTTACCACCCGCGGCTTCAAGGTCGCCCAGTGCGTGGCCCTGGCCGGTTGGATCTGCGACATCCTCGACAACCTCGGTGACGCCGACGTCGAAGCCGATGTGGCCAAGAACGTCGCGGCGCTGTGCGCTGATTTCCCTGTTTACCGCTGAGTGGAGTAAACGACCATGCAACGCTACTCGGGCTTCGGCCTTTTCAAGCACTCCCTCAGCCACCACGAGAACTGGCAGCGCATGTGGCGCACGCCGACCCCTAAAAAGGTCTACGACGTGGTCATCGTCGGCGGTGGCGGCCATGGCCTGGCCACGGCCTACTACCTGGCCAAGGAACACGGCATCACCAACGTTGCCGTGATCGAGAAGGGTTACCTGGGCGGCGGCAACACCGCCCGTAACACCACCATCGTGCGTTCCAACTACCTGTGGGACGAATCGGCGCACCTGTACGAGCACGCCATGAAGCTGTGGGAGGGCCTGTCCCAGGACCTCAACTACAACGTGATGTTCTCCCAGCGCGGCGTGTACAACCTGTGCCACACCTTGCAGGACATTCGTGACTCCGAGCGCCGCGTCAGCGCCAACCGCCTCAACGGTGTCGATGGCGAGCTGCTGAACACCGCCCAGGTCGCGGCCGAAATCCCGTACCTGGACTGCTCGAAGAACACCCGTTACCCGATCCTTGGCGCCACCGTTCAGCGCCGTGGTGGCGTGGCCCGCCACGACGCCGTGGCCTGGGGCTATGCCCGCGCTGCCGACGCCCTGGGCGTGGACCTGATCCAGCAGACCGAAGTGATCGGCTTCCGCAAGGAAAACGGCGCGGTCATCGGCGTGGAAACCAACAAAGGCTTCATCGGCGCCAAGCGCGTCGGTGTGGTCACCGCGGGTAACTCCGGGCACATGGCCAAGCTGGCCGGTTTCCGCCTGCCGCTGGAATCGCACCCGCTGCAAGCGCTGGTATCCGAGCCGATCAAGCCGATCATCGACAGCGTGATCATGTCCAACGCCGTACACGGCTACATCAGCCAATCCGACAAGGGCGACCTGGTGATCGGTGCCGGTATCGACGGTTGGGTCGGCTACGGTCAGCGCGGTTCCTACCCGGTGATCGAGCACACCCTGCAGGCCATCGTCGAGATGTTCCCCAACCTCTCGCGCGTGCGCATGAACCGCCAGTGGGGCGGCATTGTGGATACCTCGCCGGACGCTTGCCCGATCATCACCAAGACCCCGGTCAAGAACATGTTCTTCAACTGCGGTTGGGGTACTGGCGGCTTCAAGGCGACCCCGGGTTCGGGCAACGTCTTCGCCGCGAGCCTGGCCAAGGGCGAAATGCACCCACTGGCCGCGCCGTTCTCCATGGACCGTTTCTACAACGGCGCACTGATCGACGAACACGGCGCCGCCGCCGTCGCCCACTAACCGGAGACACCGTCATGTTGCATATTTTCTGTCCCCACTGCGGCGAGCTGCGCTCCGAAGAAGAGTTCCACGCCTCTGGCCAGGCGCATATCGCCCGCCCGCTGGACCCTGCCGCCTGCTCCGACGAGGAGTGGGGTACCTACATGTTCTACCGTGACAACCCGCGCGGTATTCACCACGAACTGTGGGACCACGTTGCCGGCTGCCGCCAGTACTTCAACGTCACCCGCGACACCGTGACCTATGAAATTCTGGAAACCTACAAGATTGGCGAAAAGCCGCAAGTGACCGCCAACGGTAAAGCTGCCAGCGCACCGTCCGCTGTCAAAGGCCAAGGGGAAAAAGTATGAGCCAGACCTATCGCCTCGCCAGCGGCGGCCGTATCGACCGCAGCAAGGTCCTGAACTTCACCTTCAACGGCAAGACCTACCAGGGTTATGCCGGTGACAGCCTGGCCGCCGCGTTGCTGGCCAACGGCGTCGACATCGTCGGCCGTAGCTTCAAGTACTCGCGCCCACGCGGCATCATCGCCGCCGGTACCGAAGAGCCGAACGCCATTCTGCAGATCGGCTCCAGCGAAGCCACCCAGATCCCTAACGTGCGTGCTACCCAGCAGGCACTGTACGCAGGCCTGGTAGCCAACAGCACCAACGGCTGGCCGAACGTCAACAACGACGTCATGGGCATCCTTGGCAAGGTCGGTGGCAGCATGATGCCGCCAGGCTTCTACTACAAAACCTTCATGTACCCGAAATCGTTCTGGATGACTTACGAGAAGTACATCCGCAAGGCAGCCGGCCTGGGCCGCGCACCGCTGCAGAACGACCCGGACAGCTACGACTACATGAACCAGCACTGCGACGTGCTGATCGTCGGCGCTGGCCCAGCTGGCCTGGCCGCGGCACTGGCCGCTGCGCGCAGCGGTGCCCGTGTGATTCTGGCTGACGAACAGGAAGAGTTCGGTGGCAGCCTGCTCGACACCCGCGAAACCCTCGACGGCAAGCCTGCCGCTGATTGGGTAAGCGCCGTGGTCAAAGAGCTGGAAGGCCTGCCGGAAGTGACCCTGCTGCCACGCGCCACGGTCAACGGCTACCACGACCATAACTTCCTGACCATTCACGAGCGCCTCACCGACCACCTTGGCGACCGCGCCCCGATCGGCCAGGTTCGCCACCGCGTGCACCGTGTTCGCGCCAAGCGCGTGGTCCTGGCTGCCGGCGCCCACGAGCGCCCGCTGGTATACGGCAACAACGACGTGCCGGGCAACATGCTGGCCGGTGCCGTGTCCACCTACGTGCGCCGTTACGGCGTGGCCCCGGGCCGCAAGCTGGTGCTGTCGACCAACAACGACCACGCCTACCGCGCTGCGCTGGACTGGCACGACGCTGGCCTGCAAGTGGTCGCCATCGCCGATGCCCGCCATAACCCACGTGGCTCACTGGTTGAAGAAGCGCGTGCCAAAGGCATTCGTATCCTCACCTCCAGCGCCGTGATCGAGGCCAAAGGCAGCAAGCACGTCACCGGCGCCCGCGTGGCGGCCATCGATGTGCAGGCGCACAAAGTCACCAGCCCAGGCGAAACCCTCGAGTGCGACCTGATCGCAACCTCCGGTGGCTACAGCCCGATCGTGCACTTGGCTTCGCACCTGGGCGGTCGCCCGGTATGGCGTGACGACATCCTCGGCTTCGTGCCAGGCGATGCCCCGCAAAAACGCGAGTGCGTGGGTGGCATCAACGGCGTTTATGCCCTGGGTGATGTGATTGCCGACGGTTTCGAAGGCGGCGTTCGCGCAGCCACCGAGGCGGGCTTCAAAGCCGCTGTCGGCACCCTGCCAAAAACCGTGGCGCGCAAGGAAGAGGCCACCGTGGCATTGTTCCAGGTGCCGCACGACAAAGGCACCAAGGGGCCGAAGCAGTTCGTCGACCAGCAGAACGACGTGACCGCCGCCGGTATCGAGCTGGCCACCCGTGAAGGCTTCGAGTCGGTAGAGCACGTAAAGCGCTACACCGCGCTGGGCTTCGGTACCGACCAGGGCAAGCTGGGCAACATCAACGGCCTGGCCATCGCCGCTCGCTCGATCGGCATCACTATCCCGGAAATGGGCACCACCATGTTCCGCCCCAACTACACGCCGGTTACCTTCGGTGCAGTAGCGGGCCGTCATTGTGGCCACCTGTTCGAGCCCGTCCGCTTCACCGCCCTGCATGCCTGGCATGTGAAGAACGGCGCCGAGTTCGAAGACGTCGGCCAGTGGAAGCGCCCTTGGTACTTCCCCAAAGCCGATGAAGACATCCATGCCGCCGTGGCCCGTGAATGCAAGGCTGTGCGCGACAGCGTGGGCCTGCTGGACGCCTCGACCCTGGGCAAGATCGACATCCAGGGCCCGGACGCGCGTGAGTTCCTCAACCGCATCTACACCAACGCCTGGACCAAGCTCGACGTGGGCAAGGCCCGCTACGGCCTGATGTGCAAGGAAGACGGCATGGTCTTCGACGACGGCGTGACCGCCTGCGTCGGTGACAACCACTTCATCATGACCACCACCACCGGCGGTGCCGCCCGCGTGCTGCAGTGGATGGAGCTGTACCACCAGACCGAATGGCCGGAGCTGAAGGTGTACTTCACCTCGGTCACCGACCACTGGGCCACCATGACCCTGTCCGGTCCTAACAGCCGCAAGCTGCTGAGCGAGCTGACCGACATCGACATGGACAAGGAAGCGTTCCCGTTCATGACCTGGAAGGAAGGCAACGTCGGTGGCGTGCCGGCCCGCGTGTTCCGTATCTCGTTCACCGGCGAGCTGTCGTACGAAGTGAACGTGCAGGCCAACTACGCGATGGGCGTGCTGGAGCAGATCAT
The DNA here is from genome assembly GCF_029871175.1 of Pseudomonas sp. BN607. NCBI lineage: Bacteria > Pseudomonadati > Pseudomonadota > Gammaproteobacteria > Pseudomonadales > Pseudomonadaceae > Pseudomonas > Pseudomonas sp. BN607. The sequence continues at coordinate 87,659 of NZ_SSOE01000019.1, forward strand.
CGAGGCTGGCAAGAAGTACAACCTGACCCCGTACGGTACCGAGACCATGCACGTACTGCGTGCAGAGAAGGGCTTCATCATCGTGGGCCAGGACACCGATGGTTCGATGAACCCGGACGACCTGAACATGAGCTGGTGCGTTGGCCGCAACAAGCCGTTCTCGTGGATCGGCCTGCGTGGCATGAACCGCGAAGATTGCGTACGTGAGAACCGCAAGCAGCTGGTGGGCCTGAAGCCGGTCGACCCGACCAAGTGGCTGCCGGAAGGCGCCCAACTGGTGTTCGACCCGAAACAACCGATCCCGATGGACATGGTCGGCCACGTCACCTCCAGCTACGCGTCCAACTCCCTGGGCTACTCGTTCGCCATGGGCGTGGTCAAGGGCGGCCTCAAGCGCATGGGCGAGCGTGTCTACTCGCCGCAGGCGGATGGCAGCGTGATCGAGGCGGAGATCGTGTCTTCGGTGTTCTTCGATCCGAAGGGTGAGCGGCAGAACGTCTAAGGCCCCCGGTCCAACCGGTGCCAGGCGTGGAATGAGGTCTCTGTGGGAGCGGGCGTGCCCGCGAAGAGGGCGGTGAATTCAACATCGCATTCGCGGGCATGCCCGCTCCCACAGGATGGCCGTCTCCCGCAGGCACCGTGGTCGAATCCAGAATTCAAGGCAGGTAAGAAATGAGCGCTATCAACGTCTTCCAGCAAAACCCCGGCGCCGAGGCCAAGGCCCAGTCGCCACTGCACCATGCCGACCTGGCCAGCCTGGTTGGCAAAGGCCGCAAGAACGCAGGTGTAACCCTGCGTGAGAAGAAGTTTCTCGGTCACCTGACCATCCGTGGTGATGGCCACAACCCGGAATTCGCCGCTGGCGTGCACAAGGCCCTGGGCCTGGAGCTGCCGGTAGCCCTGACCGTGGTTGCCAACGGTGAAACCTCGCTGCAATGGGTAGGCCCCGACGAATGGCTGCTGATCGTCCCAGGCGGCCAGGAACTGGCGGTCGAGCAAAAGCTGCGCGCGGCCCTCGAAGGCCAGCACATTCAGGTAGTCAATGTCAGTGGCGGGCAAAGCCTGCTGGAGCTGCGTGGCCCGAACGTGCGCGAAGTGCTGATGAAGTCCACCAGCTATGATGTTCACCCGAACAACTTCCCGGTGGGCAAGGCCGTGGGCACCGTGTTCGCCAAGTCGCAACTGGTGATCCGCCGCACTGCTGAAGACACCTGGGAGCTGGTGATTCGCCGCAGCTTCGCCGATTACTGGTGGCTGTGGCTGCAGGACGCTTCTGCCGAATACGGCCTGAGCATCGAAGCCTAAGGAGCAAGAACATGAGTCGGGCACCGGATACCTGGATTCTCACCGCCGACTGCCCGAGCATGCTCGGCACCGTCGACGTGGTGACGCGTTACCTCTTCGAGCAGCGCTGCTACGTGACGGAGCACCACTCCTTCGATGACCGGCAGTCGGGACGCTTCTTCATTCGCGTCGAGTTCCGCCAGCCGGACGATTTTGACGAGGCAGGCTTTCGTGCCGGCCTTGCCGAGCGTAGCGATGCGTTCGGCATGGCTTTCGAGCTGACCGCGCCCAACCACCGCCCCAAGGTGGTGATCATGGTGTCCAAGGCCGACCATTGCCTGAATGACCTGCTGTATCGCCAGCGTATTGGGCAGCTGGGCATGGACGTGGTCGCGGTGGTGTCCAACCACCCTGATCTCGAACCGCTGGCGCAGTGGCACAAGATCCCTTATTACCACTTTGCGCTCGACCCCAATGACAAGCCTGGGCAAGAACGCAAGGTGCTGAAGGTGATCGAGGAAACCGGCGCGGAGCTGGTAATCCTGGCGCGCTACATGCAGGTGCTGTCGCCAGAGCTGTGCCGGCGCCTGGATGGCTGGGCGATCAACATCCACCACTCGCTGTTGCCAGGGTTCAAGGGCGCCAAACCTTACCACCAGGCATACAACAAGGGCGTGAAGATGGTGGGCGCCACGGCGCATTACATCAATAACGACCTCGACGAAGGGCCGATCATTGCCCAGGGCGTCGAGGTGGTGGACCACAGCCATTACCCGGAAGACCTGATTGCCAAAGGGCGCGATATCGAATGCCTGACCCTGGCGCGGGCTGTGGGTTATCACATCGAGCGGCGGGTGTTCCTCAACGCCAACCGGACTGTCGTTCTCTGACATCCTGTATCGGCCGATTCGCGGGACAAGCCCGCTCCCACAGCCTGTGGGAGCGGGCTTGTCCCGCGAATGGCTTCACACCTTTGTACCTGCCGCTAAATGGCATCTCCCTGTCGCTCCCAGTCAGCGCACATCTGGCCATCCGGCCCACAATTCCCTCATTCCAGAAACACATGCCGCCCACGGATGGCGGCGCGTTCAACCACCGCTGCATAAATATAAATCAAGCGAGGTAAGAGCATGTCTGGCAATCGTGGAGTGGTGTATCTCGGCGCTGGCAAGGTCGAAGTACAGAAGATCGACTACCCGAAAATGCAGGACCCGCGCGGCAAGAAAATCGAACACGGCGTCATCCTGAAGGTGGTCTCCACCAACATCTGCGGCTCCGACCAGCACATGGTCCGCGGTCGCACCACCGCCCAGGTCGGCCTGGTCCTGGGCCACGAAATTACCGGTGAAATCGTCGAGAAAGGTAGCGACGTCGAGCGCATGCAGATCGGCGACCTGGTCTCGGTACCCTTCAACGTCGCCTGCGGCCGCTGCCGCTCGTGCAAAGAGATGCACACCGGTGTCTGCCTCACCGTCAACCCGGCCCGCGCTGGCGGTGCCTACGGCTACGTCGACATGGGCGACTGGACCGGTGGCCAAGCCGAATACGTGCTGGTGCCGTACGCCGACTTCAACCTGCTGAAGCTGCCTGAGCGCGACAAGGCCATGGAAAAGATCCGTGACCTGACCTGCCTGTCCGACATCCTGCCCACCGGCTACCACGGCGCCGTAACCGCTGGCGTAGGCCCAGGCAGCACTGTCTACGTTGCCGGTGCCGGCCCGGTCGGCCTGGCCGCCGCTGCCTCGGCGCGCCTGCTGGGCGCCGCCTGCGTGATCGTCGGTGACCTGAACCCAGCTCGCCTGGCCCATGCCAAGTCGCAGGGCTTCGAAGTGGTCGACCTGTCCAAGGACACCCCGCTGCACGAGCAGATCGTCGACATCCTCGGCGAGCCGGAAGTGGACTGCGCCGTCGACGCCGTCGGCTTCGAGGCCCGTGGCCATGGCCACGAAGGTGCCAAGCACGAGGCCCCGGCCACCGTGCTGAACTCGCTGATGCAAGTGACCCGCGTAGCCGGCAACATCGGTATCCCGGGCCTGTACGTGACCGAGGACCCAGGCGCGGTCGATGCCGCTGCCAAGATCGGGGCACTGAGCATCCGCTTCGGCCTGGGCTGGGCGAAATCGCACAGCTTCCACACCGGCCAGACCCCGACCATGAAATATAACCGCCAGCTGATGCAGGCGATCATGTGGGACCGCATCAACATTGCTGAAGTGGTGGGTGTGCAGGTGATCAACCTGGATCAGGCGCCGGAAGGGTATGGCGAGTTCGATGCCGGGGTGCCGAAGAAATTCGTGATCGACCCGCACAAGATGTGGGGCGCGGCGTGATGCTGTGATGTCATGAAAAGCCCCTCATATCGAGGGGCTTTTTCATGGCTCTTGCGGGCTGCAGTGCCGCGCAATCTCACAGGCGACAAATCCCTTGGGACGAGAGCGAGTTATTGTGGGGAGGCTCGCAAACCGGCCCGCTCATCTTGGCAAGCCTAACCCCTGACTCTTGAAGATTCATGCCTGGCCGATCTTGCACTCCTGTTCTCAGGTCGAATCTTGTTCAATTGTGTAAAGCCAATTACGAGGGCGACTACAATTATGATAACAAGCAATATAACGGCGCCAAAAAGTGCCATGAAATGACCCGTAGGATCTCTATAGTTTATCGGGTCTCCCTTGCAATAGGCATAGGCATTTAGCCCACCCTTCCCAAACGGGCTCATGGAATCCGGTGAATGGAAGCGCATAAGTACCGGGTTATAAGCGCGATACCCGTTGCCCAACAGGTACAAGCCGAGCGGATCTCTGTGTTCACCATTGAAGCCCAGCGACGACGTTGCTTCAATCCCGTCAGGCAGGTGCCCGTACGGGGTATAAGAAAAAGGTGTTAGTGAGGATGGGTTATGGCTCATCAGTACCGATCGAGCAGGGTCGGAGCCAAGTAAACTCGCTTGGCTTGTCCCGCGCCGTTCCGCGAGTGGCCTGTCCTGATGACGGAACAGTAAGTTAGTCTGCGTGCTCGACTTGATACTGTGTAGATTGTTGCCCTGATAGAAATGCTGCTGAATACTCATTGGCCTATCCCATTCAATATGATTGACCTGCCGGACCACGGTTAGGATGGGTGTCAGTGTCTGCCGCTCAGGATCACATGCACAACTAGCAAAAATGCTAGGTGGAATAGTTTGCGAGCGGCCAGGCAGCCCGATATATGGTTTGGAACAAATCTTGAAATATTCAGTCGAACGCCTCGTTTCCCAGGCCATTCCGGTCGATGAGGTCCCTCTGATGAAAGCACTCACCCTGGCAACCCTGATGACCCTGGCCGCAAGCCCGGTGTTCGCCTTCAACCTCAGCGATGCCGCCAACGCCGTCTCGGCCATGCAGAACCCAAAACAAGGCCAGGTACAGGCACCCGAAGCGCAGGCCAATTTGCTCAATACCTTGGGCAGCCAGCTGAACATTACCCCTGAACAGGCGGTAGGCGGAGCAGGAGCCATGCTGGGGCTGGCGCGCAACAACCTTAGCAGCGATGACTATGGGCAACTGACCAAGGCGGTGCCGGGGCTGGACCTGCTGGCCGGGGCCAATGCCCTGGGTGGCTTGAGTGGCTTGGGGGATTTGCTCGGCAAGAACAGCGAGAGCGAGTCGGCGCTGAGCAATGCGCTGGGTGGCAATGTGGAAAACCGCAGCGATCTGGACAATGCCTTCAAGGCGTTGGGGATGGATACCGGGATGATCGGGCAGTTTGCGCCATTGTTGCTGCAGTACCTGGGGCAGCAAGGGATTGCCGGGTCGTTGCTGCAGAATCTGGGGAGCCTTTGGACTACCCCAGCGCCATTGGCCCAGCCTTCGGTCTGAGGATTCCAGCGTCGGTATCCCCGGAAGGCGCCCAAAGCCTCAAGCCATGAGCTGATCCTGTGGGAGCGGCCTTGTGCCGCGAGAGGGCCGCTCCCGCAAAGCGCAATTGCATCTGGTCAGGCAGCTTCGGTGAAATCCACCAGGCGGACGGGGCGGCGGAAGCCCGCTGTCAGAACTGCCAGGTATGCAAGGCCCAGGGCAAACCAGCACAGGCCAATCACCAATGTCAGTGCCGAGAGGCTGGTCCATAACCACAAGGTCAGCCCCAACCCCACCAGCGGCACCAGACCATAGCTCAGCAGGCATTTGAAATTGCGCTGCGAGGCATCATCCATCAGGTGCGTTTTCACCACCGCCAGGTTCACCGCCGAAAACGCCACCAGCGCCCCGAAGCTGATCAGCGAGGCCAGGGTAGACAGGTCGATTACCAGCGCCAGTAACGAGAACGCCGACACCAGCGCAATGGCGAACACTGGCGTACCAAAGCGCGGCGACAGGTAACCAAAGCTGCGCCGTGGCAGCACGTTATCCCGCCCCATGGTGAACAGGATGCGCGACACCGCGGCCTGGGAGGCCAGCGCCGAACCCAGGCTGCCCGCAACATAAGCAGCGGTGAAGAAGTTGGTGAGGAACTGCCCGCCAGCCTTGAACATCACTTCATTGGCCGCTGCGTCGGCATTGGCGAAGCTGCTGCCCGGCAGCACCAGCTGGCTGACGTAAGCCAGCACGGTGAACAGCAACCCGGCGAACAGGGTGGTGAGGATGATCGCCCGTGGCACGTCGCGGCGTGCGTCGCGGCATTCTTCGGCCAGGGTCGATACGGCATCGAAGCCCAGGAACGACAAGCACAACACCGCTGCGCCAGCCATCAGGTGGCCAAAGCCAGATTTGCTGCCGTCGCCGATTAGCGGCGACAGCAGGTCGAGCGGCTGGCCAGCCAATGTCTGGCAGGACAGCGCGACAAATACGCCAATGAACACGATCTGCGCGCCGACGATCAGATTGCTGGTCTTGGCCACCGAGTTTATGCCGACCACGTTCAGCACTGTTACCAAAGCGATGCATGCGAGCACGAAGGCCCACGCAGGCACTGCGGGGAACGCAATGTTGAGAAACAGGCCGATCAGCAGGTAGTTGATCATCGGCAGGAACAGGTAATCCAGTAACAGCGACCAGCCGGCCAGGAAGCCGACATTGGGGCCGAAGGCCATGTTGGTGTAGGAATAAGCCGAGCCCGCGACCGGGAAGCGCTTGACCATGAAGCTGTAGGACGCAGCGGTGAACAGCATCGCCACCAGGGTGACCAGGTAGGCCCCGGCGGTGCGGCCTCCGGTAAGTTCGGTGACGATGCCGTAGGTGGTGAAAATGGTCAGCGGGACCATGTACACCAGGCCGAAAAACACCAAGGCTGGCAGGCCGAGGACGCGGCGAAGCTGGGCGGGGTTTGAGCTGGTTGGGTTGGCCATTGATCGATCCAGGCATTTTTGTAGTTGTGCTTTGGTCGATTTTTATCCAGTTAGGCAGCAGAAAACAAAAAAGTAATCCTTATGCTGATTATTAGCCTGGATTCTAATGGGATTCAGGGGTTGGAGAGCTCTCAGCCCATCTCCGACCGCAGCTGCTCGATCCGCTGGTCTTTCTCCACCCACAACTGGTTGACCCAGGCCTGCACCATCTGGCGAAACTCAGGATCATTCTCGTAATCCCCCACCCACAACGCTGGGTCCAGCTCCCGCACCTGAATGTCGATAATCACCCGGCTAATGCTGCCATTGAGCAACGCCCAGAACCCTGGCGCCTTGTTGCCGGGGTACACGATGGTCACGTCCAGCAGGGCATCCAGCTGCTCGCCCAATGCCGCGAGGACAAACGCCACACCACCGGCCTTTGGCTTGAGCAGATAGCGATATGGCGACTGCTGGTGCTGGCGCTTGGCTTCAGTAAACCGGGTGCCTTCCAGGTAGTTGACCACGGTCACCGGCTGGCGCTTGAACAGCTCGCAAGCCGCCTTGGTGATTTCCAGGTCCTTGCCCTTGAGCTCCGGGTGCTTTTCCAGAAACGCCTTGCTGTAGCGCTTCATGAACGGGTAGTCCAGCCCCCACCAGGCCAGGCCAAGCAACGGCACCCAGATCAGCTCCTTTTTCAGGAAGAACTTGAAGAACGGTGTCCGGCGGTTGAGGCTTTCGATCAGCGCCGGGATGTCGACCCAGGTCTGGTGGTTGCTCACGGCCAGGTACGAGGTGTCCTTGCGCAGGTTTTCCACACCGCGGATGTCCCACTGGGTCGGGATGCACAGGGCGAAGATGGCTTTGTCGATTTCCGACCAGGTTTCGGCTACCCACATCACTGCCCACGAGGCATAGTCACGCCCACGGCCTGGCAGCACCAGCTTGAGCAGGGCGAAGACCAGCAGCGGGCAGATCAACACCACGGTGTTGAGCAGCAGCAGGGTGGTCGTAAGAATGCCGGTAAACAGGCGACGCATAAGGAAACTCTTGTTGTGGGAAGTTGGCAGGGCGCAATGATAAGCAGCGCCCAGGTCTACGCCAAATGTCCAATGCCCGACGGCGGGGACAAATGTTTCACATTATGTTGGTTAGGCTTGTGACAGCGAACCTATCTGCCCAGTGCAGTCTAAGCACTGACCCTCTCAAGGAAGCCTGCTTGTGAAATCTCTTTTAGCCATGTTGTCGCTGTTGGCGCTGCCGGTGATGGCCGCCGAACCCACTATCTACGGCCGTTACGAGAATATTGCCCTGCCTGAACTGGGCGAAACCCTTAAAGCCAAGATGGACACCGGTGCCTTTACCGCGTCGTTGTCGGCCAAGGACATCGAGTTGTTCACCCGCGATGGCGACGAGTGGGTGCGCTTCCGCCTGGCGACCAAGGACTCGGACGGCAAGGTTTACGAGCACAAGGTCTCGCGCATCAGCAAGATCAAGGGCCGGGCCGATGAAGAGGAAGAGGGCGATGCCCCGGAAATTTCCAAGCGGCCAGTGGTTGACCTGGAGCTGTGCCTGGGTGACGTGAAGCGTACCGTGGAGGTGAACCTGGTGGACCGCAGCAGCTTCAACTACCCACTGCTGGTGGGCTCCAAGGCGCTGCGTGAGTTCAAGGCGGCGGTCAACCCGGCGAAGAAGTTCACCGCTGGCAAACCAGACTGTTGATCTGAAGCGTCCGCCATACAATGTAGGAGCGGGCTTGCCCGCGAACGCACATAATGTAGTGTCAGGCACCGGCTTTGCCGGTGTTCGCGGGCAAGCCCGCTCCTACACTGAGCTGTGCCAACCTTCAAAACCGCAAGGCCGGACGCCATGCCTCATATCCTCATCGTCGAAGACGAAGCCGCCATCGCCGACACCCTGGTCTACGCCCTGCAGGCCGACGGCCACAGCACCGAATGGGTAACCCTGGGCAGCGCCGCCCTCGAGCAGCAGCGCCAGCGCCCGGCCGACCTGATCATCCTCGACATTGGCCTGCCCGACATCAGTGGCTTCGAAACCTGTCGCCAACTGCGCCGGTTCACCGACGTGCCGGTGATGTTTCTCAGCGCGCGGGACGGTGAAATCGACCGCGTAGTAGGCCTGGAAATCGGTGCCGACGACTACGTAGTAAAACCTTTCAGCCCTCGTGAAGTGGCAGCGCGCGTTCGGGCGATCCTCAAACGCATGGCCCCGAGAGCCGAGGTTGTCGGCGAAACCACCTTGTTCCAGCTTGACACCCTGCGCATGCAGATCACCTACCGCAGCCAGCCGCTCACGCTCACCCGGCATGAGTTTCGCTTGCTGCAATGCCTGCTCGAACAACCGCAGCGGGTGTTCAGCCGCGAACAACTGCTCGACGCTTTGGGCGTGGCCTCCGACGTGGGCTACGAGCGCACCATCGACAGCCATATCAAGAGCCTGCGCGCCAAACTGCGCCAGGTTGCGGGTGATGCCGAGCCGATCCAGACCCATCGCGGTCTCGGTTACAGCTACAGCCCGGACCACGCCTGATGCGCTTGGGCATTCGCATCTTCATGGTGTACTTCCTGTTCGTCGGGTTGGCCGGTTACTTTTTGCTCAATACCGTACGCGAACAGATTCGCCCGGTGGTGCGCCAATCCTCCGAAGAAACGCTGGTAGACACCGCCAACCTGCTGGCAGAAATCCTCCGGGATGAGGTCAAGGCCGGCACCCTGAACCAGGGCCGCCTGCCCGAGGTGCTCAAGGCCTACGGTTTGCGCAGCCCGGGGGCGCGGATCTGGGGCCTGGCCAAGAACCAGGTGAGCCACCGCATCTATGTCACTGACGCCAAGGGCATCGTGTTGCTGGATTCCAGTGGCGAGGCCCTGGGCAAGGATTACTCGCAGTGGAATGACGTGCTGCTGACCCTGCGAGGCCAGTATGGCGCCCGCTCCACCCGCAGTGACCCCAACGATGAAAGCACCTCGGTGATGCACGTTGGCGCGCCGATCATCGACGACGGCAAGATTATCGGCGTCGTCACTGTCGCCAAGCCCAATAGCTCATTGCAACCCTACATCGACCGCTCCGAGCGGCGCTTGCTCACTCTGGGGCTTGGGCTGATCGGCTTGGGCTTGCTGATCGGCGCGGCGCTGTCGTGGTGGCTTTCGCGCTCGCTGCGCAAGTTGGCGGGTTATGCGCAGGCGGTCAGCGAAGGTGAGCGTGCGGAGCTTCCGCATTACAAGGGCGGCGAGCTGGCGAACCTGGCACAGGCAGTGGAGCGCATGCGCACCCAGCTGGAAGGCAAGGCCTATGTCGAGCGCTATGTACACACCCTGACTCACGAGCTGAAAAGCCCGCTTGCGGCCATCCGTGGTGCTTCCGAGCTGTTGCAAGGCGAGGATATGCCCATTGATCAGCGGGCGCGCTTTGCCGGCAATATCGAACGCGAGAGCGAGCGTTTGCAGCAGATGATCGAGCGGTTGCTCAACCTGGCCAGGGTCGAGCAGATGCAGGCCCTGGAGGACGAGCAGCAGGTGGCGCTGGCGGCGTTGGTCGATGAGTTGCTGCTGGCCCATGCGGCGCGTATCGAAGGTGCCAGATTGCAGCTCCGTCAGCGGGTGCCTGCCACTTTGCGTTTGCTTTGCGATCCGTTTCTGATGCGCCAAGCGTTGGCCAACCTGCTCGATAACGCATTGGACTTCACCCCGGAAGGGGGCACGCTGCTGTTCGACCTGGAGCGCGATGGCGAACGCGTCGCGTTGAGTTTGTTCAACCAGGGGCAAGCGATACCGGCCTATGCCATCGGGCGGGTCAGCGAGCGGTTCTACTCGCTGCCGCGGCCTGGGAGCGGGCGCAAGAGCACCGGGCTGGGTTTGAACTTCGTGGCCGAGGTGATGCAACTGCATGGTGGGGCATTGGCAGTGGACAACGTCGATGGTGGGGTGCGGGTGCGGTTGTGGCTGCCGGTACGGCGCATCAGCTGAGACAGCCGGGGCTGCACACCAGCCCCAAATACACTTAAATCACACACGCTCTCCACAAAGCCTCCACGCAAGGCGCAGACACTGCGCCCACTGCCACAGGAGGCCCCATGAACAAGACCATCGGTTTCAAGCTCGGCATGATCGCCCTGCTGATGTTGCTGCTGCTCATCCCTTTACTGCTGATCAACGGCCTGATCGACGAGCGCCAGGCCCTGCGCGACAACGTGCTGCGCGATATTGCCCAGAGCGCCAGCTTCGACCAGCAGCTCAGCGGCCCACTGCTGGTGGTGCCATACCGCAAGTACCAGCGACGCTGGATCGAAAAGGACGGCCAGCGCACCCAGGAGACCAGCACCATCGCCGGCCACCTGTACTTTCTGCCGGAAACCTTCGATGCTGACCTGGGCGTTGACACCGAACTACGCGCCCGGGGCATCTACCAGGCGCGGCTGTTCCACGCCAAGGGACGTATCAGCGGCCGCTTCAAGCTCCCGGAGCGCTGGGGCATCGACAAGGATTTCGACGACTACCGCTTCGACAAGCCGTTTCTGGTCGTGGGCATCAGTGATATCCGCGGCATCGAGAATGGCCTTGAACTGAATATGGACGAGCAAAAAGTACCGTTCGAGGCCGGCACCCAGCTCGACTGGATGCGCGGCGGCGTGCACGCCAGCCTGCCGGGGCTGGACGGGTTACAGGCGCGAGCGTTCAGCTATGGCTTTGACCTGGCGCTGCAAGGTACCGGCCAGTTGCACGTGGTACCTGTGGGCCGTACCAGCAGCGTGGACATGCGCGCCAACTGGCCGCACCCAAGCTTCGTCGGCAGCTACTTGCCCAACCGACGCGAGATCGATGCCCAGGGCTTCCGTGCCCACTGGCAAACCTCGTTCTTTGCTACCAACCTTGAGGACGCCATCCGCCAGTGCGCTACCGCCGGGCAGTGTGGGGACTTGAGTGAGCGCAGCTTTGGCGTGAGTTTTGTCGACCCGGTGGACCAGTACCTGAAAAGCGAGCGGGCGATCAAATACGCGTTGCTGTTCATTGCCCTGACGTTTGCCGGCTTTTTCCTGTTCGAGGTAATGAAGAACCTTAGTGTGCACCCGGTGCAGTACATCCTGGTGGGCGTGGCGCTGGCGTTCTTCTATCTGCTGCTGTTGTCGTTGTCCGAGCACATTGGCTTTGGTTTGGCGTATGGGCTGTCGGCTTCGGGCTGTGTGCTGCTGATCGGCTTCTACCTGAGCCATGTTTTGCACAGCCGGGGGCGAGGTGTGGGTTTTGCGGCGGGGCTGGCGGCGCTGTATGCGCTGCTCTATGGGCTGCTGAGTGCCGAAGACTATGCATTGCTGATGGGATCGCTGCTGTGCTTTGGCTTGCTGGGGGTGTTCATGGTGCTGACCCGGCGGCTGGATTGGGCGCGGGTGGGGAGGGCGGCATGAGGGAGGACAGAGAGATCGGGCGGTGGCTGGCCTTCAGGATTGGGCAGCTGTTTCCTGTGATACCCAGGTGAAGCTTTCGCGTGCCTGGCCGCTCCCCCAGGTTTGGGAGCGAGCGGGCACGCGAAGAGGCCCTGTCAGGCCACTGGAGATGTGGCGACCATCGACGGCCGCTTGGCCACCTCGGCATACCACGCCGCCAACCCAGGCTGGCGTTCACGCCAGCCAAACTCCGGCTGACGCAAATCCAGGTACCCCAGCGCACAGGCCACGCCAATCGCTGCCAGGTCGAAGCCGGACATCAGCTCAGGCAGGTGCTCCTGCTCCAGGTTGGCCAGGCTCCGGCGGATCTTGTCGCCCTGCGCCTGCAGCCAGCCATCCCAGCGCTTGTCTTCTGGCCGCAGGAAGCTCTCATACCGGCTCGACACCGCCGCGTCCATGATCGCATCGGCCTGTGATACCAAGGTCATGCGCCGCCAGCGCGCCGAGCCTTCACGCGGCAGCAGCGGCAGGCCGACGTGCTGCAGGTCGAGGTACTCGCAGATGACCCGGCTGTCGTGCAGCACGGTGCCGTCTTCCAGGCGCAGGGCCGGGATTTTGCCGATGGGGTTGTCCTGGTTGAGCTGCGGGTCGCCGCTCACCGGGCTGATGTTAACCGGCTGCAGTTGCACTCGATCAAGCTGGCCGGTTTCGTGCAACACCACCATGACCTTGCGCACGAAAGGCGACAACGGCGAGTGGAACAGGGTCATCGTGCTCATGCTTCAGTTACCTTGCAGGCTTGGTGGCAGGCACACGCCGGTGCCGCCGATGCCGCAGTAGCCGTCAGGGTTCTTGGCCAGGTACTGTTGGTGGTAGGCCTCGGCGAAGTAAACGGTCGGCGCTTGGTCGATCTCGGTGGTGATTTCACCGAAGCCGGCCTTGCTCAGCTCGGCCTGGAAAGCGTCGCGGCTAGCCTTGGCCTGTTCCAGTTGTTCTGGGCTGGTGCAGTAGATGGCCGAGCGATATTGGGTACCAATGTCGTTGCCTTGGCGCATGCCTTGGGTGGGGTTGTGCAGCTCCCAGAACATTGCCAGCAGTTCGCGGTAGCTGACTTTGTCCTTGTCGAACACCACCAGCACCACTTCGGTGTGGCCGGTCAGGCCCGAGCAAACTTCTTCGTAGGTGGGGTTGGGGGTGAAGCCGCCGGCATAGCCGACCACGGTGCTGACCACCCCTTCACGCTGCCAGAAGCGGCGTTCTGCGCCCCAGAAGCAACCCAGGCCGAAGATGGCGAAGTCGATGGCGCCTTCGAAGAACGGACCGAGCAGTGGGGTGTCTTTGAAGACGTAGTGGAACTCGGGCAGGTTCATTGGCGTTTCGCGGCCAGGCAGGGCCTGCTCCGCGGTTGGCATGACGTTTTTGTTCACCAGGATTTCCGAACGCAGGACCATAGCCGTTCCTCTGTTTTTCAGTTGGATAGGTGTTGAGCCCTTCGCGGGGCAAGCCCGCTCCCACAGGATTGGTGTTCAGACGCGAACTTGTGGGAGCGGGCTTGCCCCGCGAAGGGGCCCGAATGGCTTCTATAGTGCCCGAGGATTACGCCGCTGTCAGGCCACTGGTCCACGCGGGTAGCGCTTCAGCCGCTCGGCCAGCTCGCGGCCAGGGATCGGCCGGTCGAACAGGTACCCTTGGCCCACATCACAGCGATGCCGACGCAGGAACGCCAGCTGCGCCGGCGTCTCGATACCCTCGGCCACCACCTTCAGCTTCAGGTTGTGCGCCATGGCCACCACCGCCGAGGTGATTTCCATGTCGTCCTGGTTATCGGGGATCTCGTTGATGAAGCTACGGTCGATCTTGAGGATGTCGATCGGAAACTTCTTCAGGTAGCTCAGCGACGAATAACCGGTGCCGAAGTCGTCCATGGCCAGGGTCAGCCCCAGGGCCTTGAGCTCGTCCAGCTGGCGGTGGGTATCTTCGCTGGCTTCCAGCAGCAGGCCTTCGGTCAGCTCGAGCTCTAGCAGGTGCGGGGGCAGGGCTTCTTCCTTGAGGATGCTGCTGATCGACGCCACCAGGTCAGGGTCGGAAAACTGCTTGGGCGACAGGTTGATGGCTACGTGCAGGTTGCCCATGCCAGCCTCGCGCAGTTGCTGGCTCATGCGGCACGACTGGCGCACCACCCATTTGCCGATGGGGATGATCAGGCCAGTTTCCTCGGCCACGCTGATGAACTGGTCCGGGCGGATCATGCCCCGCTCGGGGTGGTTCCAGCGCAGTAGCGCCTCCAGGCCCAGCAGGCGGCCGCTACGCAGGCACAACTTGGGCTGGTAGAACACCTCCAGCTCGTTCTGCGTCAACGCGCGGCGCAGATTGTTCTCGACGAACAGTTTATAGCTGGCTTCGGCATTGAGTACTTCGGTGAACACTTGCACTTGATGCTTGCCGTTGGCCTTGGCCTTGTGCAATGCCAGGCCGGCATTTTTCATCAGGCTGGCCGGGTCGGTGCCGTGCAGCGGCGCACAGGCCAGGCCTACCGAAGCGGTGACGTTGATCAGCTGGTTGTCGACGAACATCGGTTTGTCGAGGGTGCTCAGCAATTGCATGGCAACGCCATGGCCATCTTCCAGGCTGGTGTCGTCGAGCAGCACGGCGAACTCGTTACTGGCAAACCGGGCCAGGATGCCGCCGGCATGCAGGCTGTTGCGCAGGCGCCGGGCCAGGCTGACCAGCAGCTTGTCGCCAGTCTGGTGGCCAAGGCTGTCGTTGATTCGCTTGAAGTTGTCGATGTCCACCAGCAGCAGGCACATCGAGGTCTCACCGTCGCGGGCGAAGCGCTCGTCGAGGCTGCGGATGAACGCCGGGCGGTTGCCCAGGTTGGTCAGGTTGTCGGTGTAGGCCAGCCGCTCGATGCGCTGCTGCGCCAGCTTGGTCTGGGTGACGTCTTCGTAGATGCCGATGTAGTGGGTCAGCTCACGGTTGTCGCCATAGACTTTGGAAATCGACAACTGGCCCCAGTACGGCTCGAGGTTCTTGCGTCGGCTCTTGAATTCGCCCTGCCAGCTGTTGCCCATGGCCAGGCTCGACGGCGAGTCGAACAGCAGCTCGCTGAGGTTTTCCAGCGCCGGTAGCTCGGCCAGGTGGCGGCCTTGTACTTCCTCTGTGCTGTACTGGGTGATGGCGGTGAAGCTTGGGTTGACGTACTCCACCCGGCCATCGCGGTTGACCAGCAGGAACGCGCTGGCACTTTGCTCGACCGCTCGCTGGAACAGGTGCAGGGCGCTGGCTGCCGCACGCCGGTTATGGTTGGTAATGACCTGGGCGAACTGGTCGGCCAGTTCGCCGGCAAAAGCGATTTCGTCCGACTGCCAGGCCCGCGGCTGGCCAGTCTGCTCCAGGCACAGCACGCCGACCACCTGGCCATCGACGCGGATACTGGCGTCGAGCATGGCCTTGTTTTCCGGGCGCAGGCTTTGTGCCAGGTCACGGGTACGCGGGTCGTGGCCGGCGTTGTGGGCGTCGATGGCGCGGCTGGTGTGCAGCGCGTCGAGGTAGTCGGGGAAGCAGCTTGCATCGATAGCCTCGGGCTGGCGATGCTCCTGCGCATCGCGGTACCAGGCGATGATCGGCTCCAGGCGCTGGTCTTCCAGGTGCCAGATGCTGGCACTGTCGACCTTGTAGATTTCGCAGGCGCTCTGGGTGATCAGCTGGGCGGCTTCCAGCAACGAGTTGCCGGCACTGTAGCGCTGGCGGGCCAAGCGCAGTATCAGGTCCTGCTGGCCGCGTACCCGCTCCAGGTGTTCCAGCTGTTCCTGCTGGGCGCGCTGGTTCAATTGCAGGGCCAGTTGCAGGCGATTGTTGCGTGATTCCAGGTCACTTGCGCCCGGTTCGCCGGCATCTTCCTGCTGGTCATCGAGCACGCTCAAGTAGCCGCGCAACAGCTGGCGGTTGTGCTGCTTGTAGGCTTCACCGGCTTCCAGCAGGCGCAGCGAGGTGCTGGGGGTGTGCAGGGTGTAGCGTACGCGGTAGTAACCGCGCCGGGCCAGTTGCAGCTGGATCTCGTCGTGCAGGCGGTAGCGTGCTTCGGGTTCCATCAGGCTGGCGTATGGCGCGTCGACCAGGGCGCACAGCTCGCCAGCGTGCAGGCCGAACTGGCGTTCGCAGGCCGGGTCCAGGTACAGCATGCCCCAGGTGGCTTCGTTGAGCCTTTCGAAACGCAGCATGCCGAGCCGCGAGGGCACGGGTAACTGCGTGACGACCTCGGCCGCCACACGGCTGGCGGCATCGGGTTGGCTTTTCATCGAAGGCTCGCTTGAAGAGGGAACGCTGAGTAGGACCGTAGCGGGTCTGGCAAGGTTGCATCATGTACTGAAGGCTGGCAAGCGGCCATGTGCGATGCTGTGGATAGGTTATCGGCTCGTGGGGCTGAAATCTTAGATCGCCTTCAGATTTTCGGCGCCTGGGAGACCGAATACTTTCGCCGGACAAAAAAAAGCCCCGCCAATCGACGGGGTTGAGGTACGAGCGTGGCAGCTCGAAAAGGGTACTGCCCCTCGCAAGGAGGGGCAGTGTGCTGGCTTACAGCAGCATGGTGCGGATGTCGCCCAGCACGTCGCCCAGGCGCTTGGTGAAGCGCGCGGCGGCAGCGCCGTTGATCACACGGTGATCGTAGGACAGCGACAGCGGCAGCATCAGCTTAGGCTGGAAGGCCTTGCCATCCCAGACCGGCTGCATGGTCGCCTTGGAGACGCCCAGGATAGCCACTTCCGGCGCGTTGACGATCGGCGTGAAGCCGGTGCCGCCAATGTGGCCGAGGCTGGAGATGGTGAAGCAGGCACCTTGCATGTCGTCTGCCGACAGCTTTTTGGTGCGCGCCTTCTCGGCCAGTGCAGCGGCTTCGGCAGCCAGTTGCAGCAGGCTCTTCTGGTCGACGTTCTTGATCACAGGGACCAGCAGGCCGTCCGGGGTGTCCACGGCAAAGCCGATGTGCACGTACTTCTTGCGGATCACAGCCTTGCCGCTTGGCGCCAGCGAGCTGTTGAAGTCCGGCAGTTCCTTCAGCAGGAAGGCGCAGGCCTTGAGCAGCAGAGGCAGCACGGTCAGCTTCACGCCAGCTTTCTCGGCCACGGCTTTCTGCGCAACGCGGAAGGCTTCCAGCTCGGTGATGTCGGCGGAGTCGAACTGGGTCACGTGCGGCACGTTGAGCCAGCTGCGGTGCAGGTTGGCAGCACCGACCTGCATCAGGCGGGTCAGGGCCACTTCTTCCACTTCACCGAACTTGCTGAAGTCCACGGCAGGGATCGGCGGGATGCCGGCGCCGCCGGTTGCGCCAGCGGCTGCCGGGGCTTCCTTGGCCTTCTGCATCATCGCCTTGACGTACACCTGCACGTCTTCTTTCAGGATGCGGCCGTGCGGACCGGTGGCGGCAACAGCGCCCAGGTCGACACCAAATTCACGGGCCAGCTGGCGAACCGCCGGGCCGGCGTGAACCTTGGCATTGCTGCCGGCAGCCGGTGCGGTAGCAACCGGTGCAGTGGCAGCGGCCGGGGCAGCAGCAGGAGCAGGTGCGGCAGCCGGAGCAGCCTCAGCCTTGGCCGGGGCAGCAGCTGCTGGAGCCGCTGCAGCAGGCGCAGCGCCAGCAACCTTGAGCTTGAAGATCAGGTCGCCAGTGCCGACTTCGTCTTCCAGCTTGCACAGGACTTCTTCGACCACGCCGGCAGCCGGCGACGGGATTTCCATGGAGGCCTTGTCGGACTCCAGGGTAATCAGCGACTGGTCGGCTTCGACGGTGTCGCCGACCTTGACCAGTACTTCGATGATCTTGGCCTTGCCCGACGAGCCGATGTCCGGCACGTGGATGTCCTGCACGCTGGCAGCAGCCGGGGCGGCGGCCGGAGCAGCAGGAGCGGCTTCAGCGGCTGGCGCTGGAGCAGCAGCCGGAGCAGCGGCAGCGGCCGGAGCCTCAGGGGCCGCAGCAGCGGCGCCCTCGGCTTCCAGGACCAGCAGCTCGTCGCCTTCTTTCAGGCGGTCGCCCAGCTTGACCTTCAGTTCCTTGATGACGCCGGCCTTGGGGGCCGGGATCTCCATGGAGGCCTTGTCGGACTCCAGGGTCAACAGGCTCTGGTCAGCCTCGATACGATCACCGACCTTGACGAACAGCTCGATGATTTCACCTTCACCGCTGCCGATGTCAGGTACGCGAATGAGTTCGCTCACTTAAAAATACTCCTCAGCAGTCCAGTGGGTTGCGCTTGTCCGGGTCGATACCGAACTTGACGATAGCGTCTGCAACAACCTTGGGTTCGATCTCGCCACGGTCAGCCAGGGCTTCCAGGGCAGCCAGCACCACGAAGTGGCGGTCGACTTCGAAGAAGTGACGCAGCTTCTTGCGGCTGTCGCTGCGACCGTAACCGTCGGTACCCAGGACCTTGAACTCTTTGCTCGGTACCCACTGGCGAATCTGCTCGGCGAACAGCTTCATGTAGTCGGTCGAGGCGATGACCGGACCTTTGCGACCGTTCAGGCACTGCTCGACGTAAGTCTGCTGTGGCTTCTGGCCAGGCTTCAGGCGGTTGGCGCGCTCTACGGCCAGGCCGTCGCGACGCAGTTCGTTGAAGCTGGTAACGCTCCACACGTCGGCACCGACGTTGAACTCTTCACGCAGGATCTTCGCCGCTTCGCGGACTTCGCGCAGGATGGTGCCGGAGCCCATCAGCTGTACGTGGTGCGCGGCTTCGCGGGTGTCTTCTTCCAGCAGGTACATGCCCTTGATGATGCCTTCCTCGACACCGGCCGGCATGGCTGGCTGCTGGTAGGATTCGTTCATCACGGTGATGTAGTAGAAGATGTCCTGTTGCTCTTCGGTCATCTTCTTCATGCCGTCCTGGATGATCACCGCCAGCTCGTAGCCGTAGGTAGGATCATAGGTGCGGCAGTTCGGGATGGTGCCCGCCATCATGTGGCTGTGACCGTCTTCGTGCTGCAGGCCTTCACCGTTGAGGGTGGTACGGCCGGCGGTACCGCCGATCAGGAAGCCACGGGTGCGGCTGTCGCCAGCGGCCCAGGCCAGGTCGCCAATACGCTGGAAACCGAACATCGAGTAGAAGATGTAGAACGGCAGCATCGGCTGGTTGTGGCAGCTGTACGAGGTACCGGCAGCGATGAACGACGACATGGCGCCGGCTTCGTTGATGCCTTCCTCGAGGATCTGGCCCTTCTTGTCTTCGCGGTAGAACATCACCTGGTCTTTATCGACTGGCTCGTAGAGCTGGCCGACCGACGAGTAGATGCCCAGCTGACGGAACATGCCTTCCATACCGAAGGTACGGGCTTCGTCCGGGATGATCGGGACGATGCGCTGGCCGATGTCCTTGTCCTTGACCAGCTGCGCCAGGATACGCACGAAGGCCATGGTGGTGGAGATTTCGCGGTCGCCCGAGCCGTCCAGGATCGCCTTCAGCGTTTCCAGTGGCGGGGTCGGCACGCTGAAGCTCTTGGCGCGGCGCTGAGGCACGAAACCGCCCAGGGCAGCACGGCGCTCGGCCAGGTACTTGGCTTCGGCAGAACCTTCTTCCGGCTTGAAGAACGGCAGGTTTTCCAGGTCGGCATCCTTGACCGGGATGTCGAAACGGTCACGGAAGTGACGCAGGCTGTCGACGTCGACCTTCTTGGTGTTGTGCGCGGTGTTCTTGGCTTCGCCGGCACCGGTACCGTAACCCTTGATGGTCTTGGCCAGGATGACGGTCGGCTGCTCTTTGTGGTTCACAGCCTGGTGGTAAGCCGCGTAGACCTTGTATGGGTCGTGGCCGCCACGGTTGAGCTTCCAGATCTCTTCGTCGGACAGGTCTTCGACCATGGCCTTGAGCTCTGGAGTATTGAAGAAGTTCTCACGAACGTACGCGCCGTCTTTGGCTTTGTAGTTCTGGTACTCGCCGTCGATGACTTCGTCCATGCGGCGCTGCAGGGCACCGTTGGTGTCCTTGGCCAGCAGTGGGTCCCAGAAACGGCCCCAGACAACCTTGTTGACGTTCCAGCCACCGCCACGGAACACGCCTTCGAGTTCCTGGATGATCTTGCCGTTGCCGCGCACCGGGCCGTCGAGGCGCTGCAGGTTGCAGTTGATGACGAAGATCAGGTTGTCCAGCTTCTCGCGGCCGGCCAGGGCGATTGCGCCCAGGGATTCCGGCTCGTCGCACTCGCCGTCGCCCATGAAGCACCAGACCTTCTGCTTGCCGGCCGGGATGAAGCCGCGCGCTTCCAGGTACTTCATGAAGCGGGCCTGGTAGATGGCCTGGATCGGGCCCAGACCCATCGAAACGGTCGGGAACTGCCAGAAATCAGGCATCAGCCATGGGTGCGGGTACGAAGACAGGCCGTTGCCGTCCACTTCCTGACGGAAGTTGTTCATCTGGTCTTCGTTGATGCGGCCTTCCATGAAAGCACGGGCGTAGACGCCTGGCGAAGCGTGGCCCTGGAAGAAGATCAGGTCGCCGCCGTGTTCTTCGGTCGGGGCCTGGAAGAAGTAGTTGAAGCCGATGTCGTACAGGGTGGCGCTGGAGGCGAAGCTGGAGATGTGTCCGCCCAGGTCCGAGTCTTTCAGGTTGGTGCGCATGACCATGGCCAGGGCGTTCCAACGCACCATCGAGCGAATGCGGCGTTCCATGAACAGGTCGCCAGGCATGCGTGCTTCGTGGGTGACAGGGATGGTGTTGCGGTATGGCGTGGTGATCGCATACGGCAGCTGGGAGCCACTGCGGGTGGCCAGCTCGCCCATACGGGTCATCAGGTAATGAGCGCGGTCTTCGCCTTCTTTGTCGAGGACCGACTCCAGGGCATCCAGCCATTCCTGGGTTTCGATTGGATCGAGGTCTTGCATGGCTTGCTCCAGGGCGGAAAGGCAACCAGAATCGATTGCCTGAAGTTGCGACTGGCCTTATGGGCAGACGTCGTGAATTCTTGGATTACCGGGGTGTCTTCCGGCGCGTTGTAGTTTTACTACATTTGCTTTCGCATTTCATGCTTTTACACGACATGAGTAGTAGTAAAACTACATTTGTGCGACGTTTGGTCGCACCTTCGCTTGTGAGGAAAAACGTTCATGTTGGTTGGCATTGTGTCGCGAACAGGTGCTTCTTGATGTTTGTTGCCAATTTTTCGTTTTTTTCAGCTATTTCCAACTTTTGTACGACAGTCCAACCGTGGTCCGGCTTCCCCTTGGCCGCTTTTTCCCCTCTATTTCACGCCGATCAAGGATAGACCATGCGCCTACCTTTGCCCTCAGATCTGCCTGCCAGCTTGCAGCCGCTGGTCACTCGCAACCGTCAGTTCATCAGCGATGCCGTGGCCGTCCACCCTGATCTCGACCTGAATGGTTGGAGCCCGGCCCATTGGCAACAGTTCGATCAGGTCGCCGCCGCCAGCGATTTCGTTCTGGGGGTGGCACAGCGCGACCCGGCCATGCTGTTTGCCCTGCTGGCCAGTGGCGAGCTGGAGCGGCGTTACGCCCCGGGTGAGCTGCGCGGGCAAATTGCCGAGGCTGCCCAGGCGGCGCAGAGCGAGGACGAACTGGCGCGCAACCTACGACGCGCGCGCAACCGCCAGCAGGTGCGCATCATCTGGCGCGACATCACCCGCCAGGCCGAGCTGGGCGAAACCTGCCGCGATCTGTCGGACCTTGCCGATGCTGCCATCGACGAAGCCTACCAATGGCTGTACCCGCGCCATTGCCAGCAGTTCGGCACGCCCATCGGCAACCGCAGCGGCAAACCGCAGCACATGGTGGTGCTGGGCATGGGCAAGTTGGGGGCGGTTGAGCTCAACCTGTCCTCGGACATCGACCTGATCTTCGGCTTCCCCGAAGGCGGTGAAACCGAAGGCGTGAAGCGCTCGCTGGAAAACCAGGAGTTCTTCACCCGCCTGGGCCAGCGGCTGATCAAGGCACTGGACCCGGTGACTGTCGACGGCTTCGTGTTCCGTGTCGACATGCGCTTGCGCCCGTATGGCTCGGCCGGTGCACTGGTGCTGAGCTTCAATGCCCTGGAGCAGTATTACCAGGACCAGGGCCGCGACTGGGAACGCTACGCCATGATCAAGGCACGGGTGGTGGCTGGCGACCAGGCGGCCGGTGCGCAGTTGCAGGAGATGTTGCGGCCGTTCGTGTACCGCCGTTACCTGGACTTTTCCGCGATCGAAGCGCTGCGCACCATGAAGCAGCTGATCCAGCAGGAAGTGCGGCGCAAGGGCATGGCCGACAACATCAAGCTGGGTGCCGGTGGGATTCGTGAGGTCGAGTTCATCGCCCAGGCCTTCCAGCTGATCCACGGCGGGCGTGACCTCAGTCTGCAGCAGCGGCCGTTGCTCAAGGTGCTGGCCACCCTGGAAGGCCAAGGCTACCTGCCGCCAGCGGTGGTGGCCGAGTTGCGCGAGGGCTATGAGTTTTTGCGGTATACCGAGCACGCCATCCAGGCCATTGCCGACCGCCAGACGCAGATGCTGCCTGAGGGCGAGACCGACCAGGCGCGGGTGGCGTACATCCTGGGCTTTGCCGACTGGCAGAGTTTCCACGATCAATTGATGTACTGGCGTGGTCGGATCGACTGGCACTTCCGCCAGGTAATCGCCGACCCGGATGATGAAGACGGCGACAGCGAACTGGTGGTGGGCGGCGAATGGTCGCCGCTGTGGGAGCAGGCCCAAGACGAGGAGGCCGCCGGCCGCCAACTGCAGGAGGCCGGTTTCCAGGAGCCTGTCGAAGCGCTGCGGCGCCTGGCTGCGCTGCGCTCCAGCCCGCAGTTGCGCTCGATGCAGCGTATCGGCCGTGAGCGCCTGGACGCCTTTATCCCGCGCTTGCTGGCGCAGGCGGTGGAGCATGAAAACCCTGACCTGGTGCTTGAGCGAGTATTGCCGCTGGTCGAGGCAGTGGCGCGGCGTTCGGCCTATCTGGTACTGCTGACCGAAAACCCGGGAGCACTGCGCCGTCTGCTCACCCTGTGCGCCGCCAGCCCCTGGATTGCCGAGCAGATGGCCCGCTACCCGCTGCTGCTCGACGAACTGCTCAATGAAGGCCGCCTGTTCAGCCCGCCGCTGGCGCCAGAGCTGGCCAGCGAGCTGCGCGAACGCCTGACGCGCATTCCCGAGGACGACCTGGAGCAGCAGATGGAGGCGCTACGCCACTTCAAGCTGGCCCACAGCCTGCGCGTGGCGGCCTCGGAAATCAGCGGCAACCTGCCATTGATGAAGGTGAGCGACTACCTGACCTGGCTGGCTGAAGCGATCCTCGACCAAGTGCTGGCGCTGGCCTGGCGCCAGACCGTGGCCCGCCACGGTCAGCCAAAGCGCAGCGACGGCAGCCTGTGCGACCCGGGTTTCATCATCATTGGCTACGGCAAGGTGGGTGGCCTGGAGCTGGGCCACGGCTCGGACCTGGACCTGGTGTTCATCCACGACGGCGATCCGCAGGCAGAAACCGACGGTGCCAAGCCGATCGACAGCGCGCAATTCTTCACGCGCCTTGGCCAGCGAATCATCCACCTGCTGACCACCCAGACCAACTCGGGTCAGCTGTATGACGTGGACATGCGCCTGCGCCCGTCCGGCGCTTCGGGCTTGCTGGTCAGCTCGCTGGGCGCGTTCGAGCGCTACCAGCAGAACGAAGCCTGGACCTGGGAGCACCAGGCGCTGGTACGGGCACGGGTGCTGGTGGGTTGCAAGCAGGTAGGCGCAGCGTTCGAAGGCGTGCGTGCGAAGGTACTGGGCCAGGCCCGCGACCTGGAAAAGCTGCGCAGCGAAGTGAGCGAGATGCGCGCCAAGATGCGCGATAACCTCGGCACCAAGGCCACTATGGCCGGCACTGCCGCCAATGCCTTTGAAGCCGGTGCGCCGTTCGATATCAAGCAGGATGCCGGCGGTATCGTCGATATCGAATTTATGGTGCAATACGCCGCTTTGGCCTGGTCCCATGACCACCCGGCCATACTGCGATGGACCGATAACATCCGCATTCTGGAAGAGCTGGAGCAGGCAGGTTTGATGCCGGCCAGTGACGCGGTGCTGTTGCGTGAAGTGTACAAGGCGTTCCGCTCGGCCTCGCACCGCCAGGCCCTGCAGAAGCAGGCCGGGGTGATCGATGCGACGCAGTTTGCCGATGAACGCCGTGAAGTGCGGCGGATATGGGGTGAACTGGGGTTGACCTGAAGGCGCCGCAGGCCCTGTGGGAGCGGGTTTACCCGCGAAGCAGGCACCGCGGTGTCTGGCACGGGCTTCGCCCGTGTTCGCGGGTGAACCCGCTCCCACAGGGGCTGCGATCAGCCATGGATCTGCCTGAGTGGTACACTGTCCGCCACATAGCCTGAATATAAAGAGGGGAGGCCAGGCTGTACCGCAGTCTGTAGCCTCCCCGAGCGTTTCTGGACTAAGCATGAGAATACTGATCATTGGCCCCAGCTGGGTCGGCGACATGGTGATGGCGCAGACCCTGTTCCAGTGCCTGAAACAGCAGCACCCCGACTGCGTGATCGACGTGCTGGCCCCTGAGTGGAGCCGGCCGATCCTCGAACGCATGCCCGAAGTGCGCCAGGCCTTGAGCTTCCCGCTCGGCCACGGCGCGCTGGAACTGGCCACGCGGCGGCGCATCGGCAAATCCCTGGCCGGCCAGTACGACCAGGCCATCCTGCTGCCCAATTCGCTGAAGTCGGCACTGGTTCCGTTCTTCGCCGGCATCCCCAAACGCACCGGTTGGCGCGGGGAAATGCGCTTCGGCCTGCTCAATGACGTGCGCAAGCTGGACAAGGCCCGTTACCCGTTGATGATCGAGCGTTTCATGGCTTTGGCCTACGCGCCGGGCGCCGAGCTGCCGCAGCCGTATCCGCGCCCCAGCTTGCAGATCGAAGCACAAAGCCGCGAGGCCGCCCTGGCCAAGTTCGGCCTGGAGCTGGATCGCCCGGTGCTGGCGCTGTGCCCCGGTGCCGAGTTCGGCGAAGCCAAGCGCTGGCCCGCCGAACACTATGCCGCCGTGGCCGACGCGATGATCCGCCAGGGCTGGCAGGTTTGGCTGTTCGGCTCCAAGAACGACCACCCGGTCGGTGAGCAGATCCGCGACCGGCTTATTCCGGGTTTCCGTGAGGAATCGTCCAATCTGGCAGGGGAAACCTCGCTGGCCGAGGCCATCGACCTGATGTCCTGCGCGCATGCCGTGGTGTCCAACGACTCCGGGCTGATGCACGTGGCGGCCGCGCTGAACCGACCGTTGGTGGCGGTGTACGGCTCGACTTCGCCCGGCTTCACCCCGCCGCTGGCCGAGCAGGTGGAGGTGGTGCGCACCGGTATCGAGTGCAGCCCTTGCTTCGACCGCACCTGCCGCTTCGGCCACTACAACTGCCTGCGCCTGCTGGACCCGGGCAAGGTCATCGCCGCCCTGCACAGCCTGAGCGGGCCGGACCTTATCGACACCGTGGCCGAGGTCGACTAAGTGCGGGTTCTGATCATCAAGACTTCGTCGCTGGGGGATGTGATCCACACCCTGCCGGCACTGACCGATGCCGCACACGCCATCCCGGGCATTCGCTTCGATTGGGTTGTGGAAGAAGGCTTTGCCGAAATCCCCAGCTGGCACCCGGCGGTCGACCAGGTTATTCCGGTGGCCATTCGCCGCTGGCGCAAGAACCTTTGGCAAACCATCAAGAGTGGCGAGTGGAAGGCGTTCAAGCAGCGTGTGCGCGAGTGCAAGTACGACCTGGTGATCGACGCCCAGGGCCTGGTCAAGTCGGCTTGGCTGACCCGCTACGTGAAGGCTCCGGTAGCCGGCCTGGACCGCTATTCCGCCCGTGAAGGCTGGGCCAGCCGCTTCTACGACCGGCGCCTGTCGGTTGCCACCGGCCAGCATGCGGTCGAGCGCGTGCGCCAGCTGTTCGCCATGGCCCTGGCCTATGACCTGCCAGAAGGCATCGGCAACTACGGCCTCGACCTGGAACGCCTGCAACTGCCGCCGGCTGCGCCTTACGTGGTGTTCCTGCATGGCACCACGTGGGCGACCAAGCACTGGCCGGAAGCCTACTGGCGCGAACTGG
This sequence comes from Pseudomonas sp. BN607, assembly GCF_029871175.1. Lineage (NCBI taxonomy): Bacteria > Pseudomonadati > Pseudomonadota > Gammaproteobacteria > Pseudomonadales > Pseudomonadaceae > Pseudomonas > Pseudomonas sp. BN607. The sequence continues at coordinate 113,703 of NZ_SSOE01000019.1, forward strand.
CCGAGCGCATGGGCCGGCGCAAGCTGGAAGTGCGCCTGCCGTGGGGCAACCCTGCCGAGAAGGCACGGGCCGAGCGCATTGCTCAGGGCTTGAACAACTGCCAGGTACTCCCCAAATTGAACCTTGCCGGCGTCGCGCGCGTACTGGCGGCGGCAAAGGCCTGCGTGGCGGTCGATACCGGCCTTGGCCACCTGGCCGCGGCACTCGATGTGCCGACCATTTCGCTGTTTGGCCCGACCAATCCCGGCCTGACTGGCGCCTACGGACGGACCCAGATTCACCAGGCCAGTGACTGGCCTTGCGCTCCCTGCCTGCAGAAGAAGTGCACCTACAAACCGAGCGCCGATGACCTGGCCCGGTTCGATCTGAAACGCGAGTGGCCGCTGTGCTTCACTCGCCTGAATCCCGAGCATGTGGCGAGCCGCTTGAGCGCGTTGCTGCTGGCTGAGGATGTCCGTTGATGCAACTGGCTTTCGTACTTTACAAATATTTCCCCTTCGGCGGGTTGCAGCGTGATTTCATGCGCATTGCCCTGGAATGCCAGAAGCGGGGCCACCAGATCCGTGTGTATACGCTGATCTGGGAGGGTGACATTCCGCCGGGCTTCGAAGTGCTGGTGGCGCCGGTGAAGGCGATCTTCAACCACCGCCGCAACGAGAAGCTCAGTGCCTGGATGGCCGCCGACCTGGCCAAGCGCCCGGTCGACCGCCTGATCGGCTTCAACAAGATGCCGGGGCTGGACGTGTACTACGCCGCCGACGGCTGCTTCGAGGACAAGGCACAGACCCTGCGTGGTGGCCTGTACCGCCGCTGGGGCCGCTACCGGCATTTTGCCGAATACGAGCGCGCGGTGTTCGCCAAGGACTCGCATACCGAAGTCCTGATGATTTCCGAAGTGCAGCAGCCGCTGTTCGTCAAGCACTACGGAACCCCGGCAGAACGCTTCCACTTGCTGCCGCCTGGCATTTCCCAGGACCGTCGTGCACCCGCCAATGCTGCCGAAATCCGTGCCGAGTTCCGCAAGGAATTCAACCTGGACGATGACGACCTGTTGCTGGTGCAGATTGGCTCGGGCTTCAAGACCAAAGGTGTGGACCGCAGCCTCAAGGCGCTGGCCGCGCTGCCGTCGACCCTGCGCAAGCGTACCCGACTGATGGTGATCGGCCAGGACGACCCCAAGGTGTTCCAGTTGCAAAGCGCCACCCTGGGCCTGGGCGACCAGGTGCAGTTCCTCAAGGGCCGCAGTGATATTCCGCGCTTCCTGCTGGGCGCCGACCTGCTGATTCACCCGGCGTACAACGAGAACACCGGCACGGTGCTTCTGGAGGCGCTGGTGGCCGGCCTGCCGGTGCTGGTATCCAAGGTGTGCGGCTACGCCCATTACATCGCCGAGGCCGACAGTGGCCTGGTGCTGGATGAACCGTTCGAGCAGGACCAGCTCAACGGCTACCTGCAGCGTATGCTTGAAGACCCGCAGGCCCGCGCCAACTGGTCGCGCAACGGCCTGGCATTTGCTGAAACCGCCGATCTGTACAGCATGCCGCAGCATGCTGCCGACGTGATCCTGGGGCAGAAAACCGCATGAAGCTGATCCTGGCCGAACCCTTCAAACGCCTGTGGGCCGGGCGTGATGCCTTCGACGCCGTGGAGGAACTGCAAGGCGAGGTCTATCGCGAGCTGGAAGGGCGCCGCACGCTGCGTACCGAGGTGGCTGGCGAAGGCTTTTTCGTCAAGATCCACCGCGGCATCGGTTGGGGCGAGATCTTCAAGAACCTGTTCACTGCCAAGCTGCCAGTGCTGGGCGCCGGCCAGGAATGGCGGGCGATCCAGCGGCTGCATGAAGTGGGCGTGCCGACCATGACCGCAGTCGCCTACGGCGAGCGCGGCAGCAACCCGGCCGCGCAGCACTCGTTCATCATCACCGAAGAGCTGGCGCCGACCATCAGCCTGGAAGACTTCAGCATCGACTGGGTCAGGCAGCCGCCACAGCCACGCCTCAAGCGTGCGCTGATTGCCGAGGTGGCGAAGATGACCGGTGGCATGCACCGTGCCGGGGTCAACCACCGTGACTGCTACATCTGCCACTTCCTGCTGCACACCGACCGCCCGGTGACGGCGGATGACTTCAAGCTGTCGGTGATCGACCTGCACCGCGCGCAAACCCGGGCGACAATCAGCCGGCGCTGGCGCGACAAGGACCTGGCGGCGCTGTATTTCTCCGCGCTGGACATCGGCCTGACGCAACGGGACAAGCTGCGCTTCCTGCGTGGTTACTTCCAGCGCCCGCTGCGGCAGGTCCTCAAGGACGAAGCTGCTCTGCTTGCCTGGCTGGAGCGCAAGGCGCAGAAACTCTACGATCGCAAGCAACGCTATGGGGACGCACTCTGATGGCGAGTTGGACACTGGCGCCGGGCTACGAACACCTGGCGGCGGACTTCGGCAGCCTCGATGCAGTATTTGCCATCAAAGGCGAACGCCTGACCCGCGACCCGCTCAGCGAGGTGGTGCGCATCGAGCGTGACGGCGTCAACTATTACGTCAAACGTTATACCGGCGCCGGCAAGCACATGCGCCGCTACCTGGGTCGTCCGCGCATCAAGGCTGAATGGCAGAACCTCAAGCAGTTCGCCAAGTGGGGCATTCCCACGGCCGAAGTGGTGGCCTGGGGGCTGGAGCGCAAGGGCCTGGCCTTTGGTCGTGGGGCGATGATCACCCGCGAGTTGCCGAATACCGAAGACCTGTCGGCACTCGCCGAGCGCAACGATGCGCGCCTGGCCGACCGCGCCTGGGTCGACCACCTCAGCCGACAGCTGGCACGCCATACCCGGGTGATGCACGAGCACCGCTTCGCCCACAACGACCTCAAGTGGCGCAACCTGCTGGTCGATGACCAGGGCACGCTATTCTTCATCGACTGCCCCACTGGCGACTTCTGGCGCGGCTTCATGTGGCGGCACCGGATGATCAAGGACCTGGCATGCCTGGACAAAGTGGCCAAATACCACCTGTCGGCCACCCAGCGCCTGCGCTTCTACCTGCAATACCGTGGCCGTGACCGGCTGAATGTGCGCGACAAGAAGCGCATTCGCCAGGTGCTGGGCTTTTTCGAGGGAAGGGAATGACCGATTACCTGGCCAGCGCGGACGTCGCGCTGCTCAAACGCCATGGCCTGGACGATTTCGAGGCGCTGTGGGCGCTGCAACTGGACGCCGTGGATGAACCCAACACCGGCCGTGGCGGCTGGAGCAGCGTGTTCCGCCTGGAACTCGAAGGCAAAGGTTATTACCTCAAGCGCCAGAGCGACTACCTGACCCGCACCCTGCACAGGCCCTTTGGCGAGCCGACCTTCGCCCGCGAATTCCGCAACATCAGCCGCTATCAGAAGCTGCACATTCCGGCCCTGCAAGCGGTGTTCTACGGTGAGCGCAAACAGGCTGGCAAGCACCGGGCGATCCTGATGACGCGTGCCCTGGACGAATGGACTGACCTCGACAGCCTGCTGGCGCAATGGCCGCAACTGGGCAGTGCCGAGCGTACGGGCATCCTGCAGGCCTGCGGCCAGCTGGCGCGCACCCTGCACAGCGCCGGGCAGGTGCACGGCTGTTTCTACCCCAAGCACATTTTCCTGCGCCAACGCCGCGAAGGCTGGGACGCGCAATTGATCGACCTGGAAAAGACCCGGCCGCTGCTGTTCGGTATGCGTGACCGCCTCAAGGACCTGGAACCGCTGCTGCGCCGCGCCCAGGTATGGAGCGAGCAGGATGTGCGCACCTTGCTGGCCACCTACCTGGTACAACCGGCCGACAGCTCGTTGGTCGATACCTGGCTACAACGCCTGACGCAACGCCGTCGTGAAAAAGAGGCCCGTTGATGCGTTTGTCTGAACTGAAGGATGCCGGGCGCAGCCCGTCGCTACCCCTGAGTATCAACCTGGCCGATGCCGCCGGCAGTGCCGACCTGCAACTGCTGACCCTGCTGCGCGTATTGCCGGGCCAGCGCTATGTGGGTGCTGGCGTATGGCGTGGTACCCCGGTGCTGGCCAAGCTGCTGGTTGGCGGGAATGCCGCCAGGCATTTCCAGCGTGAGTTGCAGGGTGTGAAGTTGCTGGCCGAACAGGGTCTGACCACGCCGAAATTGCTGGCCGACGGCCTCAAGGAAGGCGAGGGTGGCTGGCTGCTGTTCGAGTTCCTCGATGGCGCCGAAAGCCTGGCTGACGCCTGGGCGGCGGTAGAAGCCCAGCCGGTGCTGGCCGACGAGCAGCACCTGGTGCTGGGCGAAGCGCTGACCGCCGTAGCGCGTATGCATGCCCAGGGCTTGTGGCAGGAAGACCTGCACCTGGATAACCTGCTGCGCCACGGCGGCAAGCTTTACCTGATCGACGGCGCTGGCATCAAGGCGGAAACGCCTGGCCAGCAGTTGTCGCGCCCACGGGTGCTGGAAAACCTCGGGGTCTTCTTCGCCCAACTGCCCAAACGGCTGGAGCCCTTCATCGAAGAGCTGCTGGTGCACTACCTGCTGGCCAACGCCGAGCATGCGTTACCCTTGGAGGCCCTGCAGAAACAGGTGGACAAGGTCCGTAACTGGCGCCAGAAGGATTACCTGGAAAAGGCTGGCCGCGAGTGCAGCCTGTTCAGCGTGCAGCGCACCCTCTCGGGCTTGCAGGCTATCCGCCGCAGTGAGGTCCAGGCCATGCAGCCGGTACTGGAGCAGGCCGATGCGCTGATCGACCAGGGCCATTTATACAAGACCGGTGGTGCTGCCAGCGTGGCGCGCATCGAGGTGAATGGTCGCCCGCTGGTGATCAAACGCTACAACATCAAGAACACCGCGCATTGGTTCAAGCGCTTCTGGCGCCCTAGCCGGGCGTGGCATTCATGGATCGAAGGCCACCGCCTGGAGTTTCTCGACATCGCCACGCCACGCCCTCTCGCGGTGCTGGAACAGCGGGTGCTGGGCCTGCGTAGCCGTGCCTATCTGGTCACCGAATATGTCGACGGCCCGGACCTGACGGCATGCTTCGCGCCCTACGTCGAAAGTGGCGATGCACCCGAGGTGCAGGTGGATGCCTTGGTCCATGTGATGCAGCAACTGATTCGCGAGCGTATCAGCCACGGGGACTTCAAAGGCCATAACCTGTTCTGGCACAACGGCCAGTGGTCGCTGATCGACCTTGATGCCATGTGCCAGCACGCCACCCAGCTCAGCTTCGCTCCGGCCTATGCCCGTGACCGGGCACGGCTGCTGCGCAACTGGCCGAGTGGCAGTGCCTTGCATCAGCGACTGGACCGGCTTTTGCCAAAACTGGTCGAGTAAGGCAGCCGGTTCGAGCCTTCATTGCGCTGGCGGTGGTTGGTCTGGCAGTGTCAGCCAGTCACTGCTGCGCCCTGCCTGGCGAACGCGTATCAGCCACTGGCCGTTTTCGTGACGCATCACCGCCCATGGCACCACCCCGGCATTGTTGGGGCTAGCCATCTGCAAGTGGTAATGATCCGGCAGCAGGTGGCGGCGTACCGGCAACTGCCCGTTCTCCAGCCCCAGGTACAACTGATCGTCAGCCTCGAAGAGCCCTTGTTCGATGTTCAGTGGCAGGCCGGCCACAGGCACTTGCAGGTAGCAGTCTTCCAGTAACTGCTTCAGGTCGGGGAGCCCGTCGTACCAGAGTACCGGTGAGTCGATGACCCACTGCCCGTCGGCCTTGCGCTTGAGCGGCTGCTGCAGGTAGGCGTCTGGCTGGCCAGGGTCGATGGCCCGCCAGCGGTAGCCATCGAAGCTGACCTGGTAATAGCGGTTGTCGTTGTCCTTGACGAAGTACAGCGATTGCCCGCCAAACGCCGAGCTTTGCTCGTATACACCTTCACCGTAGATACCGTCTATGCGATAGCGCAGGCTGCTGCTGCCCGGTTCTACCTGGAGGCGTGCGGGCAGCGGCAGTGGCGGTTGTTTGGGGATCCCGCGCAGGGATCGGCGTAGCACTCTGGAACCCAGAAAGCTGGTACCGGCATCGTTGAGGTGGCTAAGCGCCTGATAGGCATGTCGCATCATCCCTTCGACATCCTCTTGCTTGAAGGCCTCGGCGCCGTCCCAGATATCGATTGCCATGCGGCCGATCGAAAGCACCAGCAGCGCACGGTTCGGCAGCAGCAGGCTGATCAAGTCCAGTAAGCGCCAGCTCAGTACAATGACCGATTCCACGTTCACTTCCCTGGTCGTCATGCTATCGGCATCGGCCTGAGCGATCAGCGCCCGGGCTTCGGCCATGTAGTAGTCGAAGAAAAGGTCGTCCTTGATCTCGGGGGTCGTCAAATGCGTGCTCATGCGCCCCTTGTCCAGCAGCCGCTGCACCGTGGCGGCAGGCAGTAATGGCAGGCGCTGGGCCACGTAGGCTTTCAACGCGGGCTGTTGGCGCAATGTGCGGAGCAGTTCGCGGGTTGTTCGGAAACGGCGCCAGGCCCTGCGGTCCGGGGCATCCGGGGTGTACAGCACACATGCCGGAGACTTGTAGGTGATGCTGTTGAGCAGAAGCACGCCCTGCAGGGTATGGCCCATGATGTTCAGCTGCCGGACAGTGACCGGGTAGCCGGCTACCGGCGCACGCAAGGCATTGTGTGGTTGGTCCAACACTGCGCGCACCCAGTTGTAGCCGTGTTCGAAAGGGTCTTCGCCAAAGTGCCCTGCGTAGCGCGCCTTGACGGCTTCAGCGCGCATGCGTGCACGGTTGAGCTTGCTGTGCGCAGTGAGGCGCCATTTGCCCGCTCTGGAACTGATCAGTTGGGTGTGCAGGTACTTTGCGTAACTGTCACCCACGTTCAGTTCCCTGACCATGTGCTTGACATATTGCGGCGTGAGCCCGGCGGGCAAGACTTTGCCATGGGCATGGGTCACTCGGGCCGTAAGCCAGTAGTCGGTATCGAACCACGGCAAATTCTTGAGGGCGATCTCTTCGAGGGTGTTGATTTCCTCGACCATTTCCACCATCTCGTCGCCCACGCGTCGCATGCCTGCGTAGGTGACATAGGATGAGATGGCGAAGGGATGCATGATGGCGCCAGTGCGGCGGGCACGCACGACCACGATCTTGATATCGCGTGGATCTGCGGCGTACCCCAGCTCATGGCTCAGGCGCTCGCGAAGGCGTGCGTTGGCCCAGCCCAGCAGGCTATTGCGTTGCTTGAAGTCGTTGAGGCTCAGCACTCCCGGGGCGGCAGCCTGCTCGGCGATTGCCACCAGCTCTTGCATCGCCTGCATCATATGGCTCAGGCCTTGCGCAGAGGTATTGCGCAGCCAGTTCGGCAGGTTCTTCTCAAGCAATCGGGAGTAACGTGTCTGCAGGATGGGTTTGGCGCCGACTTCGTGCCCTAGCGCCAGGGCTTTATGTATTCGGGTGTGCTGGTCGGGTGAGCCGTTGCTCCACAAGCCGGTGTCACTCAGGCGTTGGCGTTGGGCTTCTATCACACTGTCGATCTGGGCCTCCAGCAGGCTGTCGGCGTACCAGTCATAGCGCAGGCGCTGTGACCGGCGAGCGCGGTCCGCCTGCGGGTCAGTGTACAGATGAAGCAGCGGTTTGCTCTGGAGTGGGTCTTCCAGACGTTCGCAAAGCTCCTGGTGCAGTGCGTCAAGGGAGTCGAAGGCCTCGATGCCTTGTGACAGGCTGCACAGCAAGGCAGCGCCTGCGGCATCCTGAGGCGTGAGCATGTGGCCCTCGGCGGTGCCGGCAACGATGATCAGTGTGCCTGGCAGGTAGCTTCGCCAGTTGGGCCGTAGGCCTTCCAGCAGAACGCGGTAGACCTGTGGCCTTTTGGCCAGGGGCATATGCCTGCGCTGGGAGGGGAGTGGCTGTTGCAGGCAGGCCCATAGTTGATCGGCTGAGCGGTAGCCCAAGGTCTCGTCGCCCAGGCGCAATTCAACCTCGGCCAGCATCAGCGCCTTGCGCAGTGCCAGCAGCTTTTGTCGTGGGGTTGCGCCCTGCTCATCGGCCGTGGTCCAGAAGCTGGCCAGTTCGCCGTGCAGCCAGGTGCGTGTGTCGGGATTGATGGGGTGCTGAAGGTCAACAGTCGGAAGGCCGCCGAGCAGGTCGCTGATCTGTCGGTCGATCTGTTCCAGTTGTTCGAGGGGGCGCATGTGGCGGGTCCTTGGTTGAGGAAAACCCCATGCTTGGCAATACCTGCGGTTGCGTGGCGGTAGCGGGCTAGCGCCCCCGACGCCACAGCAGTCCGCGCAGGCCCAACAGGGCCGGCAGGCCCAGGCCGGCCCATGCCAGAACGTCCCAGCCACCGTCGCCGAGCAGTGCGGCGAACAGGCCCAGGAACCCAAGCATGGCAATCAACGCTGGCCAGGCGAAGAGGCGTGCAGTGGGTTGCGACCTGTGGCTCATGCGCGCGCCTCCCTGGGCTTGCGCTGCTTGCCCCACCACAGGTAGAGGCCGCTGCCGAGCACGATGATGGTCAGCACGTCCAGCAAAGCCCAGAGGATTTGCATTGGTCGCCCGCCGTAATCGCCGAAATGCAAAGGCTGCGACAGGCCCAAGGCATCCATGTACCAGGGACGGTCGCCTACGGCAGTCACAGCAAGGGTGCGAGCATCGATCAATACCGGCGTGAACAGGTGCGAACTCAGGTGTGTGGCACCGTTCATGAATACCGCATAGTGGTGCTCGCTGGAGAAACGCGTGCCTGGAAAAGCGATGAAGTCCGGGCGCATGCCGGGGGCGGCCTGTTCGGCAATTTCCAGCAGGCGAGTGGCTGGGGCGCGATCGACGAGCGGCGGGGCGTCGCGGTAGGGTGCAACCATCGCTGCCAGGCTGTCGTTGCGCCAGGCCGCGATGACCAGGTCGGACAGCGCACTGATCACGCCCGTCACCCCCACGGTCAGCGCCCAGGCCAGGGTCACTACGCCGATCAGGTTGTGCAGGTCGAGCCAGCGCAGGCGGCGGGACTTGTCGTGGCGTACCGTGGCGAACTGCAGGCGGCGCATGAACGGTGCGTAGAGCACGGTGCCGGAGACGATGGCGACGATGAACAGCACGCCCATGAAGGCCAGCAGCAGCTTGCCGGGCAGGCCGGCGAACATGTCCACGTGCAGGCGCAGCATGATCATCATGAAGCCGCCATTGGCAGCCGGCATGGCCACTGCTTCGCCAGTGCGGGCGTCGAGCATGAAGGTGTGCGACAGGTTGGGGTCGGTGCCAGCGGTAGCGGCGGTGATAGCCACCACGCCGTTGGGTTCGTCCTCCTCGTAGCCGAAATACTGCACCACCTCGCCGGGACGGTGTTGTTCGGCTTTCAGTACAAGCTGCTGCAGGTCGAGGTGCGGGGTGCCAGCTGGCATTTCACGTAGTTCGGGTGCGTCGCCGAGCAGGTGTTCGAGTTCGTGGTGGAAGATCAGCGGCAGCCCGGTGAGTGCCAGCAACAACAGGAACAGGGTACAGACCAGGCTGCTCCAGGTATGGATCACGGACCAGCGGCGGATGGTTAGGCTTTTCATCACGGTACCGATTTTTGTCTGTTGGATCGTGGGGCCGCAAAGCGGCCCCCGCTCACTCAGAACTTGTAAGTGGCGCTGGCGACAACGCTGCGCTCATCGCCGTAGTAGCAGTAGTACGAGTCACAGGTAGAGAGGTAATCCTTGTTCAGCAGGTTGGTGGCATTGACCGCCACCGACGCGCCTTTCAGGCTGCTGTTCAGGCGACCCAGGTCGTAATGCACCGATGCATCGAACACGGTGTAGGCCTTGGCCTTGCCCAGGTAGGTATTGGCCTGGTCACCGTAGGTGTTGCCCGTGTAGCGCGCGCCCAGGCCGATGCCGAAGCCGTCGAGTACGCCGGAGTGCCAGGTGTAGTCACTCCATACCGAGGCTTGCTGGTTAGGCATCAATTGCAGGCGGTTACCTTTGTAGAGGCCGTCCTGCACTTCAGATTTGGCCAGGGTGTAAGCTGCAATCACTTTCAGGTTTTCGGTAACGTCGGAAACCGCTTCAAGCTCAAGGCCGTGGACTTTCACTTCGCCGGTCTGGCTGGTGACGGTTACGCCTCCCACGTTGTTGGTGACCGAGACGTTCTTCTGGGTCAAATCATACACAGCGGCCGAAAGCAGGGTGTTGGAGCCCGGTGGCTGGTACTTGACGCCCAGCTCCCACTGCTGGCCTTCGGTCGGCTTGAACGATTCGGTCGCGGAAGCGCTGGCATTGCTGGCAGGTTGGAAGGACTCGGCATACGAAAGATACGGCACGAAGCCCGAATCGAACACGTAGCTGATGGCCGCGTTGCCGCTGAATTTCTTGTCGCGCTGTGTATTGGTGGCATCGCCCTGGTTGAAGTACTTGGTACCGGTGTGCACCCAGTCCTCACGGCCGCCCAAGGTCAGCCGCCAGTTGCCAAGCGCCATCTGGTCCTGCACGTACAGGCCGGTCTGGCGGGATTTCTGGTTGTAGTCGTAGAACGCCGTGGAGCGGTCAGGGCGGGTGATCGGCACCCCGTACACCGGGTTGATCACGTTGCTGGCCGGCACGTTGAAGTCGAAGATCGACAGGTAGTTGGTGTTGATGCGCTGGTGATCCAGGCCAAGCAGCAGGGTGTGGGTAATGTCCCCGGTGGCGAAGTCGGCCTGGAAGTTATTGTCCACGGCGAACTGGCTGATGTCTTCGTCCGTGTTGGTCGATATGCGGCTGACTGTGCCATCGTCCTGTACTGGCGGCGAGCTGGCGTTGTAGCTGCCCGGGGTGATGGTCTGGAACGACAGGTCGGTCTTGGTGTAGCGCAGGTTCTGACGGAACTGCCACACGTCGTTGATGCGGTGTTCGAAGGCATAACCCAGTGCGTAGTAGGTGCGGTCGTAGAACTCGTAGTCCGGGTCACCCAGGTTCTTGTGGTGGGAGATCTTGCCGAACGGCATGTCGATCTTGGTGCCCTGGATCGGGCGGAACTGGCTGGTGGCACCGGTATCGTCGCGGGTGAACTGGGTCAGCAAGGTCAGCGTGGTGTCCTCGTCCATGTTCCAGGTCAGGCTTGGGGCAATGTTGTAGCGCTTGTCGTCGATATGGTCGATCTGCGTGCCGCCATCGCGGACTACACCACTGACGCCATACAGAAAGCGGCCTTCGTCGTCGATTTTGCCGGTGCTGGCGAAATTGATCTGGCGGTGGTTGTCGCTGCCGTACTGCAACTCGATTTCGTGCTCGCTCTCTGCTTGTGGGCGGCGGCTGACCATGTCCAGCAGGCCACCGGGCGGGGTCTGGCCATACAGCGAGGATGCCGGGCCCCGAAGCAGTGCAAGGCGGTCGAGGTTCCAGGTTTCGGCCTTCGGGTTGGCGTACACGCCGCGGGGCAGCGGCAGGCCATCGAGGAACTGGGTCGGTTCGAAGCCGCGCACGCGCATCCAGTCATAACGGGTGTCGCTGCCGAAACTGGCAGAGACGATGCCCGGCATGTAGCGCACGGCGTCGTCGAGGCTATGCACGCCACGGTCTTTCATCTGCTCGCGGGTGGCCACGGAGATTGACCGGGGGACTTCGACCAGCGCGGTGTCGGTCTTGGTGCCAGCAGCGGTGCGCTTGGCCAGGTAGCCTTCGACCGGCCCCCAGGCGCTTTCGCTCGCGCTGGTGGCATTCACCGTGGTTTCCGGCAAGGCCAGGCTGCCGTCCGGCACGGCCACCAGGCTGTAGCTGCCGACGCTGCTCTGCTGCAGTTGCAAGCCGGTGCCGAGCAAGGCTGCATGCAAGGCGCCGAGGCCGTCGTACTGGCCGCTTACAGGGGCCGAAATGCGACCGTTGACCAGTGCGGGGTCGATGGCCAGGGCGATGCCGGCCTGGCTGGCGATCTGGTTGAGAGTACTGGCCAGCGGCGCGCTGGGCAGGTTGTAGGCGCGCGGAGCAGATTGCTCGGCGGCCGACAGGGCAGTGCTGGCCAGTGGGGCAGCCAGACCAATGGCCAGGGCCATCAGGCTAGGGCGCAGGATACGATCAACGGCACGGGACATGCGGCGGTTCCTCGACGGGTAAGTACTTGCTGCATCCTTGCCGAGCGAGAGTTGAAAAGTGACAGGGCGAATCTGAAAAAAAGTGAGAATTATTTGGAGTTGGTTTTGTCGGTACCGGCCCTATAGCCGGTACGGGTTTACTTGGGAACGACGTTGATCCACCACTGGGTATGCCGCTCGATCTTCACCGGCAGTGCCGGTACCAGCGAGGCCAGCGCCAGGTCGGTGTCGGTCAGCGGGAAGCTGCCGGTCACGCGCAGGTCGGCGACCTTGGCGTCCACCCCAAGGTAGCCGCTGCGGTACTGGCCCAACACCGCCACCAGGTCGCCCAGGCGCACGTTGTCCACCACCAGCATGCCGCGGGTCCAGGCATCGGCACCGGCTGGTACCGCGCCGATCTGGCCAAGGCCGTTGGCGTTCATCAGCACCTGCTGGCCTTCGCTCAGCACTTGTTCGTCGCCGCTGTTGTGCGGCATGGCGGCAACCGAGGCTTGCAGCACTTCCAGCCGGGTGCCGTGCTCTTCCCGCCGCACCAGAAAGCGCGTACCCAGTGGGCGCAGACGGCCATCGTCAGTGCGCACCAGCAGCGGGCGTGGGTCAAGGTGGCCGGTTTCGACCGAGATTTCGCCCTGATGCAGCACGATGACCCGCTGGTTGCCTTGGTAGTCGATGTCCACGGCAGTGTGCGTGTTCAGGCTCAGCAGGGTGCCGTCTTCCAGGCGCAGGGTGCGCAGTTCACCGGTGGCGGTCCGCTGGTCGGCCAACCAGTAGGCAGGTGCCAGCGACGGTGCGCCTACCCAGGCCAGCAGCGAACCGAGCAGGAACATGCTGGCCAAGCCACCGCCCAACTTGCCGATGCGTCGGCGCAAGCTCACCCGCGATTGCAGCAGGGCCTGGCGAGCCGGCCCGGCCGCCGCGCCGACGCGCTGGTCCAAGGCGCCGAGCTGGCGCCAAGCGCGTGCGTGTTCCTCGCTGGCCGCATGCCAGCGCATGAATTCGTTGCGTTCATCAGGGGTGCCGCTGGCCTCGTCGAGGCTGAGTTTCCAGGCGATTGCGGCTTCCAGCACCCGTGACGAAACCGGTGCGTTGCTCACGTCGGCTCCCCATACAGGGCCACGTAGCACTGACGCATGCCTTGGGCGATGTACTGGCGCACCCGCGATACCGAAACGCCCAGGCGCTCGGCGATTTCGGCATGGCCCATGCCGTCCAGACGGTTGTGCAGGAATGCCGCGCGGGCCTTGCTGGACAGCTTGCCGAGCAGCCGGTCGATGGCCTTGAGGTCTTCGAGGATCAGGTGCTGCACTTCTGGCGAAGGGTGTTCGGCTTCCGGGATCAATGCCAGTTCCGCCAAATAGGCCTGCTCCAGTGCTGCGCGGCGGAAATGGTCGAACATCAGTCCCTTGGCTACGGCAGCGAGAAACGCGCGGGGTTCGCGCGGCGTGTCCAGCTGCTCGCGGCCGAGCAGGCGCACGAAGGTGTCCTGGCTCAGGTCTTCGGCACGTTGGCGGCAGGCCATGCTGCGTTGCAGCCAGGCGAGTAGCCAGCCGCGGTGGTCGCGGTACAGCGCACCGACCAGATCGGCGTGTGGGCTCTGTGCTGAAGACAAGCAGCGTCCCCCCCGGAACGTATGCATTAACTAACGATAATTATTCGCGATTGTTGCAGAGGGGAGGGGTTGGGTGCAATGGACGCTTATCGGATTGCCATCATGGGGTTTGGTTTGAGTTATGTGGCGCCGGTGAGATCGAGCGCCGCGCGGGCGGCGCTCGATCCCACCGGCGCTGCAATTTCCACGCCCTACAAACCGTGGCTCTGCACCTTGCGCCGTCGCCACCCGCGCAACCGCTGCTCCAGCTGCAACGGGCTGTCCAGCTGCTGGCGCCGGGCCTGGCTGAACAGGATCAGCGCCAGCTCTGCGGTCACCTGGGCATCGGCGCTGGCATGGTGACGCTCTTCTACCTGCAGACCAAAGCGAGCCACCCAGTCATCCAGCCCCGCCTCCCGCAGCACCGTGTCCGGGTTGAGCATCGGTGCCAGTTCGGCAACGTCGAGGAACATTGACTGCAAGCGATGCCCAAGGGTCTCTTTTAGCGCGCGGGCGAGCATGCGCTGGTCGAATGGCGCGTGAAACGCCAGCACCGGGCTGTTGCCAATGAAATCGAGTAAATCCAGCAAGGCCTCGGCCGGGTCGCACCCCGCAGCAAGGGCGCCGGGGCCCAGGCCGTGGATCAGCACGCTGGCGTTGGTTTTCTGTAAAGGTCGGTGCAGGGTACGTTCGAACTGCTGGGCAAAATCGATGGCGCCATCCTCGATCGCCACTGCGCCAATCGACAACACTTGGTCCCGGTTGGGGTTGAGCCCGCTGGTTTCCAGGTCCAGCACCACCCAGCGCTGTTCGCGCAGGGTACATACGCCCAGCGGCACGGGCTTGGGCAACTTGGCCAGGCGCTGGCGCGTGGCGTGGTCCAGTTCGGGTGCGCTGGGGCGCAGCCAGGCGAACAGGCTCATAGCTGGTACCGCAAGGCCAGGCTGCTTTGCAGGCGCTGGGCCTGGCGCAGCGACTCGCGCAGGATGCGCCGGTCCAGGTGATTGAGGCTGTCTGGGTCGAGCCGGTTGGAGTACGGCAGGTTGTCGCGGGTCTGGCGTTGGTGCTGCTGCATGCGGGTCTGCTGGATGAAGTGGTAGGCCTCTTCATAAGCGGCGCCGTCCAGTGGTTCGATCACCCCCTTGGCCACCAGCTGGCGCAAACGCTCCAGGGTATTGCAGGCGCCGATACCATTGGCCAGGGCCAGCAAACGGGCGCCGTCGACGAAGGGCGTCAGCCCTTGGACCTTGAGGTCGAGGGTGGCCGCCTTGTCGTTGCCTTGGCGGGTCAGCACGAACTCGCGCAGGCGGCCCACCGGCGGGCGCTGGCGCAGCGCGTTCTCGGCCATCATGCGTTGGAAGATGCGGTTGTCGGCTACCTGTGCCAGCAGGCCCTGGCGCAGTTGCTCGCAACCCTGATCGTCGCCCCATACCACGCGCAGGTCGAAGTAGATGCTCGAGCCCAGCAGATTCTCCGGGCTGGCTTCGCGGACAAAACCGGCAAACCGACGCGCCCACTCTTTGCGCGACAGGCATAGCTCCGGGTTGCCGGCCATGACATTGCCCATGCACAGGGTGAAGCCGCACTGGGCCAGGCACTGGTTGATGTATTGCGCCAGTGGCAGCAGGCGGGCGCGGATGGCGTCAGCCTCGGTTTTATCTTCGGCTTCGAAGAGGATGCCGTTGTCCTGGTCGGTGTGCAGGGTCTGTTCGCGGCGCCCCTCGCTACCAAAGCACAGCCAGCTGAATGGCACACCTGGGTCGCCACGCTCCGCAAGGGCCAGCTCGATGACTCGGCATACGGTGTGGTCGTTGAGCAGGGTGATGATCTGGGTGATCTGCGTCGACGATGCGCCGTGGGCGAGCATGCGCTCTACCAGTTGGCTGATCTCTCCGCGTAGCGAAACCAGGCTGTCCAGGCGTGGCGCATGGCGGATGGTGCGCGCCAGGTGCACCAGGTCGACCCGTTGCAGGGAGAACAGGTCGCGTTCGGAAACCACCCCGCACAGGCGGCGGTTGTCCACCAGGCACACGTGGGCGATATGCCTCTCGGTCATGGCCATGGCGGCATCGAAGGCGCTGGCCTGGGGGCTCAGATAGAACGGTTTAGCGGTCATGTGCCGCTCGATCGGCGCGCCCAGGTCGGCATCGGCCGCAGCCACCACCTGGCGAAGGTCACGCAGGGTGAAAATGCCGATGGGGTAGCGCTGCGGGTCGACTACCACGATGCTGCCGACCTGTTGCTCGTGCATCAGCCGCACGGCTTCGCGCAATGGCGTATCGGCGCTGCACACTACCGGGTGACGCATGGCCAGTTCACCCAGCGGTGTGTTCAGCGAATACTGGGTGCCAAGGGTTTCTACCGCACGTTGGCGCACTTGCTGGTTGACCTGGTCAAGGAGGCTGCTGACCCCGCGCAGGGCAAAATCCCGGAACACTTCCGACATCGAGAACACGCGGATGAATGCCGCCTTGTTCAGTTGCAGGCAAAAGGTGTCTTCCCCGGCCAGGTGCTCAGTGCGGGTTGCTCGCTCGCCCAACAGCGCGGCCAGCGGGAAGCACTCACCGCTGGTAATTTCGAAGGTGGTCTCGACCCCAGGTTTGACCAGGTGCTGGCGCTCGCCAACCACCCGCCCTTGCTTGACGATGTAGAAGTGCTCGACCGGGCCGTCGGCGGGCTTGACGATGCTTTCGCCGCAAGCATAAAAGCGCAGCTGGCACTGCTCGACCAGGTAGGCCAGGTGGCTGTGTTCCATTTGGTTGAACGGCGGAAAGCGCTGCAGAAACTGCAGCGTGCCCTGGATGTTCTGCAGCACTGCCGTCCTGCCTGCCTGGCTGTAGGCGTCATTTTTGCTCATGAAACTGACCGTATCGCTATGCCGAACTATATATATCTATATATAGGTACCGGCCATGTTGTTCTCTGCCTCCATGGTCGGCTTGCAGCGAAGTGGTGCCCATTGGACGTAAGTCTATGAGCGCCTCTGTCAAAGACCCGACGAAAGGCGAAACGGGTTACGCGAGTAATGTGGTCCTAAGGCTGAAGCGGAATTTTTTTGACGAGATGAGCATGCCTGAGCAAACCGACATACTGAGCGATGCCGAGCGCGAGGCGTTGGCCGTGGTCAGTGCGCCTGTGGCACCCAAGCCACTGGTGCTGGTGGTGGATGACAACGCGGTCAACCGTGAGGCGTTGATCCTTTACCTGAAAAGCCGGGGGATCGATTGCGTAGGTGCGGACGGTGCCGAGGAGGCCAGGTTGTACCTGCATTATCAGCAACGCATCGGGTTGATGATCACGGACTTGCGCATGCAGCCGGTCGACGGTCTTGACCTGATTCGTTGGATTCGCGAATCGGAAAGGGCGGCGTTATCGATCATCGTGGTGTCGGGCGACACCGATGTGAAAGAGGCCGTGGATGTGATGCATCTGGGGGTGGTGGATTTCCTGCTCAAGCCGGTGGACCTGGGCAAGCTGCTGGAGTTGGTGAAGAAAGAACTTAAAATCGACTGATGCGCAGTGGGGGCCGCAAAACGGCCCCCTGGCGCAGATGCTACTTACAACCCGTTACGCGCCTTGAACTCGCGGCGACGGCGGTGCAGTACCGGCTCGGTATAACCGTTCGGCTGCTTGCCACCTTCCACCACCAGCTCCACAGCCGCCTGGAACGCGACGTTGTCGTCGAAGTTCGGCGCCATCGGGCGGTACAGGGCGTCACCAGCGTTCTGCTGGTCAACCACCACGGCCATGCGCTTGAGGCTTTCCAGCACCTGCTCCTGGCTGACCACGCCGTGGCGCAGCCAGTTGGCCAGCAGCTGGGCCGAAATACGCAGGGTGGCGCGGTCTTCCATCAGGCCGACGTTGTTGATGTCCGGCACCTTCGAGCAACCCACACCCTGGTCGATCCAGCGAACCACGTAGCCGAGGATGCCCTGGGCGTTGTTGTCCAGCTCATTGCGGATCTCTTCGTCCGACCAGTTGGTGTCGGCAGCCAGCGGGATGGCCAGGATGTCGTCTACCGAAGCCGGGGTACGCGAGGCCAGTTCACGCTGGCGTGCCTGCACGTCAACCTTGTGGTAGTGCAGGGCATGCAGCGTGGCGGCAGTCGGCGACGGTACCCAGGCGGTGTTGGCGCCGGCCAGCGGGTGGGCGATCTTCTGCTCGAGCATGGCGGCCATCAGGTCCGGCATGGCCCACATGCCTTTGCCGATCTGGGCACGGCCCTGCAGGCCGGTGGCCAGGCCTACGTCGACGTTGTTGTTCTCGTACGCGCCGATCCACTTCTCGTTCTTCATGGCGCCCTTGCGCACCACGGCGCCGGCTTCCATCGAGGTGTGGATCTCGTCGCCGGTGCGGTCGAGGAAGCCGGTGTTGATGAACGCCACGCGCTCGGCAGCTGCCTTGATGCAGGACTTGAGGTTGACCGTGGTACGGCGTTCCTCGTCCATGATGCCGACCTTGACGGTGTTGCGCGGCATACCCAGCAGGTCTTCGACCTGGCTGAAGATCTCGGCGGCGAATGCCACCTCTTCAGGACCGTGCATCTTCGGCTTGACGATGTATACGCTGCCGCTGCGGGTGTTCTTGCGGCTGGTGTTGCCGTTGAGGTTGTGCAGGGCGATCAGGTTGGTGAAGAGGCCGTCCTGGATGCCTTCTGGGATCTCGTTGCCTTGGGCATCCAGAATCGCCGGGTTGGTCATCAGGTGGCCAACGTTACGCACGAACAGCAGCGAACGGCCGTGCAGGGTTACGCTGCCACCGTTGGGTGCGGCGTACTCGCGGTCCGGGTTCATGGTACGGGTGAAGGTCTTGCCACCCTTGCTCACGCTTTCGGCCAGGTCGCCTTTCATCAGGCCCAGCCAGTTGCGGTAGACGATGACCTTGTCGTCGGCGTCGACGGCGGCAACGGAGTCTTCGCAGTCCATGATGGTGGTCAGCGCCGACTCCATCAGGATGTCTTTGACGCCGGCCGCGTCGGTGCTGCCGACCGGGGTGCTGGCGTCGACCTGGATTTCGAAATGCAGGCCGTTGTGCTTGAGCAGCACGGCAGTCGGTGCCGCGGCGTCGCCGTGGAAGCCAATCAGCTGTGCGTCATCACGCAGGCCACTGTTGCTGCCGCCCTTCAGGGTGACCACCAGCTTGCCGCCTTCAATGCGGTAGGCGGTAGAGTCGACATGCGAGCCGGCAGCCAATGGCGCGGCTTCATCAAGGAAGGCGCGGGCGAAGGCGATGACTTTGTCGCCACGCAGCTTGTTGTAACCCTGGCCTTTCTCGGCGCCACCTTCATCGCTGATGGCGTCGGTGCCATACAACGCGTCGTACAGCGAACCCCAACGGGCGTTGGCGGCGTTCAGGGCGAAACGGGCGTTCATCACCGGAACAACCAGCTGTGGGCCGGCCATGTGGGCGATTTCTTCGTCCACGTTCTGGGTGGTGGCCTGGAAATCGTCGGCTTGTGGCAGCAGGTAGCCGATTTCCTGGAGGAATGCTTTGTAGGCTACGGCGTCGTGGGCCTGGCCTTTACGTGCCTGATGGTAGGCGTCGATCTTGGCTTGCAGCTCGTCGCGCTTGGCGAGCAGGGCTTTGTTCTTTGGAGCGAGGTCATTGATGATCTTCTCTGCACCCGCCCAGAACTGCTCGGCGACGATGCCGGTCCCGGGGATGGCTTCGTTGTTCACGAAGTCGTACAGGACCTTGGCGACCTGAAGGCCACCGACTTGAACGTATCCAGTCATTGCTTGCCTCACTCTGCTCAGCTATTTCGCTCTTCTGTATTAAGCCTGTAGCGCTTCTCTAAACACGTACCAGTGCTTGCTCCCGGGGGTGAGCCCGAGCGCGGCTGGGTGCAGCCTGCCAGACGGGCTGGCAGGCAGTGTGCGTATTTTCACAGGCGCCTTGGCAGACATCCAAACGACGTTTTGTAGTCCGCGCCACGGGATACTACATGAAGCAGTAGGCGGGGCAAAATCAGACTAAAAGCGCCGTTATGCGACCCGTTGGTCGCGTATGGTCACGCTGGGAATGGGTATGTTCGCAAAAAACTGGTGGATTGTTCCAGATAAATCTTGAAACAGTACACGATTGGCTGTGCGGATTGCCCTGCGGCAGGTTGCCGCGCCTTGCCTATACTGAGCGGATCCCCCGATTATCTGCCGCCCGGCGCGGTCCGACACGAGGAAGGGCTTGTGGATCATCTTGTACTGACTGTGATTGCCCCTGACAAGGCCGGCCAGGTCGAACGCATTGCCCAGTGCATCGCCGACCACAGTGGCAACTGGCTGGAAAGCCGCATGTCGCGCATGGCCGGCCAGTTTGCTGGCATCCTGCGGGTGGCGGTGCCGGCAGAGAATTACGCCGAACTCGTGGCCTCGCTGCAGGGGCTGGCCAGGTATGACATACGCGTGCTGATTGCCGAGAGCGGGATCGAGCCATCGTGCACCTGGAAGCCGATTGCCATGGAGCTGGTGGGTAATGATCGGCCGGGGATCGTGCGGGACATTACCCGCTTGCTGGCCGAGCTGCAGGTAAACGTCGAGCGGTTTTCCACAGAAGTGCGGCCGGCGCCGATGAGCAGTGAGCCGTTGTTTCACGCCGACGCATTGCTGGCGCTGCCGTTGACATTGCCGCTGGATGAACTGCAGCAGCGGCTGGAGAGCCTGGCGGATGACTTGATGGTGGAGTTGAAGCTGCGGGCGGAGGATTGATCAGGGATTGCCGAAGCGGCCCCCTGCGGTTATCCCGATATCACGGGGAAGGCCCTGTGGATAACCTGGGGGTGTACCTCTCCAGGCCAATAACGGCGTGCCTTCCACGGCTTTGATCAAAAAACATCCAGAAATCAGCAGCTTGTGCACAAACTACGGGGACGAGGGTGTGGATAACCTTTGGAGATGTCTCTGCAGGCCACGAACTACAGGGCCTGCAGAGTTTTGATTGTTTTTTGATCAGCTACGCTTGCGCAAACTCAACCACGCATCGACGCTGTATATCGCCAGGCCCGCCCAGATGAACATGAACGCCACCAGTGTGCTCGACGACAGATGTTCATCGAACAGTAGCACTGCTTGCAGCAGCACCAGGGTCGGCGCCAGGTATTGCAGGAAGCCCAACGTGGTGTATGGCAGGTGCCGCGCTGCTGCGTTGAAGCACACCAGCGGCACCAGAGTTACCGGCCCCGCTGCCATCAGCCACAAGGCCTCGCTGCTGGTGTAGAACGCGCCTTGGGCACTCATCGCCGCCGGGTGCAGCAATAGCCAGCCGAGCGCCAGCGGCACCAACATCCAGGTTTCCACCACCAAGCCGGGCAGCGCAGCCACCGGCGCCTGCTTGCGGATCAGCCCGTAGAAGCCGAAGCTCAGCGCCAGCGCCAGCGATACCCACGGTAGGCTCCCCACCTGCCATACCTGCTGGGCCACGCCGATGCCGGCCATGCTCACCGCCAGCCATTGCAGGCGGCGCAGGCGTTCGCCAAGAATCAGCATGCCCAGCAGCACGTTGATCAGCGGGTTGATGTAGTAACCCAGGCTGGCTTCGAGCATGCGGCCGTTGTTCACCGACCACACGTAGGTCAGCCAGTTACCGGCGATCAGCGCCCCGCTCAGGGCCAGGATGCCCAGCCGGCGTGGGTTTTCACGCAGTTCCCGCCACCAGCCGGGGTGTTTCCACACCAGCAGCAGTAGCGAGCCGAACAGCGCCGACCAGAGCACCCGGTGGACGATGATCTCTACCGCCGGGACGCTCTGTATTGCCTTGAAGTAGAGGGGGAACATGCCCCAGATGATGTAGGCGCTCAGGCCCAGAATGTACCCGCGACGCGGGTTTGCGGCGTGCATGCAGAATCCTTGCTTAGGTAGCTAAATAAAGCGACGCCTATTGTAGACAGAGGCGGGTACGCTTCTAGAACAATTTCAGCGGTGCTTCATCCAGTGCCGCCATTTGTTCGCGCAGGGCCAGAATCTGATCGCCCCAATAACGTGGCTGGCCGAACCAGGGGAAGCTGCGCGGGAACGCCGGATCATCCCAGCGGCGTGCCAGCCAGGCGCTGTAGTGCAGTTGGCGCAAGGCACGCAGCGGTTCGATCAGGGCCAGCTCGCGCGGGTCGAAATCGTGGAACTCGTTGTAGCCGTCGATCAGTTCGGCCAGTTGCCCTAGCCGCTCTTCGCGGTTACCGGCCAACATCATCCACAGGTCCTGCACCGCCGGGCCCATCCGGCAGTCGTCGAGGTCGACCACGTGATACACCTCGTCCCGGTGCATCAGGTTGCCAGGGTGCAGATCGCCGTGCAGGCGGATGAGCTGGTGCGGGGTACGGCTGTAGATGTCCTCGACGCGTTTGAGCAAGTCGCGAGCCACGGATTGGAACGCCGGTAGCAGTTCGCGCGGGACAAAATCGCCCTCCAGCAGGGTTTTCAGCGAGGCATGGCCGAAGTTGTCCACAGCCAGCGCTTCGCGGTGCTCGAAGGGTTTGCTGGCGCCCATGGCATGCAGGCGGCCAAGCAGCTGGCCCAGGCGGTAGAGCTGGTCGAGGTTACCCGGCTCTGGGGCATGCCCGCCGCGGCGAGGGAACAGGGTGAAGCGGAAGCCCTGGTGTTCGAACAATGTGCGGCCATCGTGCTGCAGGGGCGCAACCACCGGCACTTCACAGTCGGCCAGTTCGGCGGTAAAGCTGTGTTCTTCGAGTATCGCCGCATCGCTCCAGCGGCCTGGGCGGTAGAACTTGGCAATCAACGGCTGGGCGTCTTCGATGCCCACCTGATAGACGCGGTTCTCGTAGCTGTTCAGTGCCAGCACCCGGGCATCGCTGAGAAAGCCAATGCTTTCCACGGCGTCCAGGACCAGGTCGGGGGTGAGGGTGTCGAAGGGGTGGGACATGGGAACTCCGGGGGTAAGCGGCTGGAGGCCATGGTACCGCGTTATACCTGGGCCGGCCTCCTCGCGGGCGAGCCCCGGTTACGCAGGTATCCCTATCAACACATAAGAGGGATGGAATTGCACCCTTACCTGCTGCCCAGCCAGCCAATCAGCCTCGGCCATGGCACACAGCGTCTGCCCATTGCCAAGCGCCAACCTGACTTCACTGGGTTCATCGACCTCAGCCAATACTTCCTCCACTGTCGCCCGCAGGCAGTTGCTTCCCGCTTCTGCCTCTTCCTCCTCTGCCAGCAACCGCACCCACCCCGCCTTGAGCAGGGCCACCACCATCGTTCCCAGTGTCAGCTCAAGCCGCGCGGTGCTGTCGTGGGTGATCAGCGCCTCGATCTCCAGCCCGCCACCCAAGGCCAGGCTCACGCGGTCATAGCGGCCTTCTCGGCGCAATCCGCTGACCTGTCCCTGCAGTTGGTTACGCGCACTGGTGCGCAGCATGAGGCGCCCGAGCAGGTCGAGGTCGCTGGATTCTTCAGCGGCGTCGAGCATTTGCGCCTGCAGGGCCTGCAGCCTCTGATACAGGCGCAGAACGCGCTCACCTTCTGCAGACAGGCGCGCGCCGCCACCGCCGCGGCCACCGGTGCTGCGCTCGACCAAGGGCTGGCTGGCCAGGTTGTTGAGCTCATCGATGGCATCCCAGGCCGCTTTGTAGCTGATGCCAGCAGCCTTGGCGGCGCGGGTGATCGAGCCTTGCTCGGCAACGTGCTGCAGCAGCGCGATGCGCTGTGGGCGGCGGGCGATGTGCTGGGTGAGGAGGGTGGGTAGGGGCATAGGGAGTCAGTCGATGTAAGGGGTAGCCAAGTGTGAATTGCGCAGCCACAGCTGTCTCGCAAAATCCTGAGGTCGGTCCCACAGGGGCCGTCGAGTCATACATACCCCGGCTTGGGCGTTCGTGCCAGGCAATACACATCGACCTTGTGCGCCCCGGCCTCGCGCAGCACCTGGGCAATCGCCTGCGCGGTGGCACCGGTGGTCAACACATCATCGATGATGGCGACATGTTTGCCCGTCACGTCACCGGCGACCGTGAACGCCTGGCGCAAATTGCGCCGTCGTGCCTTGGCATCCAGCCATTGCTGCGCTGGCGTCTCGCGCGTGCGCAGCAACAACCGATCGTCGCAAGGTAGCCCCAGCTGCGATGACAACCAGCGCCCAAGCATCCCCGCCTGGTTGAACCCCCGCTCGCGTAGTCGACGCCTGGCCAAGGGTACAGGCAACAGCAGGTCGGGGCGTGGCAGGCCCTCAGCAAAGCGGTGCAGCAGCCCGTGCCCCAACAACTCGGCCAGCAACCGCCCCACAGGCCACAGCCGGTTGTGCTTGAAACGGCTGATCAATGTGTCCACCGGAAAGCCGAAATGCCACAGCGCAATGACCTGTTCGAATGCCGGCAAGCGGCGACAGCACTGGGCACAGGCCAGGTCCGCCATGGGCAGGGGCAGGGCGCAATAACGGCATTGGTCACCCAGCCAGGGCAGTTCTTGTTCGCAGGCCATGCACAGTGGGTAGTGCTGCCCGGCAGGTACATCACAAAGCAGACACATCTGATTAATAAGTGACCACTTGTAAACCAGCCTTTTCAAGTACGGTTGACAGTTCATGGGCCTTCCCTGACTATGCGAGCTATCCGTGATGCGCTGGCGGGCTTACCTGTCCCGGCGCCAGCTTCAGCCTAAACAAGGAAACGCCGATG
Source organism: Pseudomonas sp. BN607 (assembly GCF_029871175.1). Classification (NCBI taxonomy): domain Bacteria; kingdom Pseudomonadati; phylum Pseudomonadota; class Gammaproteobacteria; order Pseudomonadales; family Pseudomonadaceae; genus Pseudomonas; species Pseudomonas sp. BN607. Next base: position 137,875 of record NZ_SSOE01000019.1, read on the forward strand.
AGCGCCAGCACAACTGCAACAATACGTCACGACTGGTCCCTGGCCGAGGTCAAGGCGCTGTTCCAGCAACCCTTCAACGACCTGCTGTTCCAGGCGCAGACCGTGCACCGCGCGCATTTCGACCCGAACCGCGTGCAGGTTTCGACCCTGCTGTCGATCAAGACCGGCGCCTGCCCGGAAGATTGCAAATATTGTCCGCAGTCCGGCCACTACAACACCGGGCTGGAAAAGCAAAAGCTGATGGAAGTGCAGAAGGTGCTGGAAGAAGCCGCCCGCGCCAAAGCCATCGGCTCTACCCGCTTCTGCATGGGCGCGGCGTGGAAGCACCCGTCGGCCAAGGACATGCCCTACGTGCTGGAGATGGTCAAAGGCGTGAAGGCCATGGGCCTGGAAACCTGCATGACCCTCGGCAAGCTCGATGAGGAGCAGACCAAGGCCCTGGCCCAGGCCGGCCTGGACTACTACAACCACAACCTCGACACCTCGCCAGAGTTCTACGGCAGCATCATCACCACCCGCACCTACAGCGAGCGCCTGCAGACCCTGGCCTATGTGCGTGACGCAGGGATGAAGATCTGCTCCGGCGGCATCCTTGGCATGGGCGAGTCGCTGGACGACCGCGCGGGCCTGCTGATCCAGCTGGCCAACCTGCCCGAGCACCCAGAGTCGGTGCCGATCAACATGCTGGTCAAGGTGGCCGGTACGCCGCTGGCCGAGGAAGAAGATGTCGACCCGTTCGACTTCATCCGCATGCTGGCAGTGGCCCGGCTGTTGATGCCCAAGTCGCACGTGCGCCTGTCCGCCGGCCGCGAGCAGATGAACGAGCAGATGCAGGCCCTGGCCTTCATGGCTGGCGCCAACTCGATCTTCTACGGCGAAAAACTGTTGACCACTGCCAACCCGCAGGCCGACAAGGACATGCAGCTGTTCGCACGCCTGGGCATCAAGCCCGAAGCGCGTGAAGAGCACGCCGATGAAGTGCACCAGGCTGCCATCGAGCAGGCGCTGGTCGAGCAGCGCAGCAGCGAGATGTTCTACAACGCCGCGACAGCCTGAGATGGCCTTTGACCTGGCGGCGCGCCTGGCCGAACGGCGCGCCGCAGACCTGTATCGGCAGCGGCCACTGCTGCAGAGCCCACAGGGGCCGGACGTGGTGGTCGACGGCCAGCGTTTGCTGGCTTTCTGCAGCAATGACTACCTGGGCCTGGCCAATCACCCCGATGTGATCGCGGCCTGGCAGGCGGGTGCCGAGCACTGGGGTGTCGGTGGCGGCGCTTCGCATCTGGTAATCGGCCACAGCTCTCCACACCATCGGGTGGAAGAGGCGTTGGCCGAACTCACCGGCCGCCCGCGTGCGCTGCTGTTCTCCACCGGTTACATGGCCAACCTCGGCGCCATCACTGCGCTGGTGGGGCAGGGCGACACCGTGCTGCAAGACCGTCTGAACCACGCCTCGCTACTGGACGGCGGGCTGCTCAGTGGTGCCCGCTTCAACCGTTACTTGCATAACGACCCGACCAGCCTGGTCAGCCGCCTGGACAAGGCCGTCGGCAATACCCTGGTGGTGACCGACGGTGTGTTCAGCATGGACGGCGACCTTGCCGACCTGCCGGCGCTGGCCGATGTCGCCCGTGCCCGCGGTGCCTGGCTGATGGTCGACGACGCCCATGGTCTGGGCACCCTGGGCGCTCAGGGCGGCGGTATTGTCGAGCACTTCGGCCTGGGCGTGGATGACGTGCCGGTGCTGATCGGCACGCTGGGCAAGGCCTGCGGTACTTCCGGTGCCTTTGTTGCCGGCAGCGAAGAGCTGATCGAGACGCTGGTGCAGTTCGCCCGCCCGTACATCTACACCACCAGCCAGCCACCTGCATTGGCCTGCGCCACGCTCAAGAGCCTGGAGCTGCTGCGCAGCGAAACCTGGCGCCGCGAGCACCTGGCGGCGTTGATCCGGCAGTTCCGCGAAGGCGCGCAGCAGATCGGTTTGCAATTGATGGACAGCCCGACGCCGATCCAGCCAATCGTCATTGGTGACAGCGCGCAGGCCCTGCGCCTGTCGCGCATGCTGCGCGAGCGGGGGTTGTTGGTCACTGCAATCCGCCCACCCACCGTGCCGGCTGGCAGTGCCCGCCTGCGGGTGACCCTGAGCGCCGCACACAGCGAGGCGCAGGTGCAGCTATTGTTGAATGCATTGGCCGAGTGTTATCCACAGTTGGAGAACGCCGATGCGTAATCGTCTTGTACTGCTGCCCGGCTGGGGCCTGGGCACTGCCTCACTGGAACCGCTGGCCGCCAGCCTGCGTGCCCAGGATGCCCGCTTGCAGGTTGAACTCATGCCCCTGCCGGAGTTGCCTCACAGCGACGTTGAGAGCTGGATCGAGCACCTCGACCGCAAGCTGCCCAGTGATGTCTGGCTAGGCGGCTGGTCATTGGGTGGCATGCTTGCCAGCGCGCTGGCGCACAAGCGGGGCGATCACTGCTGTGGCCTGCTGACGCTGGCCAGCAACCCCAGTTTCGTCGCCCGTGCCGATTGGCCGCATGGCATGGCCGAAGACACTTTTGGCACCTTTCTCGACGGCTGCCGCAGCCATACCCAAGTAACCCTCAAGCGCTTCCGCACCCTGTGCAGCGACGGCGCCCAGCAACCGCGAACCCTACTGCGCCAGCTGGGTGTCGGCGTGCCGGATACCGACCCGCTGTACCTGGCGACCGGCCTTGAAGTGCTGGCCAAGCTGGACACCCGCCAAGCCCTGCAGGCCTATGGCGGCCCGCAACTGCACCTGTTCGCCGGCAGCGATGCGCTGGTGCCGGCAGAGGCGGCAAAGGCATTGAGCGAACTGCTACCCGATGTGGAAGTGGGCCTGGTCGAAGACAGTTCCCACGCGTTCCTGCTGGAGTACCCGCAGGAGCTGGCGGCGGGCATCAAGAGTTTTCTGCATGAGAGTGGCGATGACTGACCTATCCCGTCCGACCCTGCCCGGCGCATTGCCCGACAAACGCCAGGTAGCGGCTTCGTTTTCCCGCGCTGCGGGAAGCTACGACAGCGTGGCTGCGCTGCAGCGTGCCGTCGGTTTGGGGCTGTTACAGCACTTGCCCGCGGGCCTGCAGCCATCGCGCTGGCTGGACCTGGGCAGTGGCACCGGCCACTTCAGCCGTATCCTGGCCGAACGTTTCACCCAGGCCAGCGGCGTAGCGGTCGATATTGCCGAAGGTATGCTGCGTCATGCCCGCAATGAGCAAGGTGGGGCGCACTATCACGTGGCCGGCGACGCCGAGCGCTTGCCGCTGCGCGATGCCAGTGTTGACCTGGTGTTCACTAGCCTGGCTGTGCAATGGTGCGACCAGTTCGCCAGTGTGCTGGCAGAAGCCCTGCGCGTGCTGCGCCCGGGTGGCGTGCTGGCTTTCAGTAGCCTGTGCGTGGGCACCCTCGATGAACTGCGCGCCAGCTGGCAGGCCGTGGATGGCCTGGTGCATGTGAACCGCTTCCGCCGTTTCGAGGACTACCAGCGCCTGTGTGCCGACAGTGGCTTCGAACACCTTGAGCTGCAGCGCTGCCCACACGTGCTGCATTACCCCGATGTGCGCAGCCTGACCCACGAACTGAAGGCGTTGGGTGCGCACAATCTTAACCCTGGGCGGCCTTCCGGCCTTACCGGGCGGGCACGCATGCAGGGCCTGTTGCAGGCTTATGAAGCATTTCGCCAGCCTGCGGGGCTGCCAGCCACCTATCAGGTGGTCTATGGTGTGTTGCGCAAGCCACAGGCGTAAGGGGAGCGAGATGAGCCAGGCCTATTTCATTGCCGGTACCGATACCGATGTCGGCAAGACCACCATTGCCGCCGGGCTGCTGCATGCGGCGCGCTCGCAGGGCATGAGCACCCTGGGCGCCAAGCCGGTGGCCTCTGGCTGTACGATGACGCCCAAAGGCTTACGCAACAGCGATGCGCAGGCCCTGATCGATGAAAGCACGATCAAGTTGCCTTATGAGCAGGTCAACCCGTTTGCCTTCGAGCCTGCCATCGCTCCGCATGTGGCGGCGCGCGAGGCGGGGGTGACGCTGGCAGTGCCGGAGCTGCTGGCGGCGATGCGCAACGTGTTGCAACAAAATGCCGACTTCACATTGATTGAAGGGGCGGGTGGCTGGCGTGTGCCATTGTCTGGTCTGGAGAACCTGTCCGACCTTGCCGTAGCGCTGAAGCTGCCAGTAATACTGGTCGTCGGGGTGCGGCTGGGGTGCATCAGCCATGCCTTGCTCAGTGCCGAGGCGATCGAGCGCGACGGGCTGCAGTTGGCGGGTTGGGTGGCCAACATCATCGAGCCGCGTACTTCAAGGCTGGAAGAGAACCTGGCCAGCCTGGCCGAACGGTTGCCTGCACCCTGCCTGGGGCGGGTACCCAAGCTCAAGCAGGCCAGTGCCGACATGGTGGCTGAACATCTGCACCTGGATCTGCTGGATTAGCTGTTTTCAGGCCCGGCTTCATCGCAGGGATACCCAAGGCCTATCAACTGGCACCGGGCCATTAGCGATTTAAACGGGCCTTTTCGCTGATCGCCTGCTTTAATTGGCGTGTTCCTATCCAGCGTCAATGGAGTCCTGACATGGAAATCACCGGTAGCTCCGCCTATTACGCGGGCTTGAGCGCAATCCAGTCCGGCCAGAACCGTCTCGATCAGGCCGCCGGCCAGATCGCCAATACCAGTGCTGAACGCACTGCCACCAGCCAATCCAGCGATTATCAGGCCGAACGCCTGCGCGCTGTGGACCGCAGCCAGCAGATGGACCTTGCTACCAGTGTCGTGCAACAGGCAGTGGGCAAGACCGAAGTCGAGCTTGGCGCAAAAGTGGTCAAGGCATCCGACGAAATGCTCGGCCGGATCATCGATACCTACGCCTGACACGCCGCGCCAATCAAGTTCCCTACCCGCTCAGCCCCTGTGGGAGCCTGTGCGAGAGGGCGTGCCCGCGCATCGGCAGGCATGCACCTCTTTTGCCTGGCCTGTCTGTTTAGCGGCATGTCGGCTCCCAAGAAGGGGGCTTTTGCCTGCGGTTGGCGCATACGCCATTTTCCGTGGCGTAAATGGCACCATAGTCCCTCCTTGACATAAGCGGGAGCTAAACGTAAGTTTCAAACAACTGTTTGACAGACGTCGCGCCGAGCGCGAGTCACCCCACAGAACTCACCTAGAGGTTCATCGCAATGCCTGATTACAAAGCCCCCTTGCGTGATATCCGCTTCGTTCGCGACGAGCTGCTCGGCTACGAGGCGCACTATCAGAGCCTGCCGGGTTGCCAGGACGCAACGCCCGACATGGTCGATGCGATCCTTGAAGAAGGCGCGAAGTTCTGTGAGCAGGTGTTGTCGCCGCTGAACCGCGTGGGTGACCAGGAAGGCTGCACCTGGAGTGAGTCGGGTGTGAAAACCCCGACCGGCTTCAAAGAGGCGTACCAGCAGTTCGTAGAAGGCGGCTGGCCGAGCCTGGCGCACGACGTCGAGCACGGCGGCCAAGGCCTGCCGGAGTCGCTGGGCCTGGCCCTGAGCGAAATGGTTGGCGGTTCGAACTGGTCGTGGGGCATGTACCCAGGCCTGTCGCATGGCGCGATGAACACTATTTCTGCGCACGGCACTGCCGAGCAGCAGCACACCTACCTGACCAAGCTGGTGTCTGGCGAGTGGACCGGCACCATGTGCCTGACCGAGCCGCACTGCGGTACTGACCTGGGCATGCTGCGCACCAAGGCCGAGCCACAGGCCGACGGCAGCTACAAGGTGTCGGGCACCAAGATATTCATTTCGGCCGGTGAGCATGACATGGCCGAGAACATCGTCCATATCGTCCTGGCCCGCCTGCCGGACGCACCGGCCGGTACCAAGGGTATCTCGCTGTTCATCGTGCCGAAGTTCCTGCCCAACGCCGCAGGCGGTGTGGGCGAGCGCAACGGCGTGAGCTGCGGCTCGATCGAACACAAGATGGGTATCCACGGCAACGCTACCTGCGTAATGAACTTCGACGCAGCCACCGGCTACCTGATTGGCCCAGCCAACAAAGGCCTGAACTGCATGTTCACCTTCATGAACACTGCACGCCTGGGTACCGCGCTGCAAGGCTTGGCCCACGCCGAAGTGGCGTTCCAGGGCGGCCTGAAGTACGCCCGTGAGCGCCTGCAGATGCGTTCCCTGACTGGCCCGAAAGCGCCGGACAAGGCTGCCGACCCGATCATCGTCCACCCGGACGTGCGTCGCATGCTGCTGACCATGAAAGCCTTCGCCGAAGGCAACCGCGCGATGGTGTACTTCACCGCCAAGCAGGTGGACATCGTCAAGTACAGCCAGGACGAAGAAGAGCGCAAGAAGGCTGACGCCCTGCTGGCGTTCCTGACCCCGATTGCCAAGGCGTTCATGACCGAAGTCGGTTTCGAGGCCGCCAACCACGGCGTGCAGATCTATGGCGGCCACGGCTTCATCGCCGAGTGGGGTATGGAGCAGAACGTACGCGACAGCCGTATCTCGATGCTGTACGAAGGCACCACCGGCATCCAGGCCCTCGACCTGCTCGGCCGCAAGGTGCTGATGACCCAAGGCGAAGCCTTGAAGGGCTTCACCAAGATCGTGCACAAGTTCTGCCAGGCCCAGGAAGGCGTTGAGGCGGTGAAGGAATTCGTCGAGCCACTGGCCGCGATCAACAAGGAATGGGGCGAGCTGACCATGAAAGTGGGCATGGCTGCCATGAAGGATCGTGAAGAGGTGGGTGCGGCCTCGGTTGATTACCTGATGTATTCCGGCTACGCCTGCCTTGCCTACTTCTGGGCCGACATCGCCCGTCTGGCCGCCGAAAAACTGGCAGCCGGCACCAGCGAAGAGGCGTTCTACACCGCTAAGCTGCAGACGGCGCGCTTCTACTTCCAGCGCATCCTGCCACGTACCCGTACCCATGTGGCGACCATGCTGTCGGGTGCCAACAACCTGATGGCAATGGACGAAGAAAACTTCGGCCTGTCCTACTGACCCTGGCGCGGTAGCCAAAACCCGCCTGCCCTCACCGGCAGGCGGGTTTTTTATTTTTTCAGGTTCAGCACGGCCCTTTGCTGGAGGCCGGCGCTTCGTTCATTGAATCGCAAACTCAACTGTTCATGTGCACTGCCGATGAAGTAAGGGCACAATGCCATCATTGATCTGCCGGGTTGGAGATTACCCTTGTTTCGTCTTAACGCTGTACGCGCAAGCCACTTCCTGCCTTCACTGCTCCTGTTGGTGGCAGGGCTCGCCGCAGCCTATGTGAGAGACCTCAGTGTTTTCTTCACATCGCTGTTCAACGTCCTGCCCACCTTGGTCCTGCTACTGGGGGGCGCCTATTGCGCGGTGTACCGCCGTCAGCGTGAGCTGTTCCTGATGCTCACGGTGTACATTGCCTACTTTCTGCTCGATACGCAGACGGACTTCTACCGTGACCATGGCCGCGTGCGCGAGGACGCCGCGGTGATCTTCCACCTGGTGTGCCTGCTGCTGCCGGCGCTGTTCGGGCTGTACGGAGCCTGGCAGGAACGCACCCACCTGCTGCAGGACCTGATCGCCCGTGGCGCCGTGCTGTTCGCTGTCGGCAGCGTGGCAGTGGCCCTGGAGCAAAGCTACCCCGAGGCGTTGCTCAGCTGGCTGGCGGAGATCCGCTGGCCGGCGTTGCATGGCCAGTGGATGAGCCTGATCCAGCTGGTCTACCCGCTGTTCTTCGGTGTGTTCATCCTGCTGGTGGTGCAATACCTGCGCGCCCCACGGCCGCTGCACGCGGCGCAGGTGATTGGCCTGCTGGGCATCTTCTGGATGCTGCCGCAAACCTTCATCCTGCCGTTCACCCTGAACATCATGTGCAGCCAGGTGATGCTGATGATTGCAGCTGCGGTCGCTCACGAGGCTTACCAAATGGCCTTCCGCGACGAACTGACCGGGCTGCCGGGGCGGCGTGCGCTGAACGAGCGCATGCAGCGTCTGGGGCGCAATTATGTGATCGCAATGACCGACGTCGACCACTTCAAGAAATTCAACGACACCCACGGCCACGACGTCGGCGACCAGGTGCTGCGCCTGGTCGCCAGCCGCTTGTCCAAGGTCACCGGCGGTGGCCGCGCCTACCGTTATGGTGGCGAGGAATTCGCCTTGGTGTTTGCCGGCAAGACCGCCGAGGAATGCGTGCCGCACGTCGAGGCCGTGCGCGAAGTGATCGCCAACTACGTGATGCACCTGCGCGACCAGCATAGCCGCCCGCAGGATGATAGCGCCGGGCGCCAACGCCGCGCGGGCAGCAGCGGTGGCACGGTGTCGGTCACCATCAGCATTGGCGTGGCCGAGCGCCAGGCCGATCATCGCAACCCCGATGCGGTATTGAAGTGCGCGGACCAGGCGCTGTACAGCGCCAAAGGCGCAGGGCGCAATTGTGTCATGGTGCACGGTCAGCAATCGCTGCGCGGAGCCGTGCGCACTGCGTGACCAAAATTGACTGTACAGTCTACTGATGACCCTATGTCTCGTAAAAGTTGTTCGGTTACACTGGCAGTAACCCCAGTGTCGCGGTTCCTCCGAGACCGCCCCGACCCGACTATCGAGAGGTTGTCATGGCTGACTATAAAGCGCCCCTGCGCGACATGCGCTTCGTACTCAATGAAGTGTTCAACGTGGCCGAGCAGTGGGCGCAGTTGCCCGGGCTGGCCGAAGTTGTCGATGCCGATACGGCCATGGCCGTGCTGGAAGAAGCCGGCAAGGTCACCGCCAGGTCTATCGCACCGCTCAGCCGCGCGGCCGATGAAGAGGGTTGCCACTGGGACAACGGCGCGGTACGCACCCCGGCCGGCTTCACAGAGGCCTACAACACCTACGCCGAAGGCGGCTGGGTAGGTGTGGGCGGCGACCCGGTGTTCGGTGGCATGGGCATGCCCAAGGCCATCTCGGCCCAGGTCGAGGAAATGGTCAATGCGTCCAGCCTGTCCTTCGGGTTGTACCCGATGCTGACCGCCGGTGCCTGCCTGTCGATCAACGCCCATGCCAGTGAAGCGTTGAAGGAAAAATACCTGCCGAACATGTATGCCGGCGTTTGGGCTGGCTCCATGTGCCTGACCGAGCCGCATGCCGGCACCGACCTGGGCATCATTCGCACCAAGGCCGAACCGCAGGCTGACGGCAGCTACAAGGTCAGCGGCACCAAGATATTCATCACCGGTGGCGAGCATGACCTGACCGAAAACATCATCCACCTGGTGCTGGCCAAGCTGCCGGATGCACCGGCGGGGCCGAAAGGCATTTCACTGTTCCTGGTGCCGAAGTTCCTGGTGAACGAAGACGGTAGCCTGGGCGCGCGCAACCCGGCTACCTGCGGCTCGATCGAGCACAAGATGGGCATCCAGGCCTCGGCTACCTGCGTGATGAACTTCGACGAGGCAGTCGGCTACATCGTCGGTGAGCCGAACAAGGGCTTGGCGGCCATGTTCACCATGATGAACTACGAGCGCCTGGGCGTTGGTATCCAGGGCCTGGCCTCGGCTGAGCGTTCCTACCAGAACGCCGTGGAATACGCCCGCGACCGCCTGCAGAGCCGCGCCCCGACCGGCCCGCAGGCCAAGGACAAGGCCGCCGACCCGATCATCGTCCACCCGGACGTGCGGCGCATGCTGCTGACCATGAAGGCGCTTATCGAGGGTGGCCGCGCCTTCTCCACCTATGTGGCCATGCAGTTGGACAGTGCCAAGTTCAGTGAAGACGCCAGTGTGCGCAAACGCAGCGAAGAGCTGGTGGCACTGCTGACGCCAGTGGCCAAAGCCTTCCTCACTGACCTGGGCCTGGAGTGCACCGTGCATGGCCAGCAGGTATTTGGCGGGCATGGCTATATTCGCGAGTGGGGCCAAGAGCAGTTGGTACGTGATGTGCGCATCACCCAGATCTACGAAGGCACCAACGGTATTCAGGCCCTCGACTTGATGGGGCGCAAGGTGGTGGCGAGCGGCGGGGCCTACTACAAGCTGTTCTCTGACGAGATTCGCCAGTTCATTGCCAGCGCGGGTAGCGAGCTGAATGAGTTTGCCAAGCCCTTGGCAGCTTCGCTCGACCAGCTCGATGGGCTGACCGAGTGGGTGCTGCAGCAAGCCAAAGGGAACCCGAATGAAATTGGCGCGGCGTCGGTCGAGTACCTGCATGCCTTTGGCTATGTTGCCTATGGCTACATGTGGGCACTGATGGCGCGGGCTGCGCAGGCGGGTGAGGGGGATGCTGCGTTCTATTCGGGCAAGCTGGGTACCGCGCGGTTCTACTTTGCACGTTTGCTGCCACGGGTGGATTCGCTGGTGGCATCGGTGAAGGCGGGGAGCGAGTCGCTTTACCTGCTGGATGCCGAGCAGTTCTGACAGATTCTGGGGCCGCTTTGCGGCCCATCGCGACGCAAGGCCGCTCCCACAGGTATCGCGTAGATTTGGACAGTTGCGCGGTCCCATGTGGGAGCGGCCTTGTGTCGCGATGGGCTGCGCAGCAGCCCCAATTCCCGGTATATCTGGGAATAAATCCCTTTGTAAGCTTTTTCCTACACGACGTGGTGACTTTTCACCACTGTTCTCAGATTGGATCCACGGTTAATCTTTAACACATGGACGTTGCGCAGGAAGCGCAAAGGACAGATCAAGGACGACGACGAAGGACCACCTGCCAGGATGGCGGGGCGATACGGATGTCACAGGGAAACAGTCTGGGAAACCCCGCTTCGGCGGGGTTTTCTTTGTGCGCGTTTTTTCAGGCCAGCACATCCAGCGGCGATGCTCCCAACAGCCGGACATCCGCCTCTTCCTCGAGCAGCGTGCGCAGCAGCTCCACCGAGGCCTGCTGGCGCTGGGCATCGCGGAACACCAGGCCAACCTTCAGCGGCACCCGCGGCTCGCTCAACGGCTTCCACAGCAAGCCCTGATCATCTTCGGCAGCGTCCTTGGCCCGGCCCGGCAGAATCGTTGCCAGCGCCGTGTGCGCCAGGCTGTCGAGAATCCCCGCCATGTTGTTCATCTCTGCCTGCACCTGCGGCCGTCGCCCTTGGCTGGCCAGCTGCGCCTGCCAGATCTGGCGGATCTGGAACTCCTCGCCCAGCATCAGCATGGGCAATTCGGCGGCTTGGCGGATGGACACCTTCTTGAAGTCCTTCAGTGGGTGTGTGGCCGGGATCACCAGTTGCAGCTCATCCTCATACAACAGCAGGCCATGCAAGCCAGGCTGGCGCGGCGGCAGGTAGCTGATGCCGATGTCCAGGCTGCCGTTGAGCAAGCGCCTCTCGATCTCCAGCCCCGATAGTTCGTAGATCTGCACGACAAGGTGCGGCTGCGCCTTGCGCAGCCGTTCCAGCAGCTGCGGTACCAGGCTTGGCCGCACGGTCTGCAATACACCGATGGCCAAGGTGCGCAGCGACTGGCCCTTGAAGTTGCGCATGGCCTCATGGGCGCGTTGCAGGCCGTCGAGTAGCGGCAGGGCATGGTTGTACAAGGTATGGGCCGCCAGGGTCGGCAGCAGGCGCTTGTTGCTGCGCTCGAACAGGCTCAGGTCAAGGCTATGTTCCAGCTGACGGATCTGCTGTGAAAGCGCCGGCTGGGACAGCGACAGGCGCTCGGCGGCGCGGCCGACATGGCCTTCTTCGTAGACCGCGACGAAATAACGCAGTTGGCGGAAATCCATAAGTAACACTTATCGAAAATGCTGGAAAAACGAAATGGTCGAAAACCCTTCTGAGGCCTAGTCTATCGCCGTATTCCAACGGGTTACAGCGATCAATCGATCGATTGTTACCCCGGATGAAAAACACTTTTGATAGGCAAGGCAAAATATCGAGTGGCGGCACCAAGACCGCCCCGTGCCCGCCCCTTACCGTGCATGGCTGGAGCCCTGATGAACCTGTTCAACCTGCGCCGCTCGGCCGCTGTTGCGGCCGCCGAGCCCAAGCGCGCGGCGGTGATCGTGCCGCCAGCCGACGAGATATCGCGGGAGCGCCTGATGCCCAGCGCGGAACGCGCAGCGCAGGTTTTCGTGCGTGGCCAGGGCTCATGGTTATGGGACAGCGACGGGCATGCCTATCTGGATTTCACCCAAGGTGGCGCGGTGAACAGCCTGGGCCACAGCCCCAGCGCGTTGGTGAAGGCGCTGGGCAATCAGGCCCAGGCATTGATCAACCCGGGTTCTGGCTTTCACAGCCGTGGCCTGCTAGGGCTGGTCAACCGCCTGTGCCAGAGCACCGGCAGCGACCAGGCCTATTTGCTCAACAGCGGTGCCGAAGCTTGCGAGGGCGCGATCAAGCTGGCGCGCAAGTGGGGCCAGCTGCACCGCAACGGCGCCTATCACATCATCACCGCTACCCAGGCCTGCCATGGCCGCAGCCTGGGCGCACTGTCGGCGTCTGACCCCCTGCCGTGCAACCGCTGCGAGCCCGGCCTGCCGGGTTTCAGCAAAGTGCCGTTCAATGACCTGGCGGCCCTGCACGCCGAGGTGGACTCGCGCACCGTGGCGATCATGCTGGAACCTGTCCAGGGCGAGGCAGGGGTAATTCCGGCCACACAGGAATACCTCAAGGGTGTGGAAACGCTGTGCCGCGAACTGGGCATCCTGCTGATCCTCGATGAGGTGCAGACCGGCATTGGCCGCTGTGGCGCGCTGCTGGCCGAAGAAACCTACGGGGTGCGCGCCGACATCATCACCTTGGGCAAGGGCCTGGGCGGCGGCGTACCGCTGGCGGCGTTGCTGGCCCGAGGTACTGCGTGCTGCGCTGCGCCGGGCGAGCTGGAAGGCAGCCACCACGGCAACGCGCTGATGTGCGCCGCAGGCCTGGCCGTGCTGGATACCGTGCTGGAGCCTGGTTTCTTTGCCCAGGTGCAAGACCATGGCCGCCATTTGCGCGAAGGGCTGAGCCGCCTGGCCGGGCGCTATGGCCAGGGCGAAGTGCGCGGGCAAGGGCTGCTGTGGGCGCTGCAACTGAAAGAAAACCTGGCCCGCGAGCTGGTGGCGGCGGCCTTGCACGAAGGCTTGCTGCTGAATGCTCCCCAAACGGATGTGGTGCGCTTTTCACCGGCCCTGACCGTGAGCAAAGGCAACATCAATGAAATGCTGCTGCGCCTGGCACGTGCCTTCACCCGCCTGCATGCCCAGCAGCAGGCCCGCCACGTAGTGCCGGCATAGCGGCCTGGCAAAGAATTCAACGAACCGTCTGGCGTTCCTGCGCATCGCCCCTGGCCTGTTTCATTCGGCCCGGGGCGTTTTTTTTTGCCTGTGGAACCTCTGTGGCGGGCGGCTAGTCTTTGATGTAACCCTTTAGGAGAGACTCGCATGGACTTTATTCGCATCATCATCGCCATTCTTCTGCCACCGCTGGGCGTGTTTCTGCAGGTGGGGTTTGGCGGAGCGTTCTGGCTGAATATTCTGCTGACCCTGCTGGGGTACATTCCGGGTATCGTGCATGCGGTGTATATCATCGCCAAGCGCTGATACAGGCAGAGATTGGCCCCTGTAGGAGCAGCACAAGGTTGCTTCTACAGGGTGCGCTGGGCTACTGCATCAACACCCGGCAATAGAATTTCCACTCTTCCTCCAAGGCGTGCGCCAGGTTCTCCGCGTTGCGGAACCCATGCCGCTCCCCCGCATAAAAGTGCCCTTCAGCGTCGATCCCGTTGGCCTGCAACGCTGCCAACATCGAGCGTGTCTGCTCCGGCACCACTACCGCATCCAGCTCGCCCTGGAAGAAAATCACCGGCACCTTGATCTGCTCCGCATGCATCAGCGGCGTGCGCTGGTGATAGCGTTCAGCGTCCTGCTGCGGGTCGCCGATCAGCCAATTCAGGTAATCCCCCTCGAACTTGTGGGTGGCACGGCCCAGGGCTACCGGGTCGCTGACCCCGTACAGGCTGGCGCCCGCGCGAAACATGTCATGGAACGCCAACGCGCAGAGCGTGGTGTAGCCCCCGGCGCTACCGCCGCGGATGAACGCCTTGCGTTTGTCGACCACCCCTTGAGCCGCCAGGTATTCGACCACCGCGCAGGCATCGGCCACATCGCTTTCACCCCAGCGTAGGTGCAGTGCCTGGCGGTATTCCCGGCCATAGCCGGTGCTGCCCCGGTAGTTGAGATCGGCCACGGCAAAGCCGCGCTGGGTCCAATATTGGATGCGTGGGTCGAGCACGGGATAGCAAGCCGAGGTTGGCCCGCCGTGAATGAATACGACCAGGGGTGCTGCACCTTTCGACTGCGCCGGCGGGTAGAAGAAACCATGGGCCAGTTCGCCTTCACCGCCATAGTGGATCGACTGAGGCAGACTGATTTGCCCTGCCGGCAGTATTTCGGCACCACCGGCCAGCACGCGCACTTCGTGGTTGCTGCGGTCAATGGCAATGACTGCCGGCGGGCTGATGGGCGAGGCGGCAATGGCATAGAGGTTCTCGGCGTCCATGGCCAGGCTGCGAAAGCGTGTATAGGCACTGGCGAAGCGCTCCATGCGGCCGTCTTCACCACGTAGACCCAATTGCCCGAAGCCTTCTTCGAACCAGCTGGCCAAGTAGCGTTGCGGGCCCAGTGCCAACCAGGTACAGGTGCCCAATTGCCAAGGCGCAGCCGCATGGTCTGCCGGTGCGGCAGGCAACGCCTGCCATTGGCCATCGACCTCACCCCAAGGTTGCCAGAAGCCATTGCGATCGGACAGGCAGTAGAGCCGCCCTTCGCCATCGAAGCGTGGCTGTTGCAGCGATTCCTCTGCGGCGGCTACACAGTGCGCCGGCCCCCAGTGGCCGCTGGCATCCCTCTCGCGATACATCAGCCGGGTGACGGTCCAGGGCTGTGCCGGGCGATCCCATTCGACCCATGCCAGGCGCTGGCCATCGGCACTGACAGTAGGCGAGGCGTAAAAGTCGGCGCCCTCTGCAAGCACCTCGCGGCTGCTGTTAGCCAATGCGACCAGGCGATGCTCTACCTGCTCGGCATGGCGTTCTTCGACGGCCAACACTTGGCCGTCGTGCCACTGCACATCGCCGTAGCGGCAGCTGACATCCTGAGTCAGCGCACGCGGTAGCGAATCGTCCAGCGGCTGGGTGTAGACCTGCTGGTCCTTTTCGTTGACGAACACCAGCCCGTCGCCACCCAGGCAGAAGCTGCCGCCGCCATACTCATAGACCCGGCTACGTACGCTGAAACCGTCCGGGGTGAGGCAGCGGGCCTGGTAGTGCAGCCAGTGCCAGACACGGCAAGCACCATCGGCGGGTCGGAACTCGTTCCAGAACAGCCCGTCGGCACTGACTTTGAGTTCAGCGAAGTCGGTGCCGGCAGCAACCGCCTGTGCCGCGCTGAATTCAGCCACGGGCGATGACACGGGAGTTTCGATCATTGCGGAAAGTCATCTGTTCAATGGCGAGCTCGGCGGTTTCCGCCTCCTCGCGGGCCTTGAGGATGATGCCGTGCTCGGCCGACTTGGCGCACACCGGGTCGGCGTTGCTGGCATCACCGGTCAGCATGAAGGCCTGGCAGCGACAGCCGCCGAAGTCCTTTTCCTTCTCGTCGCAGGAGCGGCACGGTTCGCGCATCCACTCGTATCCCCGGAAGCGGTTGAAACCGAACGACTCATACCAGATATGGTGCAGGTCGTGGTCGCGTACGTTGGGGAACTGCACCGGCAGCTGGCGGGCGCCGTGGCAGGGCAGCGCGGTGCCGTCCGGGGTAATGGTGAGGAACAGATTGCCCCAGCCGTTCATGCAGGCCTTGGGGCGTTCTTCATAGTAGTCCGGGGTGACGAATATCAGCTTGCACGGGTTGCCATCGGCCTTCAGCTTGTCGCGGTATTCGTTGGTGATGCGCTCGGCCCGTTCCAGCTGCGCTCGGGTTGGCAGCAGGCCCAGGCGGTTGAGGTGCGCCCAGCCGTAGAACTGGCAAGTAGCCAGCTCGACGAAATCGGCCTCAAGGGCGATACACAGCTCGATGATGCGGTCGACCTTGTCGATGTTGTGCCGGTGGGTGACGAAGTTGAGCACCATCGGGTAGCCGTGGGCTTTCACTGCACGGGCCATTTCAAGCTTCTGCGCAAAGGCCTTCTTCGAGCCGGCCAGCAGGTTGTTGACCTGTTCATCGCTGGCCTGGAAGCTGATCTGGATATGGTCCAGGCCGGCCTTCTTGAAGTCGGCGATTCGCGCTTCTGTCAGGCCGATGCCCGAAGTGATCAGGTTGGTGTAGTAACCCAGCCGTCGGGCCTCACCGATCAGCTCGACGAGGTCCTGGCGTACCAGTGGTTCACCGCCGGAAAAGCCGATTTGCGCGGCGCCCATTTGCCGAGCCTCGGCCATTACCTTGAACCACTGTTCGGTGCTCAGCTCCTGGCCCTGGGCGGCGAAGTCCAGCGGGTTAGAGCAGTAAGGGCACTGCAGCGGGCAGCGGTAGGTCAGCTCGGCGAGCAGCCACAGCGGCAGGCCGACTTCGGGCGTAGGCGGCACATCAGGCGAGGACGATCCAGTGTTCGGCACGGGCCACCTCCATAAACTGCTCGATGTCTTCGGCTACTTCGGGCACATCGGGGAATTGCTGCTCGAGTTCGCTGATGATTGCGGCCACGTCGCGCTGGCCGTCGATCAGGCCACCGATCAGGCTGGCGCTGTCGTTCAGCTTGATCATGCCTTCGGGGTAGAGCAACACATGGCCCTTTTGCGCTGGCTCGTACTGGAAGCGGTAGCCTGGCCGCCAGCTCGGCACCTGATTGCGATCAAAACTCATAGGGTAATCCCCTTGTGCCACACCCGGTCCTGGGTGACGGAGTGATAAGGCGGGCGGTTCAGCTCGTAGGCCATGCTCATGGCGTCGAGCATGCTCCAGAGGATATCCAGCTTGAACTGCAAGATCTCCAGCATACGCTCCTGGCCCGCGCGGGTGGTGTAGTGCTGCAAGGTAATCGCCAGGCCGTGCTCCACGTCACGCCGGGCCTGGCCCAGGCGGGTGCGGAAGTACTCGTAGCCAGCGGGGTCGATCCACGGGTAGTGCTGCGGCCAGCTGTCCAGGCGTGACTGGTGGATTTGCGGGGCGAACAATTCGGTCAGCGAGCTGCTGGCCGCTTCCTGCCAGCTGGCCCGCCGGGCAAAGTTGACGTAGGCGTCCACGGCAAAGCGCACGCCAGGCAATACCAGTTCTTGCGAGCGCAATTGGTCCGGATCCAGCCCGACCGCCTGGCCCAGGCGCAACCAGGCTTCGATGCCGCCATCCTCACCGGGGGCACCATCGTGGTCGAGCAGGCGCTGGATCCACTCGCGGCGCACTTCACGGTCCGGGCAGTTGGCCAGGATCGCAGCATCCTTCATCGGGATGTTGACCTGATAGTAGAAACGGTTGGCAACCCAGCCCTGGATCTGCTCGCGGGTGGCGCGACCTTGGTACATCGCCACGTGGTAGGGGTGGTGAATGTGGTAGTAGGCGCCCTTGGCGCGCAGGGCCTGCTCGAATTCGGCAGGGGACATTGGCAGTGCGTCGCTCATTCGGCTGGCTCCTGTAAAGCGATTGTCAGGCCTGACACTATTCACCCTGTGGAAGCGGGCAGGCCGCTTCCATAGAGTCTGTGTCGCTTCACGGACTGTTTTACAACTCGATGCTCATGCCGTCGAAGGCCACTTCCACGCCCCGGCGCAACACTTCGGCGCGTTCGGGCGAGTCTTCATCGAGAATCGGGTTGGTGTTGTTGATGTGGATAAGCACTTTGCGCTGGCGCGGGAAGGCATCGAGCACCTCCAGCATGCCGCCCGGGCCGTTCTGCGCCAGGTGGCCCATCTCGCGGCCAGTGCGAGTGCCGACACCACGGCGTTGCATTTCATCGTCCTCCCACAGGGTGCCGTCGACCAGCAGGCAGTCGGCGCCGTGCATCATCGCCAGCAGCTTTTCGTCGACCTGGCCCAGGCCCGGGGCGTAGAACAGCTTGCCGCCAGTGCGGGTGTCCTCGACCAGCAAACCGAGGTTGTCGCCCGGGTGGGGGTCGAAGCGATGCGGCGAGTAAGGTGGTGCGGCGCTGCGCAGCGGGAACGGGGTGAAGCGCAGGTTGGGGCATGCGTCGATCACGAAGCTGCCTTGCAGTTCGATGCGGTTCCACTGCAGGCCGCCGTTCCAGTGGCTGAGCATGTTGAACAGCGGGAAGCCGGTGGTGAGGTCCTGGTGGACCATGTCGGTGCACCACACCTGATGCGGACAGCCTTCGCGCAGGCTCAGCAGGCCGGTGGTGTGGTCGATCTGGCTGTCCAGCAGGACGATGGCGTTAATACCGGTGTCGCGCAGGGCACGGGCCGGCTGCATGGGCGCAAAGGCCTGCAGCTGGGCGCGGATGTCGGGCGAGGCATTGCAGAGCACCCAGTGGACGCCGTCGTCAGACAGGGCGATGGACGATTGGGTGCGCGCCGTCGCACGCAGGGTACCGTCACGGTAGCCCTTGCAGTTGGCGCAGTTGCAGTTCCACTGCGGGAACCCGCCACCGGCGGCGGAGCCGAGAACCTGAATGTACATGGCCACTCTCTTTGCTGTGCGAAATCCGTATCTGAAAAACGAAAACGCCCCGGCGGGCCGAGGCGTGGAACCGTAAGCCGGGCTTAGCGGTTAGCGAAGTACATGGTGACTTCGAAGCCGATACGCAGATCAGTGTATGCAGGTTTGGTCCACATGGGATTACTCCTTCCGGATGGGTTTGAGGTTGCTCAGCTACTACTTGGGTACCGCCAGACGCAGGAGGTTCCCGGAACTGGGATTGCGCTATCTTACAAGAAAAATTTGTACCGAAAGGTTAATTATTCGAAAAGTGCCATTGCAGTTGGCGTAACAATTAATGCCTTGCGACCTGCCAGGAAGTATCTGGCGCGGCAGCGTTGGCCAGGCATAGCCAGCTGGCACCCGCATCGAGCAGGTTGCCTAGCAACTGGTCCAGATCCGACTGCCGCGTGTTCAGGATAGCTGCGCGTAGGGTATCCAACCTGACGGGTTGTGTGGCCAGGTGTGTCTGCCATGCCCATTCGGCGACGTCTGCGTTGGCCATGGCGGCCTCGTCGAATTGTTCGGCCAACGCCTGGCGAGCTGCCGGGTCAAGGGTAACGCCTTGGCCTAGCAAGGTGCGCAGGTGGTCGAGGACCTGTGCCTGGCTGGTGTGTGGTGATTGCACCCCGAACAGCAGGCCGCCGACGCCTTCGACCTGACGAAAGGCGCTGAAAATCGCATAGCCAAGTTGCAGCTCGACCCGCAGGCGTTGGTAGATCGGCCCTTGTAGCAACTGGGCGAGCAAGCGGCCCGGCGCTTCTTCGGCCGCCGCCAGGGGGCAGAACAGCAGCAGGGCGTGTTCACTGCCTGACACAGCGGCGTGCTGCCAGCGATGGTTGACCCAGCTGGGCACAGGCTCAGGTTGCCCGCCTTGCCCCGGGCAGTGCTGCAAAACGTTCCCCAAGGTATTTAATGCGGCATCGTCGAAGCCTGCGGCCAAGCCCTGCCAGTGCGACTGCTGCCACAGGTGGTCGAGTTGATCTTGTTGCAGCGTGCAGGCAGGTGCGGCGGCGGGCAGGGTGCCCAGTACTGCATCCGGCAGCTGCTTGAGCAAGGCCCGAATCGGGATCAGGGCCGGCGGCTGCGGTGTGCAGGGCTGCCAGCAGCTAGCTGGCGGCTTGACCACCAATGCCAAGGCTTGCTCCACGGCGTGCAACACCGCTGCCGGCTGCCCGGTGCAGCGTAACTGCCAGTATTCCCCGGCAGTCGTGAACTGCAGTTGCACCGAGGCCCTTGCACAGCGTTCTTGCAGGGGCACCAGTGCCTGTTCAAGCACGCCGTGCAGGTGATGGCGCAGCGGCGAAGGTACGTGCCAGCGCAGATAGAGTGCCGCGTATTGGCGGGCAGCAGGGAGCTGGTCACAGATTTTCAGTGCTGCAGGCACAGGCTGCGTGCTGGCGTGGGGCAAATCAGCCATCAGCAATGGTTCGACCTGGGGCAATTGCCACTGGCCTTGATCGCTGCGTGGCAAGCCATCAAGCAAGGCACGCAGCGCCTGCAAGCCCTGTGCATCCAGTTTGGCGAACGGCTGGCCGGAGCTGTCCCGGCGGGCGAGTTCAAGCGCACTGGCGGCCTGCTCGCGGCTGCGCAGCAGCAGGCCGAATTCCTGGTTCAACTGCTCAAGATCAGCCCGGTGGATGAGCCCGAACCAACCGTGCAGCAGGGTGCAGGCGTCGTCCGGGCAGGCGTCGGCGCTGAGCTTCAGGTCGAGCTGCCACAACAGTTGCCCGGCATGGGCATACAGTTTTTCGGCCTTGAAGCCCTGCACCCAGCCACGTTCGCGAAGTGCACCCAGCCAAGTGCCGGGGCGGCTGTCGTCAAGGCAGGCTATCAGCAGTTCCAGCGCCTGCTCGGCCCCGCTGGGAAGGTGCTCGTGCGAGAAGACCAGCGGGGTAGCCGTCGCTGGCAGTGGCGGCGGCGGCATTTGCGGCACCTGCTCACCTGCGGCGAATAGCTCGGCATGTTGTCGGCCAAGTTGCTCAAGCTCATCCAGCGGCTGCGGCCCGCACAGGCTCAAGGTGACCTGGCCGCCTTGGTAGAAACGCTCGTGAAAGCCTGCAAGCGCTTGCTGGAAGGCTGGATGCTGCAGGGCCAGCGTGTATCGATTGCCTGCCTGAAAACTACCCAGCGGATGCCCCGGTGACACTGACTGCAGTAAGGCGAACTGCTGCTGGGCCTGGGGGTTGCGCGACCAGGCGATGAACTCGGCGTGGATCACTTCCCGCTCGCGGCGTTGGCGTTCAATGCCCAGGTCCGGGGCGGCCAACATCTGGCACAGGCGCTCAAGGCCTCCGCTCAGGGCATTGGGTGGCACTTCGAAGAAAAAGTCGGTGGCACGTTCGCGGGTGCTGGCGTTGACCTGGCCGCCCAGAGCCTGCACATAGCGCATCAAGCCATCTTCCAGCGGGAAGCGCTTGGTGCCCAGAAAGAACAGGTGCTCAAGGAAATGCGCCAGGCCGGGCCATTGCGTCGGGGCATCGTGGCTGCCCGCGTGCACCCGCAGTGCGGCGGCCGAACGCTTCAGGCGCGGGGCGTGGCGCAGGGTCAGTTGCAGGCCGTTGGCGAGGGTGAGGTGGCGGGTGGTTTCAGGCATGGGAACTCCGGGCAGGTGTTCATGCTAACCCATTTGTGTGAGCAGGCCCGGCCTCTTCGCGGGCGGGCCCGCTCCCACAGGTTCAGTGTGATGTGCAGATCGACACCAATTCTGTGGGAGTGGCCATACCCGCGAGTGGGCCGTCAGCCTCTACGCAGGTGCAGCGCCTGGCGCAGGTCTGTCAGGTAAGGAAATGCCTCCCGCCCCTGCACCACCCGCTCATGTTCCAGTTCCGCCAGCAGCAGGCACTCATCCCGCCCGGCCATCGCCAGCAGGCTGCCATCCGGGCCGATGATGCTGCTCTGCCCGCAATAATGGATCGGGTCTTCCGCGCCGCAATAGTTGGCATACACCAGGTAGCACTGGTTTTCCTGCGCCCGCGCCCTCACGGTGACCTGGCATATGAAGTCGTACGGGGTCATGTTCGCCGTCGGTACCAGGATCAGTTCGGCACCGTCCAGCGCCAAGCGTCGGGCATTCTCCGGGAACTCGATGTCGTAACAGATCAGCAGCCCGACCTTCCAGCCCTCCAGTTCCACCACCGGGAAGTGATCGGAGCCGGCGCTGAACATCGAGCGGTCTAGCTCTCCGAACAGGTGAGTCTTGCGGTAGTTGCTCAGGTTGCGGCCCTGTGCATCGATCAACTGCACACTGTTGTAGATCGCCCCATCATCGCCACGCTCGGGGTAGCCATAGACGATAGCGATACGGTGCGCCTGGGCAATCTCCACCACGTCCATCGCCGCTGGGCCATCGTTGGCTTCGGCCAGCCGCTCCACCTGGGCCAGGCCGATGTTATAGCCGGTCAGGAACATTTCCGGGCACACCAGCAGCTGTGCGCCGCGTTTGGCTGCCAGCTGCGCCTGGTCGCGCAGCCGTTGCAGGTTGCCGGGCACGTCCAGTGGCTTGGGTTCGCCCTGGAACAGAGCAATGAGCATGGCGTCTCCTTGTGTCAGTCTGCCAGGGCGATCGGGCCGATTTCATCGAACACGTCACCCGGGCCTGGGTTGTCCGGGTGGGTGCTGCCACCGAAGTGATTCATGATACCCCACACCGCATTCAGCGATGTCTGCACTGCGCCTTCCACCCAGGCCGGCGTCCACGACACGTCGTCACCGGCGATGAACATGCCGCGCTGCTCGGCTGGCATGTCCTGCTGCATGAAGTGCGCGTACATGCGCTGGTTATAGCGGTAGTGGCCCGGCAGTGCGCCCTTGAAGGCGCCCAGGAAATGCGGGTCGGCCTCCCAGGAAATGGTGATCGGGTCGCCGATGATATGCCCGGCAATGTCGGTCTTCGGGTAGATTTTCTTCAGCGCATCCAGGGCCAGTTGCACGCGCTTTTCCACCGGGTGCGGCAGCATCTTCAACGCATCGCTCATCCACGCGTAGGACAGGCAGATCACCCCCGGTTTGTCGTCACCGTTGTCGAACAGGTAGGTGCCGCGGGTGAGCCGGTCGGTAAGGGTCATGCTCATCAAGTCGCGCCCGGTTTGCGGGTCCTTGTCCTTCCAGAACGGCCGGTCGACCATGACGAAGGTCTTGGACGACTGCATGTAGCGGGTGCGGTCCAGGGCCATCCACATCTTCTGCGAGAACAGCGATTCCTCGCAGTCGATCTGGGTGGTCAGCAGCCAGGTCTGGCAGGTGGCGAGCACGGCGCTGTAGTGGCGGGTATCCCCCCAGTTGTCGGTGACGGCCAGGCGGCCATCAGCGGCGCGTGCGATGCGCTTCACCCCGGTACGTGGCGCGCCACCATGCAGCGCGCTCAGGCTGGTGCCCTCTAGCCAATGTACGCAGCGCTCCGGCACATGGCGCCAGATACCTTGTGGCACTTGCTCCACCCCGCCGACCACCAGGTGCTGGTGATCGTCGCAGTTGGTCATCACCACGCGGAAAATTTCCAGCATCGAGTTGGGGAAGTCCGAGTCCCAGCCGCCGGTGCCGAAGCCGACCTGTCCGAACACTTCGCGGTGCTGGAAGCTCAGCTTGGCGAATGAACGCGAGGTAGCGACGAAGTCATAGAAAGTGCGGTCGTCCCACAGCGGTACCAGCTTGTTCCACAGCGCTTTCAGGCGCGGTACGTCACGGTCGCGGATGGCTTGCTGGATATCGGCGAACTGGGCACCGCTTTCCAGCGCGTCGGCCCAGGCATCAGCGACTTCGTGGAACAGTTGCGGCAGGTCTGTGGCTTTTTCGGCGTAGTAGGTCTGGCCTTCCAGGTCGATCACGGTGCTGCCCGACGCCGGGGTCAGCGGGTTGGGGAAAGGCTTGGTCTCCAGGCCCAGCTTGTCTACGTAGTGATAGAAGGCGGTGGACGACACCGGGAAACGCATGCCACCGAGTTCGGCGATGATCCCGTCGGTGCCGTTGAAGGCTTGCGAGCGCAGCCGGCCGCCCAGCTTGGAGGCCTCGTACACCACCGGCTTCAAGCCCATTTTCATCAGCTCGTAGGCCGCCACCAGGCCAGCGATACCGGCACCTACGATGGCCACTTCCTCACCATGGCGCTCAGCCGGAATGCTGCCCAGGCCTGCCGGATGCTCCAGCCAGTCGTCGAAGGCGAAGGGGAAGTCCGGGCCGAAGATGGTGATCGGCTTCTTGCCGTCGGCGGGGTGGCGGTTTTTCTTGTTCATGAAGTGACCTTGCCAGAGAGGCTGGGCGGGTAGCGGAGCCTGAGTATAGGAGATGCCTGGGGGTCATTTTAGGGAGTGGGCTGTTCGTTATTAAGGTGCAGAGTGTTGTCTTAATGTCGTTTGTTTCGTCTATTTGACGATAGTGATGTTGTTTTTGACGAAGTGCTTGTCTTTAGCTTTGGGGTGGGTGTGAAATCGAGCGCCGCCCGCGCGGCGCTCGATCTCACAGGCGCTGCAAATGTCTGGCTCTTACCACCTGTCAAACTGCAACCCACCACACAAAGTCCTTCGGCAATTCTGCAGGGACTGCTCGACGGGCAGGAGGCCTGATTGATCACAGCGGTTGCCCGCGATCCACCTTGCTGCTGAGAATGATCGACGTGGTGGTCTTTTCCACGCCGTCGACGCTGCCGATCTGGTCGAGCAATTGGTCCAGTTGTTCAGGCGAGTCTGTACGCAACCAGGCCACATAGTCGAACTCGCCGCTTACCGCACACAGCTGCTGCACTTGCCCCATGGCACTCAGGCGCCGCACCACCTCCTTCCCGGAACGCGGCTGCACCTTGATCCCGACATACGCCTGCAGCCCGCCGCCTGTCACGCTTTGGCCCAGGCGTACCCCATAGCCGGAAATAACCTTGTTCTTCTCCAGCCGCTCCAGTCGCGAGTTGACGGTAGTGCGGGCGATACCCAGCTGGCGGGCGAGGGTGGCAACGCTTTCGCGGGCGTTGATCTGCAATAGGGCAATCAGCTGGCGGTCGATTTCATCCAGCGTGATGGAGCGGAAGTCCGACATGGCAAGTCTCTACGGTTGGCCTGATAGCCTAGCCAGCCAGTGCCAGTCAGGGCAAGGCTAGTTCCCCACCCCCTGCTAACGCGGTCCCACAATGGGAACGCATACGCTCCGGGGGCTGCGTCTTCGGCAGTAATTCGGCATGATGAAGTGCTAGTCCAACTGGAACCTGAGCGTGAACCTCGACCACCTGCTCGAATGCTGGCGACTGGAAGTCTCCAACAAGAAAAGGCCCGGACGCCGCATCAGCCTGCTGTTCAACGTGCTGCGCCGCGCACGCAAGGACAACAAACTACATTTTCTCTTCACTTACCGCCTGGCCCAATATCTGGACGCTCGCGGTGGCCTTGCCCGGCGCCACGCTAGGCGCATGCAGCAGCGCCTCAACCTGAAGTACGCCGTGGATATCGACATCTGCGCCCAGATCGCCCCCGGCCTGCGCATCGCGCACCTGCCGGGTGTGGTGATTACCCGGCACGTGAGCATCGGGCGCAATTTCTTCATCCGCCAGAACTGCTCGATCGGCATCAAGACCCTGGGGCTGGATGAGTACGCCCTGCGCATTGGTGACAACGTCAGCATGGGTGCCGGCAGTTGCATCGTTGCCGACCGTATCGACATTGGCGATGACGTGGTGATTGGCGCGATGTCGTTGGTTAACCGAGATATTCCGGCAGGTATGACTTTCTATAACCAGCGGCAGGTCAAGATGTGGTTGCGGGAGGGGTAGGGGATCGTTGCCTGGCAGCGATGGGCAAGGAACAGTCCCTACCTTACTGCGTACGATGGAGATGCGAGCGTAGCCATCTGATCGCCAGACAAGAAAAAGCCGCGCATTGCGCGGCTTTCTGGTATCTGGTGGGCCCACACGGACTCGAACCGTGGACCAAAGGATTATGAGTCCTCTGCTCTAACCAACTGAGCTATAGGCCCTCAGTAAGTGGCCGGATTATAACGAGGGTTTCGCAGCTGTGCCATCTGAAAGATCCGATAGTGCTATGCGAAGAAACGTAGCCGCGAACTCTTCTGGCGGCAGCGGCAGGCTGACGATGTAGCCTTGGATTTGTTCGCACCCTTCGGCCGCCAGAAAACGCTGCTGGGCCTGGTTCTCCACACCTTCTGCAATGATCGTCAACTGCATGCTGCGGCCCAGTGCGATGATTGCGCGGGCGATGGCGGCATCGTGGGGATCGTCGGGCAGGCCGCGGATGAACGACTTGTCGATCTTGAGGATGTCCAGTGGCAGGCGCTTGAGGTAGCTGAGCGAGGAATAGCCCGTGCCGAAGTCGTCGATGGCCAGCTGTACGCCGAGTTTCTTCAACTGGTACAGCACGGCCAGGGCCTCTTCGGCCTGGCTCATGATGAAGTTTTCCGTGATCTCCAGCTGCAAGTCGCCGGCCTTGAGTTGGTAGTGCTTGAGCAGTTGCTCGATGCGCCGGGCCAGGTGCGGGTGGCGTAGCTGGGCGCCGGCGAGGTTGATCGACAGCGGGCCGAATGGTTCGTAGTGCTGCTTCCAGGCCTGCATCTGCCGGCAGGCTTGCTCCAGCACCCAGTCACCGAGCTGGAGAATGGTGCCGTTTTCTTCCGCCAGGTGGATGAAGTGCTCTGGCGGCACTTCACCGAAGGTCGGGTGGCTCCAGCGGATCAGCGCTTCGGCGCCCACCAGGTTCTGGGTCTTGAGGCTGAGCTTGGGCTGGAAGCACAGGCTCATTTCGTTGCGTTCCACGGCGCGGCGCAGTTCATGTTCCAGGGCAATGCGCTCACTGGCCTGGGCGGTGAGGTCGAGGGTGTAGGCTTCGACGCGGTTGCGGCCCTTGGCTTTGGAGCGATACATGGCGGCGTCGGCATTGCGGATCAGCGTGGCGACGTCGGTGCCGTCCTGTGGATAAAGGCTGATGCCGATGCTGGCGCTGGTAAAGAACTCGTGCTCGCCAGCCTGGAACGGTGCGTTGAAGCAGGCCAGCAGTTTGTTGGCGATGGTGCTGGCGTCGCTCGGCTTGTGCAGGCCGGGCAGCAGGATAATGAACTCGTCGCCGCCCAGGCGGGCCACGGTGTCTACGTCGCGTACCTGCTCCTTAAGGCGCTGGGCGATACCCTTGAGCAGCAAGTCGCCGACCGGGTGGCCGAGGCTGTCGTTGATGTGCTTGAAGCGGTCGAGGTCGAGGAACAGCACCGCGCCCTGGCGGTTGGATACCTGCGCGCAGGTGAGCACAGCCTGCAGGCGATTTTCGAACAGGGCGCGGTTGGGCAAGCCGGTCAGTGGATCGTGGTGGGCCTGGTAGTCGAGTTTGGCCTGGGCGTGCTTGATGCTGGAGATGTCGGCGAAAACCGCCACAAAGTGGGTGACCTCGCGTTCGCTGTTGCGCACGGCGCTGATGGTTAGCCAACTGGGGTACAGTTCACCGTTCTTGCGCTTGTTGTAGATTTCGCCCTGCCAGTGGCCTTCAGCGGTCAGCTGGTGCCACATGGCGACATAGAAGGCACTGTCGTGCTGGCCGGAGGCGAGCAGGCGTGGGGTCTGGCCGAGGGCTTCGATCTCGCTGTAGCCGGTGATTTCGCTGAAGGCGCGGTTGACGGCACTGATGCGCTGGTCGATGTCGGTAATCAGCACGCCTTCGGCGGTGTTCTCGAATACGGTGGCGGCCAGCTGCAGTTTTTCCTGCATCAGGTGGCGTTCGGTGATGTCACGGGCGATGGTCAGCATGCAGTCCACGCCGGTAATCGGCAGCGGCCGCGCAGATAGCTCACAAAGGCGGATCTGCCCGTCGCTGCGGCGGATATGGCAGGTGAAATCGCGCACGAAGCCGTCGCGGTTGAGCTGGTCGATCAGGCGCTTGCGCTCGTTGAGGTCGACCCAGATGCCCAGGTCCAGTGACGTCTGGTCAATGGTCGGGTTGAGGTCGTAGCCGGTGAGGCGGCAGAAGCCTTCGTTTACTTCCAGCAGCAAACCGTCGCTCTGGCGTGACAGCAGCAGGCCGTCGGGTGACGCATGGAACGCCTTGGCGAATTTTTCTTCCGAGGTTTGCAGTTGCTGCTGAGTTTCCTTGAGCTGGCTGATGTCGCGTACCGCCACCACCAGCGCCGGCGTGCCGTCGAGTTCGAAGGTTTCGGCGGAGGTCAGGCCGGTGAACAGTTGGCCGTTGCTACGGCGGAAGCTCATCTCCAGATTGCGGATACCGCCCTGGTGCAAGCGTTCGAGCACCAGCGGCCCGCTGCCTTCAACACCCCACAGGTTAAGGTCGGTGGCTGTGCGGCCAATCACCTGGCCCGGCGTCAGGCCGATCTGTTCTTCAAAAGCCTCGTTTACCTCCAGCAGGCAGCCATCACTGTGGCGCGCTATCAGCAGGATATCGGGGCACTGCTGGAATACCGAAGCGAACTTCTGCTCGGACAGGCGCAGGGCGTCCTCGGTACGCTTGGTTTCGCTGATGTCGATCATCAAACCGCGCATTACCGGCTGATGGCCGTGCTCGATCATGCTGACAATATTGCGCACCCACAGTGGCTGGCCATCGGCGCGTATTACCCGGTAGTCCAGGCTGTGGTCACGCCCGGCGGCGGTTTCACTGTCGCAGTACGCCTGAGCCCAGAGGGCGTCCTCCGGGTGCAGTATGTTGCGCCAGAAGCCAGGTTTCAGCCAGTCAGCCAGGGGGTAGCCCAGCAGGCCTTCGGCATGCGGCGATACATAGCTGTAGGTGAAGTCGTTGGCATCTGCTTCCCAGGCGATGGCTGACAGGCTCTCGACCAGGCCGCGATAGTGGTACTCGCTGCTGCGCAGCTCCTGTTCCAAGGCAATGCGTCGGGAAATTTCCGAGCTGAGCCGACGGTTGATGCGGATGACCACGGCCAGTACGCCCATCAACAACAGCACTGTCGGCAAGCCGTACACCAGCAAATCCGACCAGAACATCCGCTGGTCTACCACATTGCCCACCCAACGCTGCTGGATCTGGCTGATTTCGCTGCTGCTCATGTCGGCCATCACTTTATCCAGAATGCCGACCAGCACCTGGTTGTTGCGGGGCACGGCCATGGCCAGCTGATAGCGGTATGGCGTTTCGCCGCTGACATAGAGGCCATCAAGCTTCAACTGGCGCAGGCTCCAGATGCTTGACGCGAGGTCACCGACGACAGCGTCCACCTGGTCAGTGGCCAAGGCCTGCAATGTCGAGCTGACGTTGGGCAGGGCGACCAGGTTGAGATCGGGGTGGTGGGTACGTAGCAGCTCGTGCGGCGCGTAGTTTTCGACCACCGCGACTTTCAGGCCATACAGGTCATCCAGGTTTCGCGGTTGCGCGCCGCCTTTGTGCGCGAGGATCACGATGGGGAAATCGAGATAGGGGCGGGTGAAGGCCAGGTAAACCTGGCGTTCGGGGGTGGACATGATGCCTGGCAGCAGGTCGATGCGGTTTTCCCGCGCCTGCGCCAGTACCTCGGTCCAGCTGCTGGGCTCGACCGGCTTGAACGCTACGCCCAGGCGTTGCTGGATCGTGGCGATGTAATCGGCGGCCAGTCCCTGGTAACGGCCCTCCTGGTCGCGAAACTCGAACGGTGGCCAAGAGGCGTCTACGCCCAGGCTGAGCTGCGGGTGGGCAGCCAGCCAGGCTTTCTCCTCGTCTGTCAGGGTCAGCGCGCCGGCCGTTGTGTTCCACAAAACCAGGAGCAGCAACAGGATGGCCGGCTTGAAGGGCATGGCGGCCTCGCATTCAGATGGTCTGAAGTCGAGTGTAGACGGGCATTGCGGCAGGTGTACGGTGGAAGGAGGGGTCTTTTGTCCGATACAACAGGGCCTTGCGGCCTTGGGTAGGGCACATTGCCTTCATGGCATGCACCGCTCCTGCAACGATCACCATAAAAACCGGATTCTGCGCGACAGGCGGAAAAGAAAAACCCCGGCCTGGGCCGGGGTTTTGTCATCACTCGTCGAGGAAGCTGCGCAAGTGCTCGCTGCGAGTCGGGTGGCGCAGTTTGCGCAACGCCTTCGCTTCGATCTGACGGATACGCTCACGCGTTACGTCAAACTGCTTGCCCACCTCTTCAAGGGTGTGGTCCGTGTTCATGTCGATACCGAAACGCATGCGCAGCACTTTGGCTTCGCGTGCGGTCAGCCCTGAGAGCACGTCACGGGTAGCTTCTTTCAGGCTTTCGACCGTGGCCACGTCAATCGGGGACTGCATGGTCGAGTCCTCGATGAAGTCGCCCAGGTGCGAATCTTCGTCGTCACCGATCGGGGTTTCCATGGAGATCGGCTCTTTGGCAATCTTCAGTACCTTGCGGATCTTGTCCTCAGGCATTTCCATGCGCTCGCCCAGCTCTTCCGGGGTCGGTTCGCGACCCATTTCCTGCAGCATCTGCCGGGAAATACGGTTGAGCTTGTTGATCGTCTCGATCATGTGCACCGGAATACGGATGGTGCGTGCCTGGTCGGCGATCGAACGGGTGATCGCCTGACGAATCCACCAGGTGGCATAGGTCGAGAACTTGTAGCCGCGACGGTATTCGAACTTGTCCACCGCTTTCATCAAGCCGATGTTGCCTTCCTGGATCAGGTCGAGGAACTGCAGGCCACGGTTGGTGTACTTCTTGGCGATGGAGATCACCAGACGCAGGTTCGCCTCGACCATTTCTTTCTTGGCGCGGCGGGCCTTGGCTTCACCGATCGACATGCGACGGTTGATTTCCTTGATCTCGGCAACGGTCAGGCCGGTTTCGGTCTCAAGGTCGATCAGTTTCTGCTGGCAAGCGACGATGGCAGCGTCCTTTTCACCCAGGGCTGCAGCCCATTTGGTGTTGCGCTTGGCCAGGTCACCGCTCCAGGTCTGGTCGGTTTCGTTGCTCGGGAACATGCGCAGGAAGTCGGCGCGTGGCATGCGGGCATCACGGACGCAAAGCTGCATGATGGCGCGTTCTTGCTGGCGCAGACGGTTCAAGGCGTCACGTACACGTTCAACCAGTACTTCGAACTGCTTCGGTACCAGCTTGATCGGCATGAACAGGTCAGCCAGGGCCTGCAGGGCCTCGATGCTTTCCTTGTGGCCGCGACCGTTTTTCTTCAGGACCTTGTTGGTGACCTGAAGCTGGTCGTTGACCGCGCCGAAGCGCTGGGCTGCGACAACTGGGTCGGGACCGCTTTCGGCCTCTTCCTCGTCGTCACTGCCTTCGCTTTCTTCGTCTTCGTCGTCCGATTCTTCCTTGGCCGCAGGGGCCTTGGCACCGGGGACCGGCACTTCGTCGGTCGGGGCGGCGATATTGTCATCAGGGTCGATGTAACCACTGAGGACATCGGACAGACGGCCGCCTTCGGCGGTGACGCGGTCATATTCGCCGAGAATGTAGTCGACAGTACCCGGGAAGTGGGCGATAGCGCCCATGACTTCACGGATGCCTTCCTCGATACGCTTGGCGATTTCGATCTCGCCTTCGCGTGTCAGCAGCTCGACAGTACCCATTTCGCGCATGTACATGCGCACCGGGTCGGTCGTGCGGCCGATATCGGTTTCAACTGCCGCCAACGCAGCAGCGGCTTCTTCGGCCGCGGCTTCGTCGGTGTCGGCTTCCGCCAACAGAAGGGCATCCGCATCCGGAGCACTCTCGAATACGTTGATCCCCATGTCGTTGATCATGCGGATGATGTCTTCCACCTGTTCTGGATCTGAAATATCCTCAGGCAGGTGGTCGTTGACCTCCGCGTAAGTCAGGTAGCCCTGCTCACGACCGCGGGTGATCAACTCTTTGATACGAGACTGCTGTTGCGCTTTTCCGGACATAACACCCTATCCACTGAAGGTCTTGGCGGGCAAAAAACAAGCCGAGGATTATACCCGAGCATGGGCCTCACGCGCCAGATGAGGTCGGCGTTTGTGCGGGAACATTCCGGCTCAGCAGGGCGAGGAGCTGGGTTTTTTCCTCGCTGGTCAATTCGCTTTGACGTGATTTCCTGAGCAGTTGTTCCAGGCTGCGCTCGCGTTGGCGGGCGGACAAGCTAGTTATAGTGTCGAAAAACTGTTGTTCAAGGTTGTCGGCCACGATCAGCCATTCCTTTTCTGCCAGGGCCCGCAGCAGGCGGCCCTGTTCGGTGCCATGCCAGCGTGCGATCAACTGCATTGAGCTTAGCCCAGGATTTTTCTGTGCGGCTTCGATCAGTGATACCAGCAGCTGGCTGTACAGGTGTTCTTCGTCGGCGAAGTGGCTGGCGTCTTCAACCTTGCCGGCCAGTAGTGGGTGGTGCAGCAAGGTGCGCAGGGCCGCCAGCGTAGGTGGCTCAACCGGCGCGGGCACCCGCGGAGGCGCTTCGTCGCGGTGCTGCCAGGGCTTGCCGCCCTTGCGATTCTTGTCCCACGGTTTGTCGCTCCACGGCTTCTTGCTGCCACCCTTGTTCGGCTTCCACTCCTGCTCCTGGTGTACAGGGGCATGGTCGTACTGTGGCATGTCGCCGTAGTCGGGGGTGTAGCTGGCCATGGCGTCATAGTCATAACCAGGGTCGTAGTCCGGCACGCTGTTGGCAGCTGGCGCCTGCTGCGCCAGTTGCTCTACCTGCTGTGGGTCGAGGCCGGTAATTTCCTTCAGGCGGTTGCGCATCAACTGGCGCAGGTTGGCGCCGGGGATCTTTTCGATCAACGGTGCGGCCAGGGTTGCCATGTGCGCCTTGCCTTCCAGCGAGCGCGGGTCGGCTTCGACGCCCAGTTGCTCGAAGAAGTAGTCAGCCAGCGGCTGGGCGTGTTGGTTGATGCGGGCCATGAAGGCATCGGTGCCTTCGGCGCGCACCAGGCTGTCCGGGTCTTCGCCTTCGGGCAGGAACAGGAAGCGCGCACGGCGGCCGTCCTGCAGGTTCGACAAGGTCGACTCCAGCGCTCGCCAAGCGGCCTTGCGCCCGGCCTGGTCACCGTCGAAGCAGAACAGCACGCTGGGCACCACGCGGAACAGCCGCTTGAGGTGCTCTTCGCTGGTGGCGGTGCCGAGGGTGGCCACGGCATTACGCAGGCCTTGCTGGGCAAGCGCGATGACGTCCATGTAGCCCTCGACCACGATGATTTCATCGAGGTTGCGGTTGTGCTTGCGCGCTTCGTAAAGCCCGTACAGTTCCTGGCCCTTGTGGAACACCGGGGTTTCCGGGGAGTTCAGGTACTTGGGCTTGTCGTCGCCGAGCACCCGGCCACCGAAGGCGATGATGCGCCCGCGGCTGTCGCGGATCGGGAACATCACTCGGTCGCGGAAGCGGTCGTAGCGCTTGCCGCTTTCGGCGTTCTCGATCAGCAGGCCGGCGTCGATCATCACCTTCTGTTGCAGGGTATCGGCACCCAGGTGCTTGAGCAGGTTGTCCCAGCCGGGCGGGGCAAAGCCCAGGCCGAAGTCGCGGGCGATTTCCCCGGACAGGCCGCGGCCCTTGAGGTAATCCACCGCCGCCTTGCGAGTCGGGTGGCTGCGCAGGGCCTGGCGGTAGAATTCCGAGGCGGCATCCAGCAGTGGGTACAGCGGCGAATCGGTAGGCTGGCGGGGCTTGTTGTCTCGGCGGCCTTGTTCGCGGGGTACTTCCATGCCTGCTGCGCGGGCCAGTTCCTCGACCGCCTGGGGGAAGTCCAGGTTGTCGTGGTCCATCACGAAGCCCAGGGCGTTGCCACCGGCGCCGCAGCCGAAGCAGTAGTAGAACTGCTTGTCGGGGCTGACCGTGAAGGAAGGGGTCTTTTCCTTGTGGAACGGGCAGCAGGCGGAGTAGTTCTTGCCGGTCTTTTTCAGTTGGACGCGCGAACTTACCACGTCGACGATGTCGAGGCGGTTGATCAGGTCGTCAATGAAACTCTGGGGAATCAGCCCGGCCATGGCAGTCTCGTCATCTGGCAACTGGCAAGTCTAATCGCTCGCGCGCCGAATGGGGCGGGTGCCGCTTGGGGAAGTGCGAGGGAATGTGTGCTCGTCGCCAGCCCTGGGGGCTCGTCAGTCGGACGTGCACGTCTGGTCATACAGCAAGGAGGACCAGCTCTGACGTTTCAGGCAGGTTGCCCTTTATGCAGTTCGCATGAAGCTTGTGCAGGGCCTTGGGCTAGCTGCCCAAGTGTAAAAAGACCACTGCCATCGCCCGGCGGTTAGCCGGGCAGGGCAGAAGCTTTGCGATGAACGTCTGTATTAGTACAGACGAACGGCGCGGCGCTGTTCGCGCTGAACTTTCTTGGCGTGACGCTTAACAGCAGCTGCTGCTTTGCGCTTACGCTCTGCGGTCGGCTTCTCGTAAAACTCGCGGCTACGAACTTCAGCCAGTACACCGGCTTTTTCGCAGGAGCGCTTGAAACGACGCAGAGCTACGTCGAAGGGTTCGTTCTCTTTAACTTTGACGGCTGGCATCCAGGGCTACCTTAATTCATTACCGGGGTAGACGTGCTCCTGGCAAAACAAAGGTGTGCTGGAGAACGTCGGTTTTCAAGGGTTGCGGATGTTAACCCTTAGCAAGCCGGAATGCAAAGCCTCTGATCGAAAACCGCTGGTCGGCATCCGACACGGGGACTATCATGCGCGGCTTCGAACTCAGCCCCCACAAGGGACGAACCCATGCTAGTACTGGGATTGGAAACATCCTGCGACGAAACTGGCGTCGCATTATACGACAGTGAGCGCGGTTTGTTGGCCGACGCACTGTTCAGCCAGATCGACCTGCACCGCGTCTTTGGCGGGGTAGTGCCCGAGCTTGCCTCGCGTGACCACGTCAAGCGCATGCTGCCACTCATCCGCCAGGTGCTGGACGAGGCGGGCTGTGTCGCCACCGAAATCGACGCCATCGCCTACACCGCGGGCCCCGGCCTGGTCGGGGCCTTGCTGGTCGGCGCCTCCTGCGCCCAGGCGCTGGCTTTTGCCTGGGACATTCCGGCCATTGGCGTGCACCACATGGAAGGCCACCTGCTGGCGCCCATGCTCGAAGAAAACCCACCGGCGTTTCCGTTCGTCGCTTTGTTGGTTTCTGGCGGTCACACCCAGCTGGTCCGGGTCGATGGTATCGGCCAGTACGAGCTGTTGGGCGAGAGCCTGGATGACGCCGCTGGCGAGGCATTCGACAAGACTGCCAAGCTGATCGGACTCAACTACCCAGGCGGCCCGGAAATCGCGCGCCTGGCAGAGCAGGGCGTGCCTGGCCGCTTCGTGTTCCCGCGGCCGATGACCGATCGTCCGGGCCTGGAGTTCAGCTTCAGCGGCCTCAAGACGTTCGCCCTGAACACCTGGCAGCAATGCAAGGATGCTGGCGACGACGGTGAGCAAACCCGTTGCGACGTGTCCCTGGCATTCCAGCAGGCGGTGGTGGAGACTTTGACCATCAAGTGCAAGCGTGCCCTCAAGCAGACCGGCCTCAAGCGCCTGGTCATCGCGGGTGGCGTAAGCGCCAACAAGGCACTGCGTGCTTCGCTGGAAGATATGCTTGCCGGCATGAAAGGCAACGTCTATTACGCGCGTCCGCAGTTCTGCACAGACAATGGCGCGATGATCGCCTACGCCGGTTGCCAGCGACTGCTGGCCGGGCAGCAGCAGGACCTGGCGATCAGCGTGCAGGCGCGTTGGCCGATGGAGCAGTTGCCGCCGCTGTAAAGATCAGAAGTGGCGCTCGCGCCCGGCAAACAGGTCGCGCAGGTTGTTGCGGTGGCGCCAGACAATCATCACCGTCAGCACGCTGATCGGCAGCAGCGCCTCTGGCTCGCGCCAGGCCAGCAATGGCAGGGTCAACGGCGTGGCGATAAGCGCCGCCAGCGAGCTGGTGCGGGTAAGGTAGAAGGTCAGCAGCCAGGCGCCGATGGCCAGCAGTGCAGCCGGGAAGTACAGGCCCATGAGCATGCCGGCGGCGGTTGCCACGCCCTTGCCGCCGCGGAAGCAGAAATACAGCGGGAACAGGTGGCCCAGCACCGCGCACACGCCCACCCAGGCCTGTGCCTGCAGGTCCAGCCCGGCAAGGCGGGCAAGCAATACTGGCACCAGGCCCTTGCACAGGTCGCCAAGCAGGGTCAGGATCGCCATTTTACGGCCTGCCAGGCGTAGCATGTTGGTGGCGCCGGCATTGCCTGAGCCGCTGGAACGCGGGTCCGGGCTGCCCGAAAGGCGGCTGAGGACAATGGCGAAGGACAGCGAGCCGAGCAGGTAGGCGAGCAACGCCAGTAACCAAAACATGCTAACTATTCCGGGCGAGGACGCCCTGATTCTAACGGCGCCAGTCGCCCTTGTCGTGCTGTGGAGAGAAGTGCTTGGACAGAGTGTTCATCGAAGGCCTGGAAGTCGATACCGTCATTGGTGCCTATGACTGGGAGCGGGATATTCGCCAGTGCTTGCGCCTGGACCTGAGCTTTGCCTGGGACAACCGCCCGGCGGCCGCTGGTGATGACCTGAACTTGGCGCTTGACTACGCCAGCGTTTCGGCGCGCATCCAGGCGTTTGCCGAGCAGGCCCGTTTCGAGTTGGTAGAAACCTTTGCCGAGCGCCTGGTGGCCACCTTGATGGACGAGTTCCACATCCCTTGGGTGCGCTTGAAACTGACCAAGCCAGGCGCGGTACCGGCAGCCCGTGGTGGTGTAGGCGTGGAGATCGAGCGCGGATGTCTCTGAGCACGGTTTACCTGGGCCTGGGTAGCAATATCGACCGTGAGGCGCATTTGTGTGCCGGGCTCGACGCGCTGGCCGGCATCCTTACCGACATGCGCTGTTCGCCGGCGTTCGAAAGCCAGGCGGTAGGGATCAAGAGCGGCCCATTCATCAATTTCGTGGTCACCGGAAAAACCGCGTTGCCGTTGATGGAGCTGGACCGTCGGCTGAAGTTCATCGAGGCCGATAATGGCCGTTATGCGCCGGACCGCAGAGGCTTGCCGCTGGATATCGACGTGCTGATGTATGACGACCTGCATGGCACGTTCGATGGGCTGGTGTTGCCCCGGGCCGAGATACTGAAGAACGCTTTCGTGCTGTGGCCGCTGTCGTTGCTGGCCCCTCAGCTGATGCATCCGGGTGCGGGCAAAACCATGGCCCAGTTGTGGCAAGAGGCGCAGATTGACCAGGTACTGGCCCCGGTCGCCTTCGAGTGGCGCGGGTTGCAGCTGACGCCTGCCTGACGGTCTGGCGCGGCACGGTATCTGTGGGCGCGCCTCAAGGCCGCCACCACAGATACCGCGCTGGTCAACTGAATTTGTAAGCCTCAAGCGCTTTCAGCCGCTCAGCTTTGAGCGCTTCCCCCAGTGCCTGGCCCGTCAGCCCGGCCTGCACCAACGGCTTCACATCCACCGCGCGCGCCGCCACGGCTGCGCCCCGCAGGTAATCGCCCTGTGGATAACCCTGCTCGCCATCGCCCAGCGCTGCCATCTCGCAAACGACCACAAAATCCTCGAACCGCTGCGGCCGTCGGTAAACATCGAACTTCTGCAAAAGCTCCAGCAGTGCCGTGGCAGGCAGTTCCCGCGCCTGATTGGCTTGCGCCAGGCATTCCCCTGTCAGCAAGGCCAGTTCCTGACATTCCCGCGGTGCCTTCAGGCGCTGGTTGACGGCTTTGATCGATGCAGGTGCCAGCCCCCGTAGCAGGCAGGCCCAGCGCACGTGCAGGGGCTGTTCATGTGCCGCAGCCTGCTCCAGGGCCGCCAAGGCCTGGGCATCGTCAGCAAGCTCAGGCAGCAGGGCCGGCAGGGCGTCGCAATCGCGCAGCACCTGGAAGAACACCTGTGGCTGCGCTTCCATCAGCGCCCGCTCGATTTCCTTCCAGCTGCGCTCGGCGGTCAGTGCCTGCAACTCGCCCGAGGCGCTGATCTGGCGCATCAGCTCCAGCGTCTGGTCGGCAACCTGGAAACCCAGCGGGGCGTATCGGGCAGCAAAGCGGGCAACGCGCAGAACGCGTAGCGGATCTTCAGCGAACGCCGGGGAAACATGGCGTAACAGGCGTTGATCCAGATCTTGCTTTCCGTTGTGCGGGTCATACACCGTGCCGGCTTCATCCTCGGCCATGGCATTGATGGTGAGGTCGCGGCGGATCAGGTCTTCTTCGAGGGTCACGTCGGGGCTGGCGTGAAAGGTGAACCCACCATAACCACGCCCGCTCTTGCGTTCGGTACGGGCAAGGGCGTACTCCTCACCGGTTTTCGGGTGCAGGAACACGGGGAAATCGGCACCGACCGGGCGATAGCCCTTGGCGAGCATTTCTTCGACACTGGCGCCGACCACCAGCCAGTCGATATCGCTGACCGGGCGGCCGAGCAGGCGGTCGCGCACGGCGCCGCCAACTTTGTAGATGTGCATGTGCAACTCTCCATAACTGCCGACAGGATAACCCGTCGGCAGTCATGGTGTTGCGCTACAGGTGGTGGATAACGGCAAGGTCCATGCGGCCGTAATCGGCACTTTCGCCGTGTTCGCCGCGTGGTGGCATGTGGTGGGTCTTCATTACCTGCTCGCCTTGCACGGTCTCCAGGTGAATATCGAAGCCCCACAGGCGGTGCAGGTGCTTGAGCACCTCCTCGGTCGAGTCGCCCAGCGGTTTGCGATTGTGCTGCTGGTGGCGCAGGGTCAGCGAGCGGTCGCCGCGGCGGTCGACGCTCCAGATCTGCACGTTCGGTTCACGGTTGCCAAGGTTGTACTGCGCTGCCAGTTGTTCGCGAATCACCCGGTAGCCGGCCTCGTCATGAATGGCGGGCACCAGCAAATCGTCACGCTGGTCATCATCGAGGATGCTGAACAGCTTGAGGTCGCGCATCACCTTGGGCGACAAGTACTGCAGGATGAAGCTTTCGTCCTTGAAGCTGCTCATGGCGAATTTGATGGTAGAAAGCCAATCACTGCCGGCAATCTCGGGGAACCAGTGGCGATCTTCCTCGGTGGGGTTTTCGCACATACGGCGGATGTCGGTGTACATCGCAAAGCCCAGCGCATAAGGATTGATGCCGCTGTAGTAGGGACTGTCGAAGCCAGGCTGGAACACCACGCTGGTGTGCGACTGCAAGAACTCCATCATGAAGCCTTCAGTGATCAGCCCCTCGTCGTACAGGTCGTTCATCAGGGTGTAGTGCCAGAACGTTGCCCAGCCTTCGTTCATCACCTGGGTCTGGCGTTGCGGGTAGAAGTACTGGGCGATCTTGCGCACGATGCGCACCACCTCGCGCTGCCAAGGTTCGAGCAGCGGGGCATTCTTTTCGATGAAGTACAGGATGTTTTCCTGCGGTTCGGCGGGGAAGCGCCCCTCATCGCGGTCGTTACCTTTTTCCGCGCTTTTCGGAATGGTTCGCCACAGGTCGTTGATCTGCCGCTGAAGGTGCTCTTCGCGCTCCTGTTGCCGGCGCCGCTCCTCTTCGGCGGAAATCGGATAAGGCCGCTTGTAGCGGTCGACACCGTAGTTCATCAGCGCGTGGCAGGAGTCGATCAAGTCTTCCACTGCATCGATGCCGTGACGCTCTTCGCACTGGGCGATGTACTGCTTGGCGAACACCAGGTAATCGATGATCGAGCTGGCATCGGTCCAGGTTCGGAACAGGTAGTTGCCTTTGAAGAAGCTGTTATGCCCGTAACAGGCGTGGGCGATCACCAGTGCCTGCATGCACATGGTGTTTTCTTCCATCAGGTAGGCGATGCACGGGTCGGAGTTGATCACGATCTCGTAGGCCAGGCCCATTTGGCCACGGCTATAAGACTTTTCCGTGCTGAGAAACTGCTTGCCATAGGACCAGTGGTGGTAGCCCAGCGGCATGCCGACCGAGGCGTAGGCATCCATCATCTGCTCGGCCGTGATCACCTCGATCTGGTTGGGATAGGTGTCCAGGGCGTAACGTTCGGCCAGGCGGCTGATTTCCCGGTCGTAGGTCTGGATCAGTTCGAACGTCCACTCGGACCCGGTGGAAATGGGTTGGCGTCTCTGTGCTCTGGCGGTCATGTGGCTAACCTGCGCTGGAAGAGTTCACGGAAGACCGGGTAGATGTCGCCGGCCGATACCAGCTGCTGTTGGGCAAACGTATCGGGGAATGCTTCGCCGATGCGCTCGTACTCATACCACAGCGCTTGGTGCTCACGGGGGGTGATCTCAACGTAAGTGTAGTACTGCACATGCGGCATGATCTGCTTGGACAGGATCTCGCGGCAGATCGGCGAGTCGTCGTTCCAGTTATCGCCGTCGGAGGCCTGTGCGGCGTAGATATTCCAGTCGCTGGCCGGGTAGCGCTCCGCCATGATCTCCTGCATCAGCTTGAGCGCGCTGGAGACGATGGTGCCGCCGGTCTCCCGCGAGTAGAAGAACTCCTCCTCGTCGACCTCACGGGCACTGGTGTGGTGGCGAATGAACACCACCTCGATGCGATCGTAATTTCGCTTGAGGAACAGGTACAGCAGGATGAAGAAGCGCTTGGCGATGTCCTTGGTGGCCTGGGTCATCGAGCCGGACACGTCCATCAGGCAGAACATCACTGCCTTCGAACTGGGGTTGGGCTGCTTGACCAGCAGGTTGTACTTGAGGTCGAAGGTGTCGAGGAAGGGCAGGCGGTTGATGCGCGCCTTCAGGCGTTCAATTTCCTGTTCGACTTCCTGGATGTCGGTGAAGTTATCCGGTTCTTCGACCTTCAGCCGGGCGAGTTCCTTCTGCGCCTCGCGCAGCAGGGCGCGGCTGCTGCCGGTCAGGGCGATGCGCCGGGCGTGGGCCGAGCGCAGGGTACGCACGATGTTGATGCGCGACGGGTTGCCTTCGTTGGCGATACCGGCGCGTACGGTCTTGAAGGTGTCGGCACCGGTCAGGTGACGCTTGACCAGATTGGGCAGTTCGAGGTCTTCGAACATGAATTCAAGAAACTCTTCCTGGGTGATCTGGAAGACGAATTCATCCATGCCCTCGCCGGAATTGCCGGCCTTGCCACGGCCGCCACCGCCACCAGCACCGCCTTGCGGCCGCGGGATGTGCTCACCGGCGGTGAACTCTTTGTTGCCTGGGTGCACGATGGTCTGCTTGCCCCCGCGACCGTGGTGCAGCACCGGTTCGTCGATATCGCGGCCGGGAATGCTGATCTGCTCGCCGTGTTCCATGTCCATGATGGAACGGCGGCTGACCGCCTCTTCGACGGCCTTCTTGATGTGTTCACGGTACCGCCGCAGAAAGCGCTGGCGGTTGACCGTGCTCTTGTTCTTGCCGTTCAGGCGTCGGTCGATAACGTAGCTCATGGTCCCTCCGGTAGCTGGGAACAGCTGCACGCTTCAAGCTACGAGCTGCTGCATGTAAAGCCAGCAAAGCAGCTGCCGCCGCCCAGGGCTGGTCTAGCAGCCCTGGGCGCACGGTGTATGGCTTGTCGCTTTATTGCGATTTCCTGACCCGCAGGTACCATTCCGACAGCAGGCGCACCTGTTTGTCGGTGTAACCACGCTCCACCATCCGGGTGACGAAGTCGTTGTGTTTCTTCTGGTCCTCTTTGCTGGCCTTGGCGTTGAAACTGATGACCGGCAGCAGGTCTTCGGTGTTGGAGAACATTTTCTTCTCGATCACCACCCGCAGCTTTTCATAGCTCAGCCAGCTTGGGTTCTTGCCGTTGTTGTTGGCGCGTGCGCGCAGTA
Organism: Pseudomonas sp. BN607; assembly: GCF_029871175.1. Taxonomy (NCBI): domain Bacteria; kingdom Pseudomonadati; phylum Pseudomonadota; class Gammaproteobacteria; order Pseudomonadales; family Pseudomonadaceae; genus Pseudomonas; species Pseudomonas sp. BN607. The sequence goes on from NZ_SSOE01000019.1 coordinate 178,940, forward strand.
CGAAGTTGACGATCTCGTTGCGGAAGTCTTTCGGGTTGCTGATGCCGGCCGGTTTCTCGATCTTCTCCAGCTCCTCGTTGAGAGCGATGCGGTTGAGGATTTCGCCGGTTTCCGGGTCGCGGTATTCCTGGTCCTGGATCCAGAAGTCGGCGTAGAGCACGTAGCGGTCGAAGATGTTCTGGCCGTATTCGCTGTAGGACTCCAGGTAGGCAGTCTGGATTTCCTTGCCGATGAACTCGATGTAGCGCGGAGCCAGGTATTCCTTCAGATAGCGCAGGTAGCGCTCGCGGACCTCGGCCGGGAACTGTTCCTGTTCGATCTGCTGTTCCAGCACATACAGCAGGTGTACCGGGTTGGCCGCCACTTCATGCGGGTCGAAGTTGAAGACTTTTGACAGGATCTTGAAGGCGAAGCGGGTCGACAGACCATTCATGCCTTCGTCCACACCTGCGGAGTCGCGGTACTCCTGGATCGATTTGGCCTTCGGATCGGTGTCCTTGAGGTTCTCCCCGTCATACACGCGCATTTTCGAGTAAATGTTGGAGTTTTCCGGCTCTTTCAGGCGTGAGAGCACGGTGAACTGAGCCAGCATCTTCAAGGTATCCGGCGCGCAGTGGGCCTTGGCCAGCGAGCTGTTGATCAGCAGTTTGTCGTAGATCTTGATCTCGTCGCTGACGCGCAGGCAGTACGGTACCTTGACGATGTAGATCCGGTCGATGAACGCCTCGTTGTTCTTGTTGTTGCGGAAGGTGTGCCACTCCGATTCGTTGGAGTGCGCCAGCAGGATACCGGTATAGGGAATGGCCCCCAGGCCCTCGGTGCTGTTGTAGTTACCTTCCTGGGTAGCGGTGAGCAGGGGGTGCAGGACCTTGATCGGCGCCTTGAACATTTCGACGAACTCCATCAGGCCCTGGTTGGCCCGGCACAGTGCGCCCGAGTAGCTGTAGGCATCGGCGTCGTTCTGTGGGAATTCCTCGAGTTTGCGGATATCCACCTTGCCGACCAGCGCCGAGATGTCCTGGTTGTTTTCGTCACCCGGCTCGGTTTTGGCGATGGCGATCTGGTTGAGGATGGAAGGGTACAGCTTCACCACCCTGAATTTGCTGATATCGCCGCCAAACTCCTGCAGGCGCTTGGTGGCCCAGGGCGACATGATGGTGTTCAGGTAGCGCCGCGAGATGCCGTACTCTTCCTCGAGAATGGCCCCGTCTTCGGTGGCATTGAACAAGCCCAAGGGCGACTCGAACACCGGCGAGCCCTTGATCGCATAAAACGGCACCTTTTCCATCAGCTGCTTGAGTTTTTCGGCCAGCGACGACTTGCCGCCGCCTACCGGGCCCAGCAGGTAGAGGATCTGTTTCTTCTCTTCCAGGCCTTGGGCGGCGTGGCGGAAGTACGACACGATCTGGTCGATGCACTCTTCCATGCCATGGAAGTCGGCAAAGGCCGGATAGCGGCGAATCACCTTGTTGGAGAAGATGCGCGACAGCCTGGAGTTGGTAGAGGTGTCGATCAGCTCTGGCTCACCGATGGCCAGCAACAGCCGTTCGGCCGCCGATGCGTAGGCACTGCGATCCTCTTTGCACAGCTCGAGGTACTCCTGCAGCGAGAGTTCTTCCTGGCGCGTAGACTCGAAACGTTGTTGGAAGTGGCTAAAAATACTCATGACGTCACCTCGCTCGATACGTGGAGACGACGCCGGATCAGTCAGCTGATGCTGGCATGCAACCGGGTTCGCCGGTTGCTGTATACCCCCCAGAACACCCTGTAACGCTACCGATGACCCGCACGCCGGTGTACCGGCTCTCCCCTTTTTTGGATGGCCTGAGCTTAAGCGTAGTTGGTTATCCGCAAGGTCAAGGGGCGAGGAGCATAGAAGTTACGAACGACCGTTCGTCTGATAAGGCGCAAGCCCGCACGGGGCGCGGGCTGCAGTAAAAATGAAAAAATTATTCGGCGCTGTCCTGGGCGGTCTCGGCCGGGTAGGTGGCGCGCCACAGTTCAAAGCCGCCGTCGACGCTGTACACCTCAGAGAAGCCTTGGCCTGCCAGGTAGGCAGCGGCGCTCTGGCTGGAGTTGCCGTGGTAGCACACCACCAGGGTCGGGGCATCGAGGTCGGCGTTGCGGATGAAGTCGGCCACCGAATGGTTATCCAGGTGGCGGGCGCCAGTGATGTGGCCGGCAGCGAAGGCCTGCGGGTCGCGAATGTCGACGACTACCGCACCTTGCGCGCGCAGGGCCAGTGCCTGTTCGGGAGGGATGCGCTTGAATTCGCTCATGGGTACGGCTCTCTTCAGGGTTGATCGTTCAGTGTAGTGGGTTGTGCCGGTGGGCGGACGGTGCCGTCGTCGGCGCAGTCGCAGCGGTGGTATTCACCACTGTCGACGTTGTACAGGGTCATGGCGCCGCCCCATACGCAGCCCGTGTCCAGGGCAATGACGTCAGGCTGCTGGACACGCCCTTCCAAGGCCGCCCAGTGGCCGAAGATGATCTTCACGTGGCGTGAGCGGCGGTCCTTGTGGGCAAACCAGGGCTTGTAGCCTTTAGGGGCAGTGCCAATGCCTTCTTTGCTCTTGAGGTCGAGTTTGCCCTCGGCGGTACAGAAGCGCATTCGCGTGAAATAGTTGGTGATGACCCTCAGGCGCTCGATGCCGGTGAGGTTCTTGCTCCACTTGTTCGGCTCGTTGCCATACATGCCGTCCAGATAGAGCTTCAGGCGACCATCGTCGCGCAGCACCTGCTCCACCTCCTCAGCCAGCTTCAGGGCCTGCCCCAGCGTCCACTGCGGCGGGATGCCGGCATGCGACATGGCAATGCCCCTGGCTTCATCGTAATGCAGCAGCTTTTGCTGGCGTAGCCAGTCGAACAGCTGGTCGGCATCTGGCGCTTCGATGATCTCGCGCAGGGTATCGCTTTTCTTCAAGCGCTCGACGTTGTGCCAGGCGGCCAGCAGGTGCAGGTCATGGTTGCCCAGCACGCAGACCAGCGACTGGCGGATCGAGTACAGGAAGCGCAGGGTTTCCAGTGACTCGGGGCCGCGGTTGACCAGGTCGCCGACCAGCCATAGGCGGTCGACGGCTGGGTTGAAGCTGACGCGTTCCAGCAGGCACTTCAGCGGCTGCAGGCAGCCCTGCAGGTCACCGACGGCATAGGTGGCCATCAGTGCAGGGCCCCTGGTACCGCCAGGCGGAACGGGGCGATCTGGGCGTCGAAGCGTTTGCCGTCTTCGGCGAACATCTGGTAGCTGCCCTGCATGGTGCCCACGCGGGTGCTGATGACTGCGCCGCTGCTGTAGGTGTGGCTCTGGCCGGGGTCGATGTTGGGCTGCTGGCCGACTACGCCGGCACCGCGTACTTCCTCGACCTCGCCGTCACCGTTGGTGATCAGCCAGTGGCGCGACAGCAGCTTCGCCTTGAGCGAGCCGTTGTTCTGCACGGTGATGGTGTAGGCGAACGCGAAACGACTGTTTTCGGGGTCGGATTGTTCTTTGAGGTAGCGGGTCACGACGCTGACGTCGATTTGATAGCGGGGGTCGGACATGCAAGGGCCTTGGCGAACTGACGCAATAATGCAGTCTAGGCCATTGGCAGGGGGGAGGGCCAGCGGTGAGGGGACTTGGGGGTTGGGTTGTATGTTCTGGCCTGTTAGCGGGCACGCCCGCTAACAGGTCGGTACAGGCTGGATCAGGATTGTTGCTGATCAGCCAGCTGGTCGGCCAGGCGCACGAAAGCGGCGAGGTCCAGCTGTTCAGGGCGCAGGCTGCCGTCCACGCCGGCTGCCTCGATGGCCGCGCTGTCGAGCAGGCCTTTGAGGGTATTGCGCAATGTCTTGCGACGCTGGTTGAAGGCCTCGCGAACGACGCGCTCCAGTAGCAGGTGGTCCTTGGCCGGGAACGGCAGCACCTCATGGGGTACCAGGCGCACGATCGCGGAGTCCACTTTCGGCGGCGGGTTGAAGGCACCCGGGCCAACGTTGAACAGGTGCTCCACGCGGCAATGGTACTGCACCATGATCGACAGGCGCCCCCAGTCACCACCACCCGGGCCGGCAGCCATGCGTTCGACCACTTCCTTCTGCAGCATGAAGTGCATGTCGCGGATCAAGCCGGCATGGCTGAGCAGGTGGAAGATGAGCGGGGTAGAAATGTTGTAGGGCAGGTTGCCCACTACCTTGAGGCTGCGCGGTGGCACGCCCAGCTGGTTGAAGTCGAACTTCAGGGCGTCGCCCTGGTGCAGGCGGAAGTTGCCCCGATCGGCGAACTTGTGCTGCAGGATCGGCACCAGGTCTTTGTCCAGTTCCACCACATCCAGCTGTGCGCCGCTGCCCAGCAGGCCCTCGGTCAGGGCACCCTGGCCCGGGCCGATTTCCAGCAGGTGCTCGCCAGCCTTGGCGTTGATGGCACGCAGGATGCGGTCGATGATGCCGGCGTCGTGCAGGAAGTTCTGGCCGAAGCGCTTGCGCGCCCGGTGTTGGTATTGCTCGTTCATGGTCGGTTCTCGGCCATCTGGTAGGCGGTTTCCAGCGCGACGCGCAGGCTGCCGGTGTCGACCTTGCCGCTGCCGGCCAGGTCCAGGGCGGTGCCGTGGTCAACCGAGGTGCGGATGATCGGCAGGCCCAGGGTCACGTTCACCGCAGCGCCAAAGCCCTTGTACTTGAGTACGGGCAGGCCCTGGTCGTGGTACATCGCCAGCACCGCGTCGCAGTGCTCCAGATATTTGGGGGTAAACAGGGTATCGGCCGGCAACGGCCCGCGCAGGTCCATGCCTTCGCTGCGCAGGCGGGCCAGTGTCGGCTCGATGATGTCGATTTCTTCGCGGCCCAGGTGGCCGCCTTCACCCGCGTGCGGGTTGAGGCCGCACACCAGGATACGCGGGCTGGCAATGCCGAACTTGTCGCGCATGTCGGCATGCAGGATACGGGTAACGCGCTCGATGCGCTCGGCAGTGATGGCGTCGGCAATGTCGCGCAGTGGCAGGTGCGTGGTCACCAGGGCCACGCGCAGGCCACGGGTAGCCAGCATCATCACCACTTGCGCGGTGTGGGTCAGTTCGGCCAGGAATTCGGTATGCCCGGAAAAGGCGATACCGCTTTCGTTGATCACGCCCTTGTGTACCGGAGCGGTGATCATCCCGGCGAAGTGCCCGTCCAGGCAGCCCTTGCCTGCGCGGGTGAGGGTTTCCAGTACGAACGCGGCATTGGCCTTGTCCAGCTGGCCTGCCGTCACCGGGGCTGCAAGGGGGGTATCCCAGACGTACAGGCTACCTGCTGGCGCCGGCTGCTCGGGCCAATGGCCCGGCGCGACCGGCAGCAGGTCGACGGCCAGCCCCAGCTGCGTGGCCCGCTCGGCGAGCAGGTCACGGCTGGTGATGGCAATCAGGGGGTGGGGCTGGGCGTCTGCGGCGAGCAGCAAGCAAAGGTCGGGACCTATGCCGGCCGGCTCGCCGGGGGTGACGGCAAAGCGCAGGGGCTTCACTGGGCGGCCTGGTCGGCGCCAGGCAGCTTGATTTCAACGTAGGCTTCGTCGCGGATCTGGCGCAGCCAGGTTTGCAGCTCTTCGTCGTACTTGCGGTTGCGCAGTACGCTCAGGGCCTGCTGTTCGCGCGCCTGCTCGGTGCTGTCGGTGGCGCGGCGCCCCAGCACTTCCAGAACATGCCAGCCGTACTGGGTCTTGAACGGTTTGGTCACGACGCCTTGTTGGGCGTTGGCCATCTGCTCGCGGAACTCCGGTACCAGGCTGTTCGGGTCTACCCAGTTGAGGTCGCCGCCGTTGAGTGCCGAACCTGGGTCTTCCGAGAAGCTCTTCGCCAGTTCGCCGAAGTCTTCGCCGTTCTTGATGCGGTCGTACAGGCGCTCGGCCAGTTGCTCGGTGGCCGCATCGCTGCGGATCTCGCTTGGCTTGATCAGGATGTGGCGCACGTGCACTTCGTCACGCAGTACGTTCTCGCTGCCGCCACGCTTCTCCTCGAGCTTGAGGATGATGAAGCCGTTAGGGATGCGGATCGGCTGGGTGATTTCACCCACCGGCATGCTGCTGAGCATCTTGGCGAAGTCCGGTGGCAGCTGGCCGGCTTTACGCCAGCCCATTTCGCCGCCTTCCAGGGCGTTTTCGCTGGCGGAACGGGCAATGGCCATCTGGCCGAAGTCCGCGCCTTGCTTGAGCTGCTGGTACACATCGCCGACCTGGCGTGCAGCGGCCTGGATGGCCTCCGAGTTGGCGGCCTCCGGGGTCGGGATCAGGATGTTGGCCAGGCGATACTCTTCCGACATCTGCATCTTGCCCATGTCCGAGTTGAGGAAGTTTTTCACTTCCTGCTCCGAAACCTGGATGCGTTCGGCGACGCGGCGCTGGCGCACGCGGCTGATGATCATCTCGCGTTTGACCTGCTCGCGGGCGTCATCGAACGACAGCCCGTCGTGGGCCAGGGCGGCGCGGAACTGGTCCAGCGACATGCCGTTGCGCTGGGCAATGGTGCCGATGGCCTGGTTCAGCTCTTCGTCAGTGATGCGGATGCCGGAGCGTTCGCCGATCTGCAACTGCAGGTTCTCGACGATCAGGCGTTCCAGTACCTGCTGTTCCAGAGCGCTGGTCGGCGGCACGCCGCCGCCGCGTTTGGCGATGGTTTGCTGCACCTCATGGACGCGCTGGTCCAGCTGGCTTTGCATGACCACGTCGTTGTCGACGATGGCCACCACGCGATCAAGGGGTTGTACCGCGGCATGCACCGCGCCACTCAGCATTGCAACGCCCAGCAACGCCGGGCGCAGTCGATCAATAAGCTTGGTCTTCACGTTCACGGTAACCTTGAATGCCTTGGTCGAGGAAAGATTCGACCTTGTTGCCAACTACGCCACCGAGGCCTTTCAGGACGATCTGAAGGAAGACACCGTGGTCGCCTTGTTCGTTCTGTGGCAGCGCTTGGCTGAAGTCGTCGTAATCGATCCAGTAACGGTTGATCAGGCGCAGCTTCCAGCAGCAGTTGTCATACTCGAAACCGCCCATGGCTTCCAGGGTGCGGTTACGGTTGTAGTCATGCTGCCAGCGAGCGATGACGCTCCACTGCGGAACGATCGGCCAGATGACCGAGAAGTCATGCTGCTGGATCTTGTAGTAGTCCTTCACATAGTTAGCACTGCCCGGGGTGCCATAGTCGCCGCCGCCCACTTTCCAGGTACCCGTCGTGGAGTCGTAGGCGATGGTGTCGTTACGGTAGCGATAACCGAGGTTGACCACCTTGTTCGGGTTGTCTTCAGGCTGGTAGTGGAACATCGCGGCGCCCGAGCGTGGGCTGCGGGTGTCCGGGTCCCAGTTGTAGTTCGAATTGAAGCGCCAGTCGCGGTTGAAGTAGTAGTTGTACATCAGCGCGTACGGCGACACATTCGACTGCGAGTCGGTGCGGGTGCGGTAGTCGATACCCGGCAGCTGGACTTTGCGATCCTTGAAGTAATAGGCCTGGCCGATGCTGAGGTTCTGTCGCTCGAAGCCATTCTCTTCGATCCAGCGGGTTGTCACGCCCAGCGAAAGTTTGTTCTCGTCGCCGATACGGTCGATGCCGCTGAAGCGGTTATCGCGGAACAGCGAGTCGTAGCTGAACACCGTTTCGCCCGTGCTGAACAGCGGGATATCGGTCTGATCTTTGTATGGTACGTAGAGGTAGAACAGCCGCGGCTCAAGGGTTTGGCGGTAGTTGGTACCGAACAACGAGGTGTTACGGTCGAAATACAGGCCACTGTCGACACTAAGAATCGGAATATCCCGGTTCTGGTTGCTCTTGAAGTCACCGTAAAGATCGATCCGTTCGGGATGATCGATAAGGTCTTGCTTACCCTTACTATCCAGATCAAGATCATAGTGGGTGTACATATACTTCAGCTTCGGCGTGATGTAGCCGTAGCTCGCTTCCATAGGCAGACTCATGGAAGGCGCGACGTTCAGACGCGTACCGTTGGAGCGGGCGTTACCGAAGATATTCTGGTCCAGACGGCGCCCGCCCAGCACGTCTCCGGTTACAGGATCGACTACAACCCCGGCAGTTGTATCCGGTTGGCCATCCTCGTTGAACACCAGGTCATTCTTCAGGTCGCGCTCAAAACGAACGGCTTCGGTTTCATATCCGAAGTTCAAGCCGCCAGGCTCGAACGGCAGCTTACCGTTCAGGGTAATCTGCGGCAGGCGATCATAAGGTGTGATCTTCGAGATGGTGGCCATCTCGTACGCATGCACGTTCAGGCGCGCGGTGTATCCCTCGCCACGGTATGTAAGCGCACCCTGCTGATTCAGCAGGTCCTTGCTCTCAACACCGATCTGGTCGGATTCCAGGTCCTGGAAGTAGAACGGGTCGCTGATGTCGGTGTAGTCCACCTCGGTCATCAGGCGCTCGTTCAGCCCGCCCTTATGCTGCCAGTTGACCATCCAGCGCTGATCTTTGTAATCAGTCTGGTCTTTGCGGTCGTCGTTCTTGTCGTTCAGGTAGGCGCCGCCGAACTGGCCTTCGCTCGAAGGCGTCAGGTAGCGGAACTCGCCTTCCATCAGCAGGCCGCGCTTGGCCATGTAGCGAGGGTACAACGTGGCGTCATAGTTCGGCGCCAGGTTGAAGTAGTACGGCGTGACCAGCATGAAGCCGGTGTCGCTGCTGGTGCTGAACGATGGCGGCAGGAAGCCGGACTGGCGACGGTCGTCGATCGGGAAGTAGATGTACGGTGTGTAGAACACCGGGAAATCCTTGACCCGCAGCGTGACGTTGGTCGCAGTACCGAAACCGGTGGCCGGGTTCAGCGTGATGTTGTTGCCCTTCAGCTGCCAGGCGTTGCTGCCTGGTTCGCAAGTGGTGTACGTACCGTCCTTGAGGCGGATGATGGCGTTTTCGCCACGCTTGGCGTACAGGGCGCTGCCGCGGATGTGCGACTTGTGCATCACGTATTCGGCGTTGTCGACCTGAGCTTCGCCGGTGTCGAGCTGAATTTGTGCCTCGTCACCGACCACCAGCGAGCCGTTGTCACGGATCTTGACGTTGCCCTTGAGCTCGCCCCGGTTCTCGGTCTGGTAGAGGTTGGCCTCGTCGGCCTCGGCCTGCATGCTGCCCTGGCGCATCACCACGTCACCGGCAAGCGTCGCGATCTGCTGCTCCTGCTGGTACTTGGATACCTTGGCGTTGATGTAGGTCGGCGACTCGTCCTTTGGCGTGGTGTCGGCCATGCCCGGGCGGGTTGGCTCGATATACGCGCCACCGCAGTACGGGCCGGTTTCGGCCAACTGTGCGGCGGTGAGCTTTTCACGCGGAACCCAGTCCAGGTGGCTGTAGTCTTCGCTGCGCGACTTCAGGGCACGGCCTTTGGCCTCGGTAACCAGCATTGGCCGGTCCGCGGTTTCGCCTTCGCTCGCGGCTTCAGTGCCGGAGCTGACAGCAGCACCCTCGTGCACCGGGCGCGGCGGCAGGTTGTTGACTGGAGCCTTGGGCTTGCAGTCCCAACCACCGGCGGCGGACACTTGGCAGTCGAACTGTTCGGCTGCTACCACGTATGACGTGGCCAAAGGTTGCAGGGCCAGCAGACCGCCGGTTACCAGCAACGGAAACTTTCTACGAAACGCGGGGGATTTCAATGCCATCTTATTAGTCCGGGCTTCCTGCGTGCCATCTGCCCGCGTGTGGGGCCGCACGCCTCTCGATGGTCTGAAAAAGATGCTGGATAATAAAGCATGACCCGCTTGACGGCTAGGGCCGTCGGAGACCCTTGTAATGCCTGAACACGATGTACGCCTGCAACAACTGACGGTCTGGCTCGCTGAGCAGCTCAATGATCTTTTCCGGAACAACGCCTGGGGCGAAGTGCCCGCAGGCAGCCTGACCGCAGCCAGCAGCGACGCCAGCTTCCGTCGTTACTTCCGCTGGCAGGGCGCTGGCCACAGTTTCGTGGTGATGGATGCACCGCCGCCCCAGGAGAACTGCCGACCGTTCGTCGCCATCGATCACCTGCTGGCCAGCGCCGGCGTGCATGTGCCGCTGATTCACGCTCAGGACCTGGAGCGCGGGTTCCTGCTGCTGGGCGACCTGGGCCACCAGACATACCTAGACATCATCGATGCCGACAACGCCGACAGCCTGTTTGCCGACGCCATCGACGCGCTGCTGAAATTCCAACGTCTGCCGATGGACGCGCAGTTGCCCTGCTACGACGACGCCCTGCTGCGCCGCGAAGTTGAACTGTTCCCCGAATGGTACGTGGGGCGTGAGCTTGGCCTGGCCCTCAGCGATAGCCAGAAGGCCACCTGGCAGCGCGTCAGCCAGCAGTTGATCGACAGCGCCCTGGCGCAGCCCAAGGTGCTGGTGCACCGCGACTACATGCCGCGCAACCTGATGCAGAGCAGCCCGAACCCTGGCGTGCTGGACTTCCAGGATGCTGTGTACGGCCCGGTCACCTACGACATCACCTGCCTGTTCAAGGATGCCTTCCTCAGCTGGCCCCAGGCGCGGGTCGAAGGCTGGCTGCGTGATTACTGGCAGAAAGCATTGGCTGCCGGCATCCCGGTGCAGCCTGATTTCGAGGCCTTCCAGCGCGCCAGCGACCTGATGGGTGTACAGCGGCACCTCAAGGTGATCGGCATTTTCGCGCGCATCTGCCACCGCGACGGCAAGCCGCGTTACCTGGGCGACGTGCCGCGTTTCTTCGCCTATATAGAAGAAGTGATCGGTCGCCGGCCCGAATTGGCGGAGCTGGGTGAACTGATTGCCGAGTTGCAGGCCGGAGCGCGTGCATGAAGGCAATGATCCTGGCAGCGGGTAAAGGCGAGCGCATGCGCCCGCTGACCCTGCATACCCCGAAACCGCTGGTCCCGGTCGCCGGCCAGCCGCTGATCGAATACCACCTGCGCGCACTGGCGACTGCGGGCGTTACCGAGGTGGTGATCAACCATGCCTGGCTCGGCCAGCAAATCGAAGATCACCTGGGAGATGGCAGCCGTTTCGGCCTGGGCATCCGCTACTCGCCTGAGGGTGAGCCGCTGGAAACCGGCGGCGGCATCTTCAAGGCGCTGCCTTTGCTGGGTGATGCGCCCTTCCTGTTGGTGAACGGCGATGTCTGGACCGACTACGACTTCGCACGTCTGCTGGTTCCCCGGCAGGGCCTGGCTCACCTGGTGCTGGTCGATAACCCAGGCCATCATGGCCGTGGCGACTTCCGCCTGGCGGGCGAGCAGGTGGTTGATGGCGACGACGCACCGGGCACGCTGACTTTCAGTGGCATCTCGGTGCTGCACCCGGCGCTGTTCGAGGGTTGCCAGGCCGGGGCCTTCAAGCTGGCCCCGTTGCTGCGCCAGGCCATGGCGGCCGGGCAGGTCACGGGTGAGCACCACCGCGGCCACTGGGTGGACGTTGGTACGCTCGAGCGCCTGGCCGAAGCCGAGCGCCTGATCGGCGAGCGCGCCTGACATGTGGTGGGCAGGCACACTGATTGGCGCCGGCGCCGGCTTCGCCGTGGCGAGTATCCCCGGCGCCCTGCTCGGCGTGGTGCTCGGCCAGGCTTTTGACCGCCATTTGCGCCTGCAAGGATGGGAGGACATGCGCGAACGGCTGAGTGGGCGCCCGGCATTGGCTGACGACGAATTGCTGTTCGTGATGCTCGGGCGCCTGGCCAAGAGCGATGGCCGGGTAGCCGAGCAGCATATTCGGCAGGCACGCCAGGAAATGGTGCGCCTGGACTTGGCCGAGCCTGCCCGCTTGCGCGCCATCAATGCGTTCAACCGCGGCAAGGCGGGCAAAGACCGCCTGGGCGGCCATCTGCGCCGTATTCGCGAGCAGCCACATGCGGCAGAAGGGACCTTGCGGGCTTGCTGGCGCATGGTCTGGGCCGACGGCAAGATGGGTAACAAGGAGCGCGAACTGTTGCTGGACTGGGGCCAGCAACTGGGCCTCAGCCGGCGCCAAGTGCAGGCCATGTCGCTGGACTACGAACCACGCAAGGCTGCCGGAACGGAAGGGGTGGCCATGACCTATGCGGCGGCGCTGCGCTTGCTGGCGGTCGAGGCGGATACCGATGTCGACAAGATCAAGCAGGCGTATCGCCGGCTGGTCAGTCGGCATCACCCGGACAAGCTGGCAGGTACCGGTGCCAGCGAGGCGCAGGTACGTGAGGCAACCGAGCGCACCCGCGAGTTGCACCAGGCCTATGCCATGATCCGCAAGCGGCGGGGGCTTTGAAATAGCCGGAGCCGCAGAGCGGCCCCGGCGATCTCGGCTCAGCCCTGCGGGCTCATCCACCCCCGCACCCGGCGGAACAATTGCTCTTGCTCGGCCGCCTTGTTCCCAGGCATGGCCATCAGCGACAACTGGCGGTACTGGCTGTCTTTCTGCCGCTTGCTGGCTTGCAGCCGCAACTCGGCTGCGCTGCGATCGCTACTGCGGGTGACGTAGTAGATATCGGCTGTAGGCACCGTCAAAGTCGGCGCCAGGCTTTCCAGGTCATGCTCCACCCGCGCCGGCGTCTGCGCAGCCACCATTACCAGCTTCTGCACCTGCGGCGGTTGCTTCTCGCTCAGGTAGCGGGCTGCCCAATATGCACCGCTGCCATGGCCGATCAGCACGATGCTGCGCGCATTGTGCTGCTGGGCAAACGCCACGGCGGCATCCAGGCGGGCAAAAATGCGTTCGGCATCGGCCGGGTCGGTCTGTTCGCTGGCCAACTCGGCATCGGTGCTTTGCGCAGTGTCGGCATCGGCCGCAGTGGCCTGGGCGACGTTGGCGTTGGCGTCGGCGGGTACGTCCTTGGCCGGTGCGCTTTCACCTTGGGGTTTTTCGGGCTCGGCGGCTGGCTTGGCCTCCACCCGTGCCTGCGGGCTGTCGGCGAGCAGGTCGGGCAGGCTTATGCTCAGGCTGTGCCAGCCAATGTCGGGGAATTTTTGCCGTAGGGGGCCAACGGCATTTGGCCAGTCAGCCGTTTCACCGGCGCCGGGGACGATGATCACAGCCCCTTGCGGGTCACTGTCGTTGGCCGGTTTCCACAGGGCCAGGAAGCTGTCGGCACCCGCTTGCAGGGTTTGCTGCTCGGCCTTGGGCACCAGCCGCTCGAGGGCCTGGGCATCTTCTTGGCTACGCTCCAGAAGCGGCGGGCGCGGCGCTTCGGCAGCGGGGGCGGCAGCGGCGGCAGGTGGTTTTTCGGCGTCGGCGGCCAGGGCACCGAGTGGAAGGATCGAGGCCAGGCAGCACATTGCCAGCGTCGTGCGATAAAGTGTGGACATGAGTCAACCCAAGGCCAGAATGATACCGGCAGCCTAATAGTATTTGCCCGTGACGGCCATGCTGCAGGGCCGCCTTTGCCAAGACGAGCGTGTAGATGAAGCGAGTGCATCGCCTGTTGGTTATCGGCTGCTTGTGGCTGCCCTTGATTGCATTTGCGAGGCCTGAGGCGCTGCCCGCCGTTGTGCTGGAGCCTGGCCAACAGCAGTGGCTGGACACGCACCGCAGTTTGCGGGTCGGCCTGGTGCTGCAGGCACCCTATGCACAATTTGACCGGCGGCTGCAGCAACTCTACGGGGCCAATGTGGAGCTGGTCAGCAGCCTGGCGCAGGTGCTACAGCTGGACCTTACCTGGCGCAACTTCAGCGACCAGGCCAGCCTGGAGCATGCCCTGCAGAACGGCGAAATCGACTTTGCCCCGGGGCTTACCCAGACCCCGGCCAGCCTGCGCTTGTGGTTGTTCAGCGACCCCTACATGCGCGTACCGCAATTGGTGGTAGGGCCGCGCACCGGGGCCATGGCCTTGGAGCTGGAACGGCTTGAGCCCGAGCAGCGCGTGGCGGTGCGCATGCCAAGCCAGCTGGCGGATTACCTGCGCAGTAACTACGGCAACCTCAACCTGCAGGGCGTACCCAACGAGCGGGAGGCATTGCAACTGGTAGTGGGCGGCCAAGCCAGTTTCGCGGTGCTGGATGAAGCGCAGCTCAGCCGCTTGTCACGTGAGAGCGAGTTCGGCGAGCTGGCAGTGGTTGGTGATATCGGCCTGCCGCAGCTGCTGCGAATCGGTTCGCGACGCGATTGGCCGCTGTTGGCCGATGTGCTTGAACGCGGCCTGCAGGCGCTGCCGGCCAAAGAACTGGAGCAACTGCACCAGCGTTGGCTGCAGCCGAAGTACCCGCGCCTGAGTGAATCGCCTGGTTTCTGGCAGAACCTGGCCTTGCTGCTCGGCATGCTGTTGTTGTGTGCTTTGGCCACCCTGGTGTGGCAACGCAGGCAGCAACGTCAGCTGGAGCGCAGCCTGCTGACCACGCGTGAGAGCCTGGTGGAGCGCCAGGTGCGCGAAGAGGCATTGCGCTTGAGCCAGTTCGCCATCGACCAAAGCACGGTGGGCATCCTCTGGGTCAACTGGGACAGCCATGTGCGCTACGCCAACCACGCCGCCGAGCGCATGCTGGGTTATGCCGAGGGCGAGTTGCTGGAGCAGCCGCTGAGCGCCTTCGAGCCAAGCCTGAACATGGACCGCTGGCTGGAGCTGTGGAAGGGTGCGCGCGCTGGGGCGGGTGGTGTCGGCCAGTTCGAAACGCAGTGCCGTCGGGCTGACCACAGCTTGCTGCCGGTGGAGCTGTCCCTGAGTTTTCTGCGCTTTCGTGATTCCGAGTACCTGGTGGTCTACCTTGCCGATGTCACCGAGCGCCACCGTGCCCTGGCGGCCCTGCGCGAAAGCGAGGCGCGGCTCAAAGGCATCGCCGGCAACGTACCAGGGCTGGTGTTTCGGCTGGAGCGTGACCCGGCCGAGGGCGACCTGGAATTCCCCTACATCAGCGAGGGCAGCGAGGCTTTGGTGGGCTATGCACCCAGCGAGATTCAGCACCCGCAGATGGGCCTGCGCAACCTCGTGCACCCCGAAGACCGCGCCGATTACCATCGGGTGCAGGACTTGGCGCTCGCCAGCGATCAGGACTGGTCCTGGCAGGGGCGCATCCTTACCCGCGAAGGTGAACAGCGCTGGGCCGACATCAAGGCCAGTGCCCGGCACCTGGGTAACGGCCAGGTGGTATGGGACGGTGTGGTGTGGGATATCACCCAGGGCAAGCGGGCCGAGTTGGCGTTGGCCAAATCCCAGGAGCAGCTACGCGAGCTGTCGGCCCACCTGGAGAGCGTGCGCGAGGAGGAGAAGGCCCGCATCGCCCGGGAAGTGCATGATGAGCTGGGGCAGATGCTCACCGTGCTCAAGCTGGAGGTGTCGATGTGCGAGCTGGCTTTCGCCGAGTTGGACCCGGGCCTGAACGAGCGCCTGGCCAGCATGAAGCGTCTGATCGCCCAGTTGTTCCAGCTGGTACGCGACGTGGCCACCGCTTTGCGCCCGCCGATCCTCGATGCCGGCATTGCCTCGGCCATCGAGTGGCAGGCACGGCGGTTTGAGGCGCGCACGCAGATCCCTTG
Source organism: Pseudomonas sp. BN607 (assembly GCF_029871175.1). Taxonomy (NCBI): domain Bacteria; kingdom Pseudomonadati; phylum Pseudomonadota; class Gammaproteobacteria; order Pseudomonadales; family Pseudomonadaceae; genus Pseudomonas; species Pseudomonas sp. BN607. Next base: position 194,329 of record NZ_SSOE01000019.1, read on the forward strand.
TCTGGTGCAAGTACCGGATAATCTGCCAGCATTGAGCGATGCCAAGGCCACCGGGTTGTTCCGCATCCTCCAGGAAGCGCTGACCAACGTGATGCGTCACGCCCAGGCCCATACTGTGGAGATTGAGCTGGTGCGTGAGAACGGGCAGTTGCGCATGACCGTCAGCGATGACGGCCAGGGGTTTTGCCGTGAGCAGACCAGGCCCACCTCGTTTGGCCTGGTAGGGGTACGCGAGCGGGTGCTGATGCTGGGCGGCAGCATGGTTCTGGACAGTCAACCGGGCGAAGGCACCAGCCTGAGCGTGGCCATTCCGTTGGAGTAGGAGAACAAGCGTGATTCGAGTGCTGGTGGCTGAAGACCACACCATTGTCCGCGAAGGCATCAAGCAGTTGATTGGCCTGGCCAAGGACATGCAGGTGGTGGGGGAGGCCGGCAATGGCGAGCAGTTGCTCGAAACCCTGCGGCACACGCCCTGCGAGGTGGTACTGCTGGATATCTCGATGCCGGGGGTGAACGGCCTGGAGGCCATTCCGCGGATCCGCGCGCTGCACGATGCGCCGGCGATCCTGATGCTGTCGATGCACGATGAAGCGCAGATGGCGGCCCGGGCGCTGAAAGCCGGCGCGGCGGGTTATGCCACCAAAGACAGTGACCCGGCGCTGTTGCTGACCGCGATTCGCCGGGTAGCCGGTGGCGGGCGCTATATTGACCCGGCACTGGCCGACCGCATGGTGTTCGAAGTCGGCCTGACCGAGTCCCGGCCCTTGCATACGCTACTGTCAGAGCGGGAGTTTTCGGTGTTCGAGCGCCTGGCTCAGGGCGCCAACGTCAACGACATCGCCCAGCAGCTGGCGCTGTCGAGCAAAACCATCAGCACCCACAAGGCGCGGTTGATGCAGAAGCTCAAGGTGAACTCGCTGGCGGAGCTGGTGAAGTACGCCATGGAGCACAAGCTGGTCTGATTGCGACATGTCTTGCGGCCTGTAGCGAGTCCCTGTGGGAGCAGGGCGCGGGGGAGCATTCCAATCCCGCCATTGTTGTAGGGCAATCCCTACAACGAATTTTCCATTCGGATGATGGCATTCTCTCAGCACCCCCGATTTCCGGGCGCTTGCGCCTCTTCTACTCTTTTGCCTACGCAGTCATCCAACAAGAAGGTGCAGGCATGAGCGAGGCGAAGTCGAACGCTGCAACCAGCGAAACGCTGGTCAGCTTCCGTGGTGTGCAGAAGAGCTACGACGGCGAGTCGCTGATCGTCAAAGACCTCAACCTGGATATCCGCAAGGGCGAATTCCTCACCCTGCTTGGCCCGTCCGGTTCGGGCAAGACCACCAGCCTGATGATGCTGGCCGGCTTCGAAACCCCCACCGCCGGCGAAATTCAGCTGGCCGGGCGCTCGATCAACAACGTGCCGCCGCACAAACGCGACATCGGCATGGTGTTCCAGAACTACGCGCTGTTTCCGCACATGACCGTTGCCGAGAACCTGGCCTTCCCCCTGAGCGTGCGCAACCTGAGCAAGACCGACATCAGCGAGCGCGTCAAGCGCGTGCTGAACATGGTCCAGCTCGATGCCTTTGCCAAACGCTACCCGGGCCAGCTGTCCGGCGGCCAGCAGCAGCGCGTGGCGCTGGCCCGCGCACTGGTGTTCGAGCCGCAGCTGGTGCTGATGGATGAACCGTTGGGCGCCCTGGACAAACAACTGCGTGAACACATGCAGATGGAAATCAAGCACATCCACCAGCGCCTGGGCGTGACCGTGGTTTACGTGACCCACGACCAGGGTGAAGCACTGACCATGTCCGACCGTGTGGCGGTGTTCCACCAGGGCGAAATCCAGCAGATCGCCGACCCGCGCACGCTGTACGAAGAACCCTGCAACACCTTTGTTGCCAACTTCATCGGCGAGAACAACCGTATCAACGGCACCCTGCTGGCCAGCGATGGCAAGCGCTGCCAGGTGCAGTTGCCACGTGGTGAGCGGGTCGAGGCGCTGGCGGTGAATGTCGGCCAGGCCGGCGAGCCGGTGACCCTGTCTATCCGCCCGGAGCGGGTGCGCCTGAATGGCCACAGCGAAAGCTGCGTCAACCGCTTTTCTGGCCGGGTGGCCGAATTCATTTACCTGGGCGACCACGTGCGGGTGCGCCTGGAAGTTTGCGGCAAGGGCGACTTCTTCGTGAAACAGCCAATTGCCGAGCTCGACCCGGCCCTGGCCGTGGGCGATGTGGTACCGCTGGGCTGGGAGGTGGAGCACGCCCGCGCGCTCGATCCGATTGCCGAAGCCCATTGATGGATTGCTTCACCAACCCTGTACTGTGGAGAGAATAATAATGCGCAAGCAGTTGAAACTGACCGCCCTGGCCCTGGGGCTGTTCGCCGCTGGCCAGGCCATGGCCGCAGACCTCACCGTGATCTCGTTCGGCGGCGCTAACAAGGCTGCCCAGGTCAAAGCGTTCTACGAGCCATGGGAGAAGGCGGGTAATGGCAAGATCGTCGCCGGTGAGTACAACGGCGAAATGGCCAAGGTCAAGGCGATGGTCGACACCAAGAGCGTGTCGTGGAACCTGGTAGAGGTTGAGTCGCCAGAGCTGGCGCGCGGTTGCGATGAGGGCATGTTCGAAGAGCTCGACCCAGCCCTGTTCGGCAGCGAGGACGACTACGTGCCCGGTGCCATCCAGCCTTGCGGTGTGGGCTTCTTCGTCTGGTCCACGGTCATGGCCTACAACGCCGACAAGCTCAAGACCGCACCTACCAGTTGGGCCGATTTCTGGGATACCAAGCAGTTCCCGGGCAAGCGTGGCCTGCGCAAAGGCGCCAAGTACACGTTGGAATTCGCACTGATGGCTGACGGTGTTGCGCCCAAGGACGTCTACAAAGTGCTGGCGACCAAGGAAGGCCAGGACCGCGCCTTCAAAAAACTCGATGAACTCAAGCCCAGCATTCAGTGGTGGGAAGCTGGCGCACAGCCACCGCAATTCCTGGCTTCAGGCGACGTGGTCATGAGCTCTGCCTACAACGGCCGTATTGCCGCTGTGCAAAAAGAGAGCAACCTCAAGGTGGTGTGGAACGGCGGCATCTACGACTTCGATGCATGGGCAATTCCTAAAGGCGCCAAGAACGTCGAAGAGGCGAAGAAATTCATCGCCTACAGCGTCAAGCCCGAGCAGCAGAAGATTTACTCCGAGAACATCGCCTACGGCCCGGCCAACGCCAAGGCGGTGAGCCTGCTGTCGGAAGAGGTGAAGAAGGACATGCCGACCACGCCTGAAAACATCGCCAACCAGGTACAAATCGACGTGGCCTTCTGGGCTGACAACAGCGAGCAGCTGGAGCAACGCTTCAACGCCTGGGCTGCGAAGAAGTAAACGACCAGCCTAAGGGGGCCGCTTTGCGGCCCCAATTCAGTTTCGTATCGCGGAGTTCGCCATGGCCATTGCAGTGCCCCTCAACGAAGGCGCAGGTCCAAGTCTCAAGCAGCGCCTCAAGCACGCCGAGCGGGTCAACCGCTGGAAGGCGCAGGCGTTGATCGCGCCGCTGGCGCTGTTCCTTTTGCTGGTGTTCCTGGTGCCGATCGCGGCGCTGCTGTACAAGAGCGTCGGCAACCCGGAGGTGGTCGGCGGCCTGCCGCGTACGGTTGAGGTCATCAGCCAGTGGGATGGCAAGAGCCTGCCCGGCGAGGATGTGTACAAGGCGCTCAGCCAAGACCTGGCCGAGTCGCGCAAGAACCAGACCCTGGGCGACCTCTCCAAGCGCCTGAACATGGAACTGGCCGGCTACCGCAGCTTGTTGACCAAGACAGCGCGGGCCTTGCCGTTCAAAAGCGAACCTGCCTCCTATAAAGATGCGCTGCAAACCCTCGACGAGCGCTGGGGCGACCCGGCCTATTGGCAGGCGATTCGCCGTAACACCAGCACCGTGACCTCGTTCTACTTGCTGGCTTCGCTCGACCATCGTATCGACGACCTTGGCGAACTGGCCAAGGCTACCCCGGACCAGGCCATTTACCTGGACATCTTTGCCCGCACCCTGTGGATGGGTGTGGTGATTACCGCCATCTGCCTGGTGCTGGCATACCCGCTGGCATACCTGCTGGCCAACCTGCCGACCCGGCAGAGCAACCTGCTGATGATTTTGGTGCTGCTGCCGTTCTGGACTTCGATCCTGGTGCGGGTGGCAGCGTGGATCGTGTTGCTGCAGTCCGGCGGCCTGATCAACAGCGCGCTGATGGCAATAGGCATCATCGACCAGCCGCTGGAACTGGTGTTCAACCGCACCGGTGTGTACATCTCGATGGTGCATATCCTGCTGCCGTTCATGATCCTGCCGCTGTACAGCGTGATGAAGGGCATTTCGCCGAGCTACATGCGCGCGGCGATCTCCCTGGGCTGCCACCCGTTCGCCAGCTTCTGGCGGGTTTACTTTCCGCAAACCTACGCCGGTGTAGGCGCCGGTTGCCTGTTGGTGTTCATCCTGGCCATCGGCTACTACATCACCCCGGCGCTGCTGGGCAGCCCGAACGACCAGATGGTCAGCTACTTCGTGGCCTTCTATACCAACACCAGCATCAACTGGGGCATGGCTACCGCACTGGGTGGGCTGTTGCTGCTGGCGACCGTGCTGTTGTACCTGATCTATAGCTGGCTGGTCGGCGCCAGCCGCCTGCGCCTGAGCTGAGGAGCCTTGTCATGCTGAGCCCTTACATGTCGCCCGTGGAGCGGGTCTGGTACTACAGCCTGCGCATTCTATGCGGCCTGATCCTGCTATTCCTGATCTTGCCAGTGCTGGTGATCGTGCCGCTGTCGTTCAACAGTGGCAGCTTCCTGGTGTATCCGCTGCAGGGCTTCTCGCTGCAGTGGTATCAGGACTTCTTTGGCTCGGCCGAGTGGATGCGGGCGCTGAAGAACAGCATCATCGTCGCCCCGGCGGCCACGGTGCTGGCCATGGTGTTCGGCACCCTGGCGGCCATCGGCCTGACCCGTGGAGACTTTCCCGGAAAATCGCTGGTCATGGCGCTGGTGATTTCGCCGATGGTGGTACCGGTGGTGATCATCGGTGTGGCCAGCTACCTGTTCTTCGCGCCGCTTGGCATGGGCAACAGCTTCACCTCGCTGATCCTGGTGCATGCGGTGCTGGGTGTGCCGTTCGTCATCATCACCGTGTCGGCGACCTTGCAGGGCTTCAACTACAACCTGGTGCGTGCGGCAGCCAGCCTGGGGGCTTCGCCACTGCTGACCTTCCGCCGGGTCACCCTGCCGCTGATTGCCCCCGGGGTAATCTCGGGAGCGCTGTTCGCGTTTGCCACCTCGTTCGACGAAGTAGTGGTGACGCTGTTCCTCGCCGGGCCGGAGCAGGCCACCCTGCCGCGGCAGATGTTCAGCGGTATTCGCGAAAACCTGAGCCCGACCATTGCGGCGGCGGCGACCTTGCTGATTGCTTTCTCGGTAGTGTTGCTGCTGACCCTGGAATGGCTCCGCGGGCGTAGCGAGAAGCTCAGGACTCAACAACCTGCCTGACGATGGCCGGCGTCTTCGCGGCTAAAGCCGCTCCCACAGGGCTTGCATACCCTTTTGGGGGCGGCTTTAGCCGCGAAGACGCCGGTGCAGGTTGACGCTAATCAGACCTCATCCACTTCCCTGAGTTACAATGCGCGCCACCGTGATTCTGCCAACAGGTGCGCCATGCAGCCCTACGCTATTGCCCCCTCCATTCTCTCTGCCGATTTCGCCCGCCTGGGTGAGGACGTCGACAAGGTATTGGCTGCGGGTGCCGACATCGTCCACTTCGATGTCATGGACAACCACTACGTTCCCAACCTGACCATCGGCCCGATGGTGTGCACCGCCCTGCGTAAGTACGGCGTCACCGCACCCATCGACGTGCACCTGATGGTCAGCCCGGTCGATCGCATCATCGGCGACTTCATCGAAGCCGGCGCCACCTACATCACCTTCCACCCGGAAGCATCGCAGCACATCGACCGTTCGCTGCAGCTGATCAAGGACGGTGGCTGCAAGGCTGGCCTGGTGTTCAACCCGGCCACCAGCCTGGACGCCCTGAAGTACGTGATGGACAAGGTCGACATGGTGCTGCTGATGAGCGTCAACCCAGGCTTCGGCGGGCAGAAGTTTATCCCCGGCACCCTCGACAAGCTGCGTGAGGCGCGTGCGCTGATCGATGCCAGCGGCCGTGATATCCGTCTGGAAATCGACGGTGGTGTCAACGTCAACAACATCCGCGAGATCGCTGCTGCTGGCGCCGACACCTTCGTGGCCGGTTCCGCGATCTTCAATGCCCCGGACTACCAGGAAGTCATCGCCAAGATGCGCGCCGAACTGGCCCAGGCCCGCCCATGAGCGGCTTCGAGCAGCTGTTCCCGGGGACGCTGCCCAGGCTGGTGATGTTCGATCTGGACGGTACCCTGATCGACTCCGTGCCAGACCTGGCCGCCGCCGTGGACCGCATGCTGCTCGAACTGGGGCGCCCGCCTGCAGGCCTTGAGGCGGTGCGCCACTGGGTTGGTAACGGCGCCCAGGTGCTGGTGCGCCGTGCCTTGGCCGGTGGCATCGAGCATGAAACCGTGGATGATGCCCTGGTCGAACAGGGCCTGGCGCTGTTCATGGACGCCTATGCCGAAAGCCATGAGCTCACCGTGCTCTACCCCGGTGTGAAAGACACCCTGCGTTGGTTGCAGAAGCAGGGCGTGGAAATGGCGCTGATCACCAACAAGCCAGAGCGCTTCGTCGCCCCCTTGCTGGACCAGATGAAGATCGGTCGCTACTTTCGCTGGATCATCGGCGGTGACACGCTGCCGCAGAAAAAGCCCGACCCGGCGGCGCTGCTGTTCGTCATGCAAATGGCCGGCGTTACCCCGCAGCAATCGCTGTTCGTCGGCGACTCGCGTAGTGATGTACTGGCGGCCAAGGCGGCAGGCGTGCAGTGCGTGGGCCTGACCTACGGCTACAACCATGGGCGGCCGATCCACGACGAAACTCCCAGCCTGGTGATCGACGACCTCCGCGCATTGCTGCCCGGTTGCGCAGACCCGGCCACTGGGATAACGTTGGCGGACCTTCAAGCCTCACAAGACAGAGAGTCCACCGTGGCGGTTACTGGCAAATTCTGGATGAAAGTCATCAAGGCCCTGGCCCGTTGGCGTTGGCGCGCCTGACTTGAGCCTGCCGGCGCGTGCCGGCCCGTCCGTTTGCCTGACCTATTGCTGCTTGCCACGAGGCTACTCATGAACCGCGAAGAATTCCTGCGCCTGGCTGCTGCCGGCTACAACCGCATTCCCCTGGCCTGTGAAACCTTGGCCGACTTCGACACGCCGCTGTCGATTTACCTGAAACTGGCTGACCAGCCCAACTCATACCTGCTTGAATCGGTGCAAGGCGGCGAGAAGTGGGGCCGCTACTCGATGATCGGCCTGCCCTCGCGCACCGTGATGCGCGTGCATGGCTACCACGTCAGCGTCCTGCAGGACGGCGTCGAGGTGGAAAGCCATGATGTCGAAGACCCGCTGGCGTTCGTCGAGCGCTTCAAGGACCGCTACAAGGTTGCCGATATCCCTGGCCTGCCACGTTTCAACGGTGGCCTGGTTGGCTACTTCGGCTACGACTGTGTGCGCTACGTGGAAAAACGCCTGGGTGCGAGCCCCAACCCGGATCCGTTGGGCGTGCCGGACATTCTGCTGATGGTGTCCGACGCCGTAGTGGTGTTCGACAACCTGGCCGGCAAGATGCACGCCATCGTGCTGGTCGACCCGGCTGAAGAGCAGGCTTTCGAGCAAGGCCAAGCCCGTCTGAAAGGCTTGCTGGAAACCTTGCGCCAGCCAATCACTCCGCGCCGAGGCCTGGACTTGAGCGGCCCGCAGGCTGCCGAGCCGGAATTCCGCTCCAGCTACACCCGTGAGGACTACGAGAACGCCGTCGGCCGAATCAAGGAGTACATCCTGGCCGGTGACTGCATGCAGGTAGTGCCGTCGCAGCGCATGTCGATCGACTTCAAGGCTGCGCCTATCGACCTCTACCGCGCGTTGCGCTGCTTCAACCCCACGCCGTACATGTACTTCTTCAACTTTGGTGACTTCCATGTGGTCGGCAGCTCGCCCGAGGTGCTGGTGCGTGTCGAAGACAACCTGGTCACGGTGCGCCCTATCGCTGGTACCCGCCCGCGTGGAGCGACCGAGGAGGCCGACCGCGCGCTGGAAGACGACCTGCTGTCGGACGACAAGGAGATTGCCGAGCACCTGATGCTGATCGACCTGGGACGCAACGACGTGGGCCGGGTGTCCTCGACCGGTAGCGTGCGCCTGACCGAGAAAATGGTGATCGAGCGTTACTCCAACGTCATGCACATTGTGTCCAACGTCACCGGCCAGCTACGTGAAGGGCTGACGGCGATGGATGCACTGCGGGCGATCCTGCCAGCCGGTACGCTTTCGGGGGCGCCGAAGATTCGTGCGATGGAGATCATCGACGAACTGGAGCCGGTCAAGCGTGGGGTTTATGGTGGTGCCGTCGGCTACTTTGCCTGGAACGGTAACATGGATACCGCGATTGCCATTCGTACGGCAGTGATCAAGGACGGCGAGCTGCATGTGCAGGCCGGGGGTGGCATCGTTGCCGACTCGGTACCGGCACTGGAGTGGGAAGAAACCATCAACAAGCGCCGGGCGATGTTCCGGGCGGTGGCGTTGGCAGAGCAGACGTCCACCCGATAAATTGATCGGGGCTGCGCTGTCACGCAGAGAACACTTGTGATTGTGGGAGCGGGCTCGTCCCGCGAAGGGGGCCGCGCGGTGCATGGCACCGGCGTTGCCGGTGTTCGCGGGGCAAGCCCGCTCCCACAGAGTCCTTGCCAAACCAATACTATGGGTGCGGGTTTGCCCGCGAATGAACCGTAAACCGGCCCTGGCAGTTTAAAAGTCCACGCTGACTCCCAGGCTGATCCCCTGCTGCGTCAACTCATCACTCTTGCGCCAGTTGTAGTTACCGCGCAAATGCACCCCCGCCACCACTTCATGGCTTACCCCCAGGCTCGCCCGGGTCAGGTCGCTGTGAGGGGTATACCCGGTCAGGGTGAAGTCGTTCGACGGCAGGCTGGTCAGGTGCATCGTCACATCCTGCTGGTCATCCTCGAACTCATGCTCCTGTGCCACCTCGGCAAACAGCCGGGTACTCGGCAGCACCTGCACACTGCCCAGCAATCCCACGCCTAAACGGCGTGATGTACGCTCTTGGTCATCGAAGCCCAGCGCCGTCGAGCGCCCACTCTTCTCGTCGTAGCCATCCACCTTGACCCGTGCATAGTCGGCACTGATGAAAGGCGCTAGCTGCCAACTGCTGCTATCGGCCGCCAGGTTGTAGCCCAGACGTCCGGACATCGCCCAGGCTTCGCCATCGGTGTCGCCCTTTTCGCTACGATCGTTCACGCCAAGAGCGAAGGTGCGCTTGAGGTCGCTGTAGTCCAAGTGCCCGGCAGTCACCGCCGCATCGGCCCACCAGCGGTCCTGGCGGTACTGGGCAAAGGCGCTGGCCAGATAGCTGTCCATTTTGTAGTCCGAGTCTTGCTCGCCGGCTTCCAGCTTCTGGTGGTACACACCGCCGGCCAAGCCTACGCGCCAGGCGTCGTTCAGGCGGTAACTGCCGCCCACGGTCAGGTTGTAGCCGCGGCCATCGCCGCTGGCTGCACTGCGTTGCCCGTCGAAGTCCAGATCCTGCGCGCCTGTGGCGACAAAGGCCTGCCACTGGCCAACCGCCTGCCAAGGTGCCTGCCACTGGTTGCGCAGTTCATCCTGATGGGCGCGCAGGCTGGCGTGGGCAATTTCCGGCAGCAGGGTCAATTCCCACGGAGCCGACAGGATCGAGTAGGCGTAGTCGGCAATCAATTGCTGGCCTGCGATGGTGGGGTGTACCGAGTCGTTGAACAGCAGCTTGGTGGGGTCTGGCGTGGTGCCGTTGATGCCGTAAACCGGGTTTTCCACACAACTTTCGCCGCTGTAGCAGGTGCCGACCAGGTTCTGGTCGCTGGCCAGGCCGAACTGGCTGGGGCTGGCCAATGCCTCACTCAACAGCACGGGGATGTTCAGCGGGATGATCTCGGCATCGACCTGCCGCAGCTGGCTGAGCAGCGACTGGTTGAAGGCACCGGACAGCAATGACAGCGGGTTTTGTTGCGGGGTACCGCTGAAATTAGGCGTTTGGCCAAGGTCGGGCAACAGCCAGACCACGATGTAGCGCGCGCCACCTTGCTGCAGAGCCTGCGCGCTGGCCGCCAGGCGGGCACCAGCGGCTATCGCGTCAGCTGGGCTGTTTACCAGGCCTTGCAGGAAGTCGTTGCCGCCGCCGGTGAGGTAGTACAACGCGTTGGGATCGGCGCGCAGGCCGTTGGCCAGGTAGCCGGGGCGCTCGCGCAGCACCAACCCGGCATTGGAGTTTCCTGGTGGGATGACGGTCTGTGAGGTTTCGGTGATTGAATCGAGAATCTGCTGGGTCGTGTAGCCGCCGACCGCCCAGTTATTGCCGTCGGGCCGAATGCCGACCGAGGTGGATGGATTCAACGCGTCCGGGTCTATGCCCAGCCGCCCGCCGAGGATCATTGGTGACACGGGTGCAAAGTTGCCGTCGGCATCGCGGTTGGTGAAGCGGGCTCCCGAAGTGCCGCCCGTCAGGTCGGGGAATTGCCCGGCATCAGCGAGGCTGTCGCCGAACACGACCAGCGTGGAGTAGGGCGAGGGGGCAGCGAACGCCTGGCTGCAGGCCAGGGTGAGTGTGGCGAGGGTAAAGCGCAATAACGGGGCTTTTCGCATCGGGGAACATCCTTTTCTTTATTTTTATCAGGACAACCCGATCGACCTTAGCAAATCACAGGGCATCCCTCCCAAGTCCATTCGTTTCCCCGTGTTTACAGGCATATTGCGCCCGTCGCCCCGGTAGGCTACTGTGCCGGGACGTATAAGCGAGACCTATCCTGTGTTGATCGTCAGCAAACTCTTGATGCGCGTAATCAAGGCCCACGCCCGTTGGCGTTGGCGCGCCTGACTTTATCCCCTGCCGGCCCGTCCGGCTCGCCCCCGTTTGCCTTCCAGTCTACCGCCTTGTAAAGGCCAAGCTGCGCCTGTGGCAGGAGCAGGAAGGTTCAAATTTTGAAGTCAGTAGATTCAAGAGGTTTAACCCGATGTTACTGATGATCGACAATTACGACTCTTTTACTTACAACGTCGTTCAGTACCTTGGCGAGCTGGGTGCCGAGGTCAAGGTCATTCGCAATGACGAAATGACCATCGCCCAGATCGAAGCCCTTAACCCCGAGCGCATCGTCGTATCCCCAGGGCCGTGCACGCCGAGCGAGGCGGGCGTGTCCATCGAGGCCATCCTGCACTTTGCCGGCAAGCTGCCGATCCTGGGCGTGTGCCTGGGGCACCAGTCCATCGGCCAGGCCTTTGGCGGTGATGTGGTGCGTGCCCGCCAGGTGATGCACGGCAAGACCAGCCCGGTACACCATCGCGACCTGGGCGTGTTCACCGGCCTCAACCACCCGCTGACCGTGACCCGCTACCACTCGCTGGTGGTCAAGCGCGAAACCTTGCCCGAGTGCCTGGAAGTGACCGCATGGACCGCCCATGCTGACGGTTCGGTCGATGAGATCATGGGGCTGCGCCACAAGACGCTGAATATCGAGGGGGTGCAGTTCCACCCCGAGTCGATCCTGACTGAACAGGGCCACGAGCTGTTCGCCAATTTCCTCAAGCAGACCGGCGGCCGCCGCTAAGGATCGAACATGGATATCAAGAGCGCGTTGAGCCGTATCGTCGGCCAGCTGGACCTTTCCACCGAAGAAATGCGCGATGTCATGCGCCAGATCATGACCGGCCAGTGCAGCGAAGCGCAGATCGGTGCCTTCCTGATGGGCATGCGCATGAAAAGCGAGAGCATCGACGAAATCGTCGGTGCCGTCTCGGTCATGCGCGAGCTGGCCGACAAGGTCGAACTGCAGAGCCTCGATGGTGTAGTCGATATCGTCGGTACCGGCGGTGATGGCGCCAACATTTTCAACGTTTCCACCGCTTCGTCCTTCGTCCTGGCAGCGGCGGGCTGCCCCGTGGCCAAGCATGGCAATCGCGCGGTGTCGGGGAAAAGCGGCAGTGCTGACCTGCTGGAAGCTGCCGGCATCTACCTGAACCTGACGCCAACGCAAGTGGCCCGCTGCATCGACAGTTTGGGGATAGGCTTCATGTTCGCGCAAAGCCACCATTCGGCCATGAAACATGCCGCCGGCCCGCGTCGCGATCTGGGCCTGCGTACCCTGTTCAACATGCTCGGCCCGCTTACGAATCCGGCCGGAGTGAAGCACCAGGTGGTCGGCGTATTTGCCCAGGCCCTGTGCCGCCCCCTGGCCGAAGTGCTGCAACGGCTGGGCAGCAAGCACGTGCTGGTGGTGCACTCCAAGGACGGCCTGGACGAGTTCAGCCTGGCTGCCCCCACCTTTGTTGCCGAGCTCAAGAACGACGAAATCACTGAATACTGGGTCGAGCCGGAAGACCTCGGCATGAAAAGCCAGAGCCTGCATGGCCTGGCCGTCGAGAGCCCGCAGGCGTCGCTGGAACTGATCCGCGATGCACTGGGCCGGCGCAAGACTGAAAACGGCCAGAAAGCCGCCGAGATGATCGTGCTCAACGCTGGCGCAGCATTGTATGCCGCTGACCATGCCATGAGCCTGAAAGCCGGTGTAGAACTGGCCCATGACGTCCTGCACACAGGCCTGGCCTGGGAGAAGCTGCAGGAACTGGGCGCCTTTACTGCAGTATTCAAGGTGGAGAACGAAGCATGAGTGTGCCGACGGTGCTGGAAAGGATCATTGCCCGCAAGTTCCAGGAAGTGGCCGAGCGCAGCGCGCGCATCAGTCTGGCTGAGCTGGAGGGCCTGGCCAAGGCCGCCGATGCTCCCCGTGGCTTCGCCAATGCCTTGATCGAGCAGGCTAAACGCAAGCAGCCAGCGGTGATTGCCGAAATCAAGAAGGCTTCGCCAAGCAAGGGTGTGATCCGCGAAAACTTCGTACCGGCGGAAATCGCTGTCAGCTACGAGAAGGGCGGCGCTACCTGCCTGTCGGTGCTGACCGATGTCGATTACTTCCAGGGTGCCGATGAGTACTTGCAGCAGGCTCGCGCAGAGGTTTCGCTGCCGGTGATCCGCAAGGACTTCATGGTCGACCCGTACCAGATCGTCGAAGCCCGGGCCCTGGGTGCAGACTGTGTACTGCTGATCGTGTCGGCGCTGGATGACGTGAAGATGGCCGAGCTGGCCGCCACTGCCAAGGACGTCGGCCTCGATGTTTTGGTAGAAGTGCACGATGGTGATGAGCTTGAGCGCGCGCTGAAAACGCTGGATACACCGCTGGTAGGGGTGAACAACCGCAACCTGCACACGTTCGAGGTCAGCCTTGAAACCACCCTCGACCTGCTGCCGCGCATTCCGCGTGATCGCCTGGCGATTACCGAGAGCGGTATTCTGAACCGGGCCGATGTGGAACTGATGGCGATCAACGAGGTTTACTCGTTCCTGGTGGGTGAGGCGTTCATGCGCGCCGAACAGCCAGGGCTTGAGTTGCAACGGCTGTTCTTCCCGGATCAGGTGAAGAAGACTGTTCAGCAACTGGACTGATCAAACGAAGCCGGCTTTCTTGCCGGCTTTTTTGTATGCCTGCACTAGCCCGTTCGCTGGCTCGACCGCTCCCACAGGATGGTCACCGCCTTATGGACCTGAGATGCACCAGTGGGAGCGGGCGTGCCGGCGAAAAGGCCATCAATTACAACATCAAAGGTGGATCAATGACCGATCAACCCCTGGCCTTGACCGTTGAACAAGGCCTGCACGCCGAGCAGGAACTGCTGGCAGCCGTATGCCGCGGCGAGCGCGACAATGGTGTGCTGTTCTGGCGCCCCACCGACCATGCGCTGGTCATGCCCCGGCGCATGAGCCGCCTGGACAATTTCGAGGCTGCCTGCGCTGAGCTGGCCATCGCCGGCTGGCCCGTGCTGCTACGCGAAACCGGCGGTGAGCCGGTGCCGCAGTCGCATTCGACCGTGAACGTTGCACTGGTCTACGTCGCCCCACGCAGCGAAGGCGACCACGGCCGTATCGAAAACGCCTACGAGCGCCTGTGCCTGCCGCTGTGCGACGTGTTGCGCGAGTGGGGCGGGGTAGCCTCGGTAGGGGAAATCGACGGGGCGTTCTGCGATGGCCGCTATAACGTCAACCTGAACGGCCGCAAGCTGGTTGGCACGGCCCAGCGATGGCGCCAAGGCCTGGGCGGCAAACGCCCGGTGGTGCTGGTGCACGGGGCGTTGCTGCTGGACAACGAGCGTGAATCGATGGTGGCAGCGGTGAACCGCTTCAACGAGTGCTGCGAGCTGGAGCAACGCTGCAGGGCCGATGCGCACATTGCCTTGCACGAGGTGGCCCCTGCTGCGCCGTGGTTCGAACGCCTGTCACAGGCCTATGCCAAGGTGCTAGCCGAGCTGCCGAAGGACTAGCGGGTACCGTAGACCACCATGGTCTTACCCTTGACCTGCACCAGGCTGCGCTCTTCGAGGTCCTTGAGGACGCGGCCGACCATTTCCCGCGAGCAGCCGACGATCCGGCCGATTTCCTGGCGGGTGATCTTGATCTGCATGCCGTCTGGGTGGGTCATGGCGTCGGGCTGCTTGCACAGCTCCAGCAGGCAACGGGCAACCCGACCGGTCACATCAAAAAATGCCAGGTCGCCAACCTTGCGCGTGGTGTTGCGCAGGCGCTGGGCCATCTGGCTGCCCAGCGCATAGAGGATGTCCGGGTCTTGGCGCGTCAGTTCGCGAAACTTGTCGTAGCTGATCTCGGCCACTTCGCATTCGGTCTTGGCACGTACCCAGGCGCTTCGCTGCTGTTCACCGTCAACCGGCTCGAACAGGCCAAGCTCGCCAAAGAAGTCGCCGTTGTTGAGGTAAGCGATGATCATTTCGTGGCCGTCGTCGTCCTCGATGATGATGGTTACCGAACCCTTGATGATGAACGACAGTGTCTCGGCCCGGTCGCCGGCGCAGATGATGTTGCTTTTGGCGGTGTAGCGGCGGCGCTGGCAATGCACCAGCAGTTTGTCGATGTTCTTGATCTTGGCGGGTAGGGCAGAGGCGACCATCACGAAATCCTGTTCGATACGAGGCATAGGCTTTTTGTAGAGGCTGGCTGGCGTAAAGCGCCAGTCATTTGGCGCCAGCTTATCAGACACTACGGTATGTTTCGGTAGTAAACCGACACGTCACGTACTTTTCCCACAGCCGCACAAGGTCTAAGCTGACACCCTTTTCCGAAAATCAGGAGTCCAGGTAGATGAAGGCACGTATCCAGTGGGCCGGTGAGGCGATGTTCCTCGGCGAATCGGGGAGCGGCCATGTCGTCGTGATGGATGGCCCGCCCGAGGCCGGTGGCCGCAACCTGGGTGTGCGCCCGATGGAAATGCTGCTGTTGGGCCTGGGTGGCTGCAGCAGCTTTGACGTGGTCAGCATCCTGAAGAAGTCGCGCCAGGCGGTGGAAAGCTGCGAGGCGTTCCTGGAAGCCGAGCGCGCCAGTGAAGACCCGAAGGTCTTTACCAAGATCCACATGAACTTTGTGGTGAAAGGGCGTGGGCTGAAAGAGGCGCAGGTCAAGCGGGCGGTGGAGCTGTCGGCGGAGAAGTACTGCTCGGCGTCCATCATGCTGGAGCGTGCCGGGGTCGAGATTACCCATGGGTACGAGATTGTAGAACTGGGTTGATCGTACACCTGGGCTGCGTGGCAGCCCTTGTGGGAGCGGGTTTACCCGCGAAGCAGGCAACGCGGTGGATGGCATCTGCTGCGTCGTTGTTCGCGGCTGAATTCGCCCCACATGGAGCCCTGCGACTTTTAGTTGCGCAGGGCTGGAAGGGCCATCCGTAACCATTGCGGGAGACTGCTTCTGAGCGCCTGGCTCAACCGCTCTCGCCGCTTCTGGTAACCCAGCCCCAGCCAGATGACCCCCAGCCCGATCAAGGTCACCACCACCGGGAATAGCAGCGATTCGGCAAACACCTCGTACGACAGGTACCCCAGGTAAGCCGCTACCCCTAAAGCCCCGAACACCATGAACACCGGCCGGCGCAGCAGCACCGCGATGCCCATCAGCGCAATGTTGATCAGGCAATACAGGGCCTTGCCCAGTTCGCTGCCACTGTCCAGCAACGTGAGACCACCCCAGAATGCCGCCAACCCGGCCAGGTAACCCCAGCGGGCGTAGTCCTCACGCGTGCGGCCGTCCACCACCAGGAACACCGCCAGCATCCCAAGCCCGAACCACAGCGACACCTCACGGCGCTGCTCCCAGCTGAACGGCGAGCCGAAGAACCATTCGCTCAGGTCCATCGACATGAACCACAAGGCCACGGCAATCGGCATGACGATGAACGGGTAGGGAATCAACCGCAGCATCAGCACCCCCGCAACTACCGTGGCCGCTTCCATTGCCAGCCAACCGCCTTGCACGTAGGTGTAGTACTGGTGGTAGTTGGCTTGTGCATCATCCATTGGCCACCAGCCCGCCAGGCGCTCGATGGCGAAGACCGCCAGTGGCACGATACTGACCGCGACCGCTGCCAGTACGCCGGCGGCCACAGGCTGGGCACGACGCTGCAGGTTCAGGGCGAACCAGGTGGTCAGCAGGATGTACAGGCTGGCAATGACCAGCAATGCGCCGTCGCCGATACTCATCCAGGCTTCGGTGAGCAACCAGCCCATGGCTGCCATGATCAGCATGGCGCCAAAGTAGAAGGCAACATGGGCCAGCTGGAAGCTGCCGCGTGCTGCGGGCTGCTGGCGCAGGAAGGTCAGCAGGGCGTGGTCCTGGCCCGGCTGGAGTATGCCGGCTTGCACGGCGCGCGCCAGGTCCTTGGCGTCGAATCGGTCCGTCATGGGTAAACCTTCAGATGCGATAGGTGCTCTTGGTCATGACCTTGGCCAGCAAGCTCATGCCGAAGCGCACAGGGGCAGGGAAGCGGTAGCCACCGGCTTCCAGGGCAGACTCGGCGTGCTGTTCTTCGTCGATGCGCATCTGCTCGAGAATGGCCCGGGACTTTTCGTCTTCGTGCGGGATCTGCTCAAGATGCTCGTCCAGATGCTTGCACACCTGATGCTCGGTAGCGGCCACGAATCCCAGGCTGACCTTGTCGCTGACCAGCCCGGCGAGCGCGCCGATGCCGAACGACATGCCGTAGAACAGCGGGTTGAGCACGCTAGGGTGGCTGTTCAGCTGGCGAATCCGCTGCTCGCACCAGGCCAGGTGGTCGATTTCTTCCTCAGCGGCATGCTCCATGGCCTTGCGCACTTCGGGCAGCTTGGCGGTCAGGGCCTGGCCCTGGTACAGCGCCTGGGCGCACACCTCACCGGTGTGGTTGATGCGCATCAGCCCGGCAATATGGCGGGACTGCTGTTCGTCCAGGTCGGTGTCTGGCTGGATGATGGCCGGCGATGGCCGGGCGGGTTGGCCGCTGAAGGGCAGCAAGGTGCGCATGGCGGTATCGGCCTGCAGCAACAAGCGGTCGAGCGGCGAGTAGTGACGTTCGGTAGCCATCGGGCACCTCCGCAAGAATGTGCCCGACAGTTTACCGCAATAGCGGCAGGGTCGCTTGCCGTGGATCAGCCCGGTGGCCAGTTCATCTGGCGCTGGCCAAGCACGTGCATATGAATGTGGTAGACGGTCTGCCCGCCTTTGGGGTTGCAGTTCATGACCACACGGAAGCCTTCCTCGCAACCTTGCTCGACAGCCAGGCGTTGGGCGGTGAACAGAATGTGGCCAGCCAGGGCCTTGTCTTCTTCGGTCAGGTCATTCAGCGTACGGATGTGCTTTTTCGGGATGACCAGGAAATGTACCGGCGCTGCGGGTGCAATGTCCTTGAAGGCCAGGACCTGGTCGTCTTCGTAGATGATATCCGCCGGGATTTCCCGGTTGATGATTTTGAGGAATAGATCGTCCACAGCACTTGCTCCATGGTGAGGGTCGGGCCGAGTGTACTCAGCCGCGCGCCGATCGCCCAGTGGCTATTCCATGCCGGCCGGGCAATAGCGGCGGTGAATGACTCCAGCCAGCTTGCGCACCAGCCAGCGCGGCAGCAGGCGCGGGGCGAAAGCCAACCAGCGGTTGCGCCGGCCAGGCATGATCAGCGTGCGGTTCTTGTCCAGGGCACGTACGGTGTACAGCGCCACTTCCTCGGGGCTGAGGCAGCGTGGCTTGCCATCCAGGCGGGCAATCCGCCGACGCGCCGATCGCACCGGGCCGGGGCACAATACCGAGACCTTGATGCCGGTGCGCTTGAGTTCTTCGCGCAGGGCCTGGGAAAAACTCAGCACATAGGCCTTGCTGGCAGCGTAGGTGGCCATCCACGGACCAGGCGCCATGCCGGCCAGCCCAGCGACGTTGAGGATCTGCCCGCCGCCTTGTATGGCCATCAGGTTGCCGATGGCGTGGCACAGGCGGCTCAGGGCCAGCACATTTACCTCCAGCAGGTCTTGTTCATCGGCCCACTCATGGGCAAGGAACGGCCCGTAGGTGCGCTGGCCTGCACAATTGACCAGCAGGTCGATACGTCGCTCGCCCTCTTCCAGTTCCAGTACGAAGCCCGACAGGCGCAGTGGCTGGCTCAGGTCGCACGCGCGGAACAGTACCTCGACACCGAAACGCTGAGTCAACTCCATGGCCACCGGTTCCAGCGTTTCGCGCTGGCGTGCCACCAGGATCAGGTTGCGCCCGCGCCGTGCCAGTGCTTCCGCCAGGGCCAGGCCCAGGCCGCTGGAAGCACCAGTAATCATGGCGTAACGGGTCATGCAAAGCTCCTGGGGGCGGAAGAGGGCGCTTAGTGTACAGCTTGCCCGAGCAAGGTGTTGCCTTTTGCTACAAGGCCCCTGGGCGCAGAGCCTGGCAACGCTCAATGGCCTGCCGGTACTCGTCGCGCAGGCGCGCTATCAATGTGCTGGTGCCAGGCAGGTCATCGATACTGCCGACCCCCTGGCCCGCCGACCAGACGGTCTTCCATGCCTTGGCTTCGTCGTCGATTGGCTTGAGCTTGCCTTGTTCGTGCCCGCCCTTGAGCGCGTTCATGTCGTAGCCGGCTTGCTCCAGGCTAGGGCGCAGGAAGCTGGCGGGGACGCCGGATACTGCCGGTGTGTGGACGATGTCGGCGGCGTGGGTATCCAGCAGCATCTGTTTGTAGGCGTTCTGGGCCTGGCTTTCTGTCGTGGCAATAAAGCGCGTGCCCATGTACGCCAGGTCAGCCCCCAGCAGTTGCGCGGCGAGGATTTCGTGGCCATGGTTTATACACCCTGCCAGCAGCAGGGTCTTGTCGAAGAACTGGCGAATTTCTGCGGCCAGCGCGAAAGGGCTCCAGGTGCCGGCATGCCCGCCCGCGCCGGCAGCAACGGCAATCAGGCCATCGACACCGGCTTCGGCGGCCTTTTCCGCATGGCGGCGGGTGGTGACATCATGGAACACCAGGCCGCCGTAGCCGTGTACGGCATCGACCACTTCCTTCACTGCGCCCAGGCTGGTAATGACGATCGGCACCCGGTGCTCTACGCACAAGGCCAAGTCGGCTTGCAGGCGCGGGTTGGTCGGGTGGACGATCAGGTTCACCGCATAGGGCGCCGGGGCCTGCAGTTGCTCCAGGCCAGTCTCGATTTCTTCCAGCCACGCCTTGAAGCCAGCGCTGTCACGCTGGTTCAAGGCCGGGAAGCTCCCAACGACGCCGCTAGCGCAGCAGGCCAGAACCAGCTTGGGGTTGGAAATCAGGAACATCGGTGCGGCAACCACTGGCAGGCGCAGGCGTTCTTCGAGCGAGGCAGGTAGCGACATGGCAAGGCTCCTTGGTGGGGTGGCTATGTCAGAACGGCTTGACCACCACCAGAATTACGATGCCCAGCAGGAACAGCACAGGCACTTCGTTGAACCAGCGGTAGTAAACGTGGCTGCGAGTATTGGTGCCATTGGCGAAGCGTTTGCGCAGGGCGCCGCACACGTGATGGTAGCCGGTCAGCAGAATCACCAGGGTCAGCTTGGCATGCAGCCAGCCCTGGCTCAGCCAGCCGGGGGTGAGGTAGAGCATCCAGGCGCCGAACACGTAAGTGGCGATCATCGCTGGGTTCATGATGCCGCGGTACAGCTTGCGCTCCATGGTCACGAAGCGTTCCTGGCTGACGCTGTCCTGGCTCTGGGCGTGGTAGACAAACAGTCGCGGCAGGTAAAACAGGCCGGCGAACCAGCAGACCACGCTGACGATATGCAGCGCTTTGATCCATAGGTAAAGCATGGAGGGAGTTCCTTCAGGTAATCACGGTCGTCAGATAGTAGTGGTCAAGCGCCCGAAGGGTCACCCGGAGAGTTGTTACAGGCGCCTTGCCCCCCTATTATCGTGCGCTTTCCAGACGGCTCGTTGATAAGGGGCAAGCGTTATGATCAAGGTCGGTATCGTCGGCGGCACGGGTTACACCGGCGTCGAACTGTTGCGTCTGCTGGCACAGCATCCACAGGCCGAAGTGGCGGTCATCACTTCGCGCTCCGAGGCGGGCGTGGCGGTGGCGGACATGTACCCGAACCTGCGTGGCCACTATGACGGGCTGGCGTTCAGCGTACCGGACAGCAAGGCGCTGGGGGCCTGCGATGTGGTGTTCTTCGCCACCCCGCATGGTGTTGCCCACGCCCTGGCCGGTGAGCTGCTGGCGGCCGGCACCAAGGTGATCGACCTGTCTGCCGACTTCCGCCTGCAGGATGCCGCCGAGTGGGGCAAGTGGTATGGGCAGCCGCATGGCGCGCCTGAGCTGCTCAAGGACGCGGTATACGGCCTGCCAGAAGTGAACCGCGAGAAGATCCGCCAGGCGCGTCTGATCGCTGTGCCGGGTTGCTACCCGACTGCCACCCAGCTGGGCTTCCTGCCGCTGCTGGAAGCGGGCCTGGCCGACCCGTCGCGCCTGATCGCCGACTGCAAGTCGGGTGTCAGCGGCGCTGGCCGTGGCGCCGCGGTGGGTTCGCTGTTCTGCGAAGCCGGCGAGAGCATGAAGGCCTATGCAGTCAAGGGGCATCGTCACCTGCCAGAGATCAGCCAGGGCCTGCGCCTGGCCGCTGGCAAGGATATCGGCCTGACCTTCGTGCCGCACCTGACGCCGATGATCCGTGGCATCCATGCCACCCTGTACGCGAACGTGGTCGATACCTCGGTCGACCTGCAGGCGCTGTTCGAGAAACGCTACGCCGATGAACCGTTCGTCGACGTGATGCCAGCAGGCAGCCATCCGGAAACCCGAAGCGTGCGTGGTGCCAACGTCTGCCGCATTGCCGTTCATCGTCCGCAGGGTGGTGACCTGGTAGTGGTGCTGTCGGTAATCGACAACCTGGTCAAGGGCGCTTCCGGCCAGGCGGTACAGAACCTCAACATCCTGTTCGGGCTGGATGAGCGCATGGGCCTGTCCCATGCCGGCTTGCTGCCGTAAGGCCGCCAGCACTGGAAAAGGCCCGCGTCGTGCGGGCCTTTTTGCAGGTCGCGACTAAAGCCGCACAATTCTTGACCGATTTTCTCGGGAAAGCGGATAATGCGCGTCATCGAGTTTTATGGCGGCTACCGCGCCGGGAGAATCAACATGAGCGTCGAAACCTTCACCCCTACCGGTCTGGAATTTACCCACGGGGCAGCCCAGAAGGTGAAGAACCTGGTCAATGAGGAAGGCAATGAGCGTCTGAAGCTGCGAGTGTTCGTTACCGGTGGCGGTTGCTCGGGCTTCCAGTACGGCTTCACCTTCGATGAAGACGTGGCCGAAGATGACACCATCGTCGAGCGTGAGGGCGTGTCCCTGGTGGTCGACCCGATGAGCTTCCAGTACCTGGCGGGTGCTGAGGTGGACTATCAGGAAGGCCTGGAAGGCTCGCGCTTCGTGATCAAGAACCCGAATGCCGCGACCACCTGCGGTTGCGGGTCGTCGTTCTCGATCTAAGGGCTGGGCATACGAAAACGCCGCGCAATTGCGCGGCGTTTTGCTTTCTGGCGTAGCGGCTATGCCGGGTAGATCGCGCCCAGTATGCGCAGGCCCTTGGCGGCAGTGACGCTGGGGCGGTTGGCGGCGATACCCTCCAGGCAGCAGTGAGCCAGCCAGGCGAAGGCCATGGCTTCGACCCAGTCCGGGTCTACGCCATAGGCGCCAGTGCTTGCCACACGGGCCGCGGGTAGCAGTTGGCCAAGACGGGCCATCAGTGCGCCGTTGCGGGCGCCCCCACCACAGACCAACAGCGCCTCGGTGCCTTGCTGGGCTTTGCCAAGCGAATCGATGACGCTGCGTGCGGTCAGCTCCAGCAGTGTCGCCTGCACGTCCTGGGCCCGGTATGCCGGCAGGTTGGCCAGGTGGCGATCCAGCCAAGGCAGGTTGAACACCTCGCGGCCGGTACTCTTGGGGCCGCTGCCGGCAAAGAACGGGTCAGCCATCAGTGCGCTGAGCAAGCTGGGCTGCGCCACACCCGAGGCAGCCCAGGCACCATTTGCATCGTAGGCGTGGCCGTACTCGCGCTCGATCCAGGCATCCAGCAGCACGTTCCCCGGGCCGCAATCGAACCCATGAACCGGCTTGTCCTGCTCGATCAGGCTTAGATTGCTGAAACCGCCTACGTTGAGGATTGCCAGGCGTCGGCCAAGCTGGCTGAACAGGGTTTCGTGGAAGGCCGGTACCAGTGGCGCGCCCTGGCCGCCGGCAGCCACATCGCGACGGCGGAAGTCGGCGACCACGCTGATGCCGGTCAGCTCGGCGAGCAGTGCGGGGTTACCGATCTGTACAGTAAAGCCGCGGGCCGGTTCATGGCGAATGGTCTGGCCGTGGCTGCCGATGGCGCGAACGGCGTCAGGCTTCAGCCCCTGGCGAGCCAGCAGTTGGCGGATACCTTCGCCGGCCAGGCTGGCCCAGCGATTTTCCGCCAGTGCTGCTCGGGCAATCTCGTCAGGGCCGCTGCTGCACAGGGCGAGCAGGTCCTGGCGCAGGTCTGGGGGCATGGGCAGGTAGTGAGTGGCGAGCAGTTCAAGCTGCTCGCCTTGTTCGATCAGGGCGATGTCCAGGCCATCGAGGCTGGTACCGGACATCACCCCCAGGTAGAGCGCCATGGCTTAGCGCTTGTTCGCTGCGAGCAGGGTGGCCTTTTCCTGATCCATGCGGGCGATCAGCGGCTGGCTCTGCTGCAGGAAGCGCTGACGTTCGTTCTTGGCGATCGGGTCAGCCATTGGCACCTTCTGGCTCAGCGGGTCGACGTGCACGCCGTTGACCTGGAACTCGTAGTGCAGGTGTGGTCCGGTGGACAGGCCGGTAGTGCCAATGTAGCCAATGATCTGGCCCTGTTTGACCGTACTGCCGGTCTTGATGCCTTTGGCAAAGCCCTGCATGTGGCCATACAGCGTCTTGTAGCGGTTGCCATGTTGGATGATCACGGTATTGCCGTAGCCACCACGGCGCCCGGCCAGTTCGATGCGACCGTCACCGGCTGCCTTGATCGGGGTACCGCGTGGGGCCGCGTAGTCGACGCCTTTATGGGCGCGGATCTTGTTCAGGATGGGGTGCTTGCGACCGGCGGAGAAGCGCGAGCTGATGCGGGCGAAGTCCACCGGGGTACGGATGAATGCCTTGCGCAGGCTGTTGCCGTCGGCGGTGTAGTAGGTAGTGTTGCCCTGCTTGTTGGTGTAGCGCACGGCAGTGTAGGTTTTGCCGCGGTTGGTGAAGCGCGCAGACAGGATGTTACCGGTGCCGACGACCTTGCCGTCCATCACCTTCTGTTCGTAGACCACGTCGAACTCGTCCCCTGGGCGAATATCCTGGGCGAAGTCGATGTCGTAGCCCAGCACGCGGGCCATGTCCATGGTCATGCTGTGGGACAGGCCGGCGCGCTGGGCCGAAGCTGACAGCGAGCTCTTGATCACGCCGTGGGCATAGGCGGTGCGTATCACCGGCTTGCTGATTTCACGGTTGAATGCGTAGCCGTTGGCGGTTTTGGTCAGGCGAATGGTTTCGAGGTTGCTGACTTTGCTGTGCAGGCTGGCCAACTGGCCATCCTTGTCGAGCTCGAATTGCAAGACCTGGCCATGCTTGAGCTGGCTGAATTGCTTGGCCTGCTTGTTGCTGGCCAGCAAGTCATGCACCGCATTGGCTGGCAGGCCGACCTTGGCGAACAGGGTGGACAGCGTATCGCCGCGGGCTACGGTGACTTCACGGTGGCCAGGCTCCTTGGCGGTCTCGGCAACCGGTTCGGCGGCCGGGGCCTGCTGATCGGCCTTCTGGGTTTCGGGGGTAGCCTCTTCTATCTGGGCGAAAGGCGAGCCTTGCTCACCTTCGGCTTGCACCAGTGGCGCGGCGCGGGATTCGTCTTTCAGCTGCTCGGCAGGGCTTTCGAGCTCGAGGTTGAGGGTGGTTTTCTTGGCTTCCACTTCGCTGGAGGGAAATACCAGCAAAGCCAGGCTGAGCAGGGCGGCGATGCCGCTGGCGGCCAACAGATGGCTCTTCGGATAAAGCGGGGGCGCTTTAGGCGGTTCGTTGGTCATGGGTAAAGTGACTTTGAAAAAAGTGAAATGGAAAAGATGAATGACATGATGAAGATGAAATAACTGTATAAAATATAACCAAATCCATTTTCACGCAAGGGCGCGTAGACGCCGCAAGCCCGTGCTCGGGTCACATTCCTTTGCGAAACTTGTATTTGACGGCCGATCTTGTATGGTTGGCTCCCCCTGAATCTGAGCCTTGCGGGTTTGTCTATGAAGTCGGTTGAAGAGCAGCTGGCGCTTATCAAGCGCGGTGCGGAAGAAGTACTGGTCGAGTCGGAACTGGTGGAGAAGCTCAAGCGCGGCCAACCTCTGCGCATCAAGGCCGGCTTCGACCCGACCGCCCCGGACCTGCACCTGGGTCACACGGTGCTGATCAACAAGCTGCGCCAGTTCCAGGATCTGGGGCACCAGGTCATCTTCCTGATCGGTGACTTCACCGGCATGATCGGCGACCCGAGCGGCAAGAGCGCCACGCGCCCACCGCTGACCCGCGAGCAGGTGCTGGACAATGCCGAGACTTACAAGCAGCAGGTATTCAAGATTCTCGACCCGGCCAAGACTGAAGTCGCGTTCAATTCCACGTGGATGGACAAGCTGACCCCTGCCGACTTCATTCGCCTGGCTTCGCAGTACACCGTCGCGCGCATGCTGGAGCGTGATGACTTCGACAAGCGCTACACCACCAATCAGCCGATCGCCATTCACGAGTTCCTCTATCCGCTGGTGCAGGGCTACGATTCGGTAGCGCTGAAAGCGGACGTCGAGCTGGGCGGTACCGACCAGAAGTTCAACCTGCTGATGGGGCGTGAACTGCAGCGGTCTTATGGTCAGGAAGCGCAGAACATCGTGACCATGCCACTGCTCGAAGGGCTCGACGGCGTGAAGAAGATGTCGAAGTCGCTGGGGAATTATGTCGGCATCCAGGAAGCGCCAGGGGTGATGTACAGCAAGCTGGTGTCGATCCCGGATACCCTGATGTGGCGTTACTTCGAGCTGCTGAGCTTCCGCTCGATGGAAGAAATCGAGCAGTACCGGGCCGATGTTGCCAATGGCGCCAACCCGCGTGACATCAAGATCAAGCTGGCGGAAGAAATTGTGGCGCGCTTCCATGGTGAGGAGGCGGCGGCCAATGCTCACCGTGCTGCCGGTAACCGTATGAAGGAAGGCGAGCTGCCGGAAGACTTGCCGGAGATCGAAGTGGCTGCGGCGGAAGACCTGCCAATTGCTGCGGTGCTGAACCGGGCTGGTCTGGTCAAGAACTCTGCACAGGCGCGAGACTTGCTGAATAGCGGCGCGGTGAAAGTGGATGGTGCAGTGGTCGACAAGGACTTCATGTTTGTCCTTGGTGCTACCCATGTGTGTCAGGCGGGCAAGAAGTCGTTTGGCCGGGTTAGCCTGAAGGCTGAGTGATTGCCTAGGTGATGTAGCTATATAGAAGCGGGGAGGCCGGTAGGCCTCCCCGCTTTGTTTTCAGCAATGTTAAGGTTTCTTGAAATTAAAGGTTGACGGCCTTTCGAATCCCCTTATAATGCGCCCCACTTCCAGCGACAACGGAACGACAAACTCCTTGAGATTCAATGAGTTAGGCGGTTCGGAAGGTGCTGTAAGGGCTACGATCTACTGATCGCCAGCGGTTGAGATGATGGTTGACAGCGCTTTCAAGTGCTGTATGATTCGCCTCCCG